>JANXPZ010000003.1 GCA_025357055.1 Candidatus Eiseniibacteriota bacterium | reverse complement strand
GATCCACCCACGGGTTACATTTTAGACGGCTTGATTCGGCTCCTTGTCCGGGACGGCGGCCTTGGGTTACATTTCCTGCCGCATCGCCTTGATTGCCCGGTGGTGTAACGGTAGCACGACTGGCTCTGGACCAGTTAGTCGAGGTTCGAATCCTTGCCGGGCAGCCATCTCTTCGGTACGCGCGCCTGCGGCGTCCATGGACGCTGGCAGCGCTCAGCGCTCCGATCGCCGATGGATGCGAGCGGCAGGAGGCGCTTGACGCTCTCCGTACCGGTGGATAGATTCCCCGCCTGTTTCGTGGCGCTATCGTCTAGGGGACTAGGACAGATGGTTCTCAGCCATCAGACCGGGGTTCGAATCCCCGTAGCGCTACCAGCCTTGTGAACGCCCGCCCGCGGAGCAACCTCCGCGGGCTTCATCGTACCCCCGGCATGGGCACTGACCTGGCCGTGACGGTGGAGTCTCGCAGCGGGGCCGTCGCCAGGCCCGCTCCGGCCGTCGACCGCGGACGAGGTCTCGCAGAGGGAGGAGACAGGACTTGACCGTCGCCAAGCGCAGTTTCGGGAACACCGGGGTCATGGTCTCGGAGATCGGGCTCGGCTGCGGTGGCTACTGGGGGCTCCGCTCGTTCCCCGAGCAGCGGGCCGCCGAGATCGTCGACCTCGCGCTCGAGCACGGCGTCAACCTGCTGGACACGGGGCCGAACTACTCCGGGGGGAATGCCGAGCCGCGCCTCGGGAGGATCCTCGGGGGGCGGCGGGATGGCGTCTTCCTGGCGACGAAGGTGGGTTCGCGGCTCGAACGGGGCCAGGTCGTGAAGGACTGGAGCGCCGGCGGCATCCGTGCCTCCGTGGAGGCCAGCCTCGGGAATCTCCGAACCGACCATCTCGACCTCGTCCAGCTCCACTCGCCGTCCCCCGACGTCCTCGAGAACGAGGGCACGCTGGGGGCGCTCGCTGCGCTCAAGCAGGAGGGGCTCGTGAGCTTCGTCGGCCTCTCCACCGATTCGGCGCTCGCCGCGAGGGCGATCGAGCTCGGGGTCTTCGACTGCGTCATGCTGACCTACAACATCCTTCATCAACGGGACAGCGAGCGCGTCGCCCGGCTCGCGGAGGCTGCGGGCAAGGCGGTGCTCGCGCGGTCGCCGATGGCCCATGTGGTCTACGAGTCGTCGCTCTTCCGGCCGACGTCACGGGCGCGCATCTGGTATCTGCTCCGGGCGCTCAAGAACTTCCGTCGCGACGTCGCGAAGGGCCGCTCCCTCCGGTTCCTTCACGACTGGAAAGGCTGGCACGGCCCCCATGCCGCGCTCCGCTTCGTGCTCGAGAATCCCTGTGTGACCTCGGCGATCGTCGGTACGACGGACCCCCGCCACCTGGTGGACAACCTCTCGGTCTCCGATGGTCCGCCGCTGCCCGCCGACCTGCTCGAGAGGCTCCGCGGCGTCGATCCCTGAGCCGCTCCCGCCCGCCCGGTCCGGGGTGGGCGGCGTTTCGATGAGGCGCGCGCGCCCGGCAGGGCCGTGGGTGACTTCCCAGCCCTCGGCGGGGGCCTCGTGCGAAGTGCAATCCCCATTGCAGATTGCAGCCCGCGATTCGGCTAACACATTACAGTCGCTTTACTTGACACCCCTGATTGGTGGCCCATAGAATGCATGCGTTCGGGGTGCGTTCTTGAAGCTTCACTCCCGTGCGCGTTGGGTGGTTCTCGGAGTGCCTCAAGCCGATCGTCCCGGGTGACCGCGGGCGCGGGTTCGGAGGCCATGGGACCGCGTACCCGGACCTGCATCGGATCCAGAGCTACACGCAGCCATCCCTGACCACCACGTGCCCGGCGCCCCTCGCCGAAGTCCCTCCTCCCGGGTTCGGGTCAGGCTGTGCCGTGGTCGGCAGCAACCACTCGCCGCAGGATCGAGTCCATGAAGAAGACGCAGCGCTTCTTGATCCTCACGCTGGGCTACTCGCTGCTGCTGCAGCTGGCCTTCGCGGGGGCCTTGCTGCTGCGCTTCGAGGGCACCGTGCCCGCGGACTTCTGGCACGGCTACCTGCTGGCCGCGCCCTGGTTCACCGGGCTCTCGCTGGCCGGCTTCTACGTGGCGGGCCTCTATCACGGGCTGTGGCGCTACGCCAGCACGGTGACGCTCTTCCAGATCGTCAAGGGCGTCACGCTCTCGGCCCTCTCGCTCGCGATCATCAGCCTCTTCTCCTACGACCTGCTCTTCCCGCGCAGCCTCATCCTGCTGATCTGGCTGTGGGAGATCGTGCTCATGGGCGGCGTGCGGTTCGCCTGGCGGCTCTCGCGCGAGCGCGTGCTGGGCCCGGTGCCGTTGCGGGCCGGCCGGGCGGTCGTCGTGGGCGCGGGGCACGCGGGCATGCACCTGATCACCGAGATGCGCCGCGGGCCCGCGGGCAACGAGGTCCTGCAGCCGGTGGGCTTCATCGACGACGACCCGCATCTCTCCGGCCACCTGCTCGAGGGTGTCAAGGTGCTCGGCAGCATCGCCGACCTGCCGCGCGTGATCGAAGAGCAGCGGGTGGAGATCGTGATCGTCTCCGACCCCACGCTGCCGGCGAAGGTGGTGCGCGAGATCGCGCGATTCTGCGTCGAGGCGCACGTCCGGGTGAAGACGCTCTCGGGGCTCTCCGATCTGCAGCACGGCCGTTCGGCGCTCTCCCAGATGCGCGACGTGAGCATCGAGGATCTGCTGGGGCGGCAGCCCGTGCATCTGCACCTGACGGAGGTGGCCGAGTTCCTGCGCAGCCAGCGCGTGCTCGTGACGGGCGCGGGCGGCTCGATCGGATCCGAACTGGCGCGCCAGGTGGCGGGCTTCAGCCCGGCCTGCCTGATCCTGCTGGACCACGCGGAGAACGGGCTCTACTACGTCCACAACGAGCTGGTCGCCCAGTACCCGGCGCTGTCGATGCACGCCGTGGTCGCCGACGTCCGCGACGCCGAGGCGGTCGAGCAGGGTTACGCGAAGTTCCGGCCGACAGTGGTGTTCCACGCCGCGGCGCACAAGCACGTGCCCCTGCTCGAGGCCAACCCGCGCGAGGCCGTGCTCAACAACGTGGTGGGCACGCGCAACCTGCTGGACGCAGCCGAGCGGCACGGGGTGAACAAGTTCGTGCTCATCTCCACCGACAAGGCGGTGAACCCGACCAGCGTGATGGGCGCGACCAAGCGGGTCTGCGAGATGATGATGCAGAGCCGCTCCCATCGCAGCCACACGCGCTTCGCTGCCGTGCGCTTCGGCAACGTGCTGGGCAGCGAAGGATCGGTGGTCCCGCTCTTCCAGCGGCAGATCCAGCGCGGCGGGCCGCTGACCGTGACCCATCCCGAGGCGCGCCGTTTCTTCATGACCATCCCCGAAGCAGTGCGCCTGGTGTTGCAGGCCGGGTCCATGGGGCGCGGGGGCGAGGTGTTCCTGCTGGACATGGGCGAGCAGGTGCGGATCGACGACCTGGCCCGGCAGCTCATCCGCATGGCAGGCCTGCGCGAAGGCGAGGACATCGAGATCGTGTACACGGGTCTGCGCCCGGGCGAGAAGCTCTACGAGGAGCTGCACTCGGACGCCGAGCGCATGCGCATCACGCGCCACGAGCGCATCCTGGTCTGGGACCTGGACGCCCCGCCGGAGGCCGGCCTGCTCGAAGACATCGACGAGCTGGAGACCCGCGCCCGGGCCGGGGACTCGGACGGGGTGCGCCGGCAGTTGCAGCGCATCGTGCCCGAGTACCGCGAGCCGACCCCGGAGAGCCTGGCCGCGCCCCTGGAGGATGTGGATCTGGTGGAATTGCCGGCCATGGCGATCGGGGACGTCGAGGCCGACCCGCCGCGCGCTCAGGGGCGGGTGCGGCGCACGCTCGACGTGCTGGTCGCGCTCGGGATCATCGCGCTCACCGCGCCGGCCTGGGGGTTGGTCTGGCTCGAGGCCCGGCGCGCGGGCCAGCGCGATCCGTTCCGCCACCTCGAGTGCGTGGGGCTCAACCGCCGCTGGCGCCACCGCCGCTCGGCTCGCGGCAAGTCGCCCATCGACCGTCGCAGCGGCGAGCGGCGCACCCAGGACCTGTTCGGCGCCCCTTTGCGCTGCGCCCATTTCCGCGGCGACCTGGGCCCGGTCGGCCGCTGGCTCGCCCGCCGCAACCTCGATCGCCTGCCTTTGCTCCTGAACGTGTTGCGCGGCGAGTTGGCGCTGGTGGGCCCGCGGCCCGAGACCCAGGACGCCGTGCTGCGCTGGCAGTCCCTTTCGCCGGAGTTCGCGCGGCGCTTCTCGGTGCTGCCCGGAGTGACCGGGATCGCCCAGCTCTCCGGTTGCCCGGACGGGGCTCCGGAGGGCATGGCCTGCCGCATCCAGTACGACCTGTACTACATCGACCATCGTTCGCTGTTGCTCGATATCCGGACGTTGTTCCGCACGGCCCGCCTGGTCTTCGGCCGGTCGGCGGGGACACCGGCCCGGCTCCGTGCCGCCGCGACCGCTGCAGAAGGCCGACCGGCACGGCCGGAAACCGTAGGGGCCGCCGCGATCGCCGCGTCCGGCCCGGGCGCAGTCAAAGGAGTGACACGATGAGACGGTCCTGGCTGGGAGTGCTGGGGATGACCTGCGCACTGGTGATCCTGCTGGCGGCGGCGCCGGCGCGGGGCGCGGAGTACGTGATCGGCGCCGAGGACGTCCTGCAGGTCTCGGTCTGGATGCACCCCGAGCTGGAACGCGCGGTCACGGTGGGTGCGGACAGCAGCATCACGTTCCCCCCGTTGGGCACCCTCAGGGCCGGGGGCCAGACCACGAACCAGCTGGCCACGCGGCTCGCGGACCGGTTGTCGAGCTACCTGCGCCAGACTGCCACGGTGACGGTGACCGTCACCCAGTACCTGAGTCAGAGCGTGTTCGTCTCGGGCGGGGTCGCCACGCCGGGACGCTACGGCTTCGAGCGGCTGCCGGGCGTGATCGACGTCATCAGCCGGGCGGGGGGCGCGGTCGCCGGGGCGGACCTCTCGCAGGTTCAGATCATCCGCCGCGAGGGCGATCTGCGGCGCCCGCAGACGGTGGACGTGGCCCGCGCTCTGCGCGAGGGCAGCGACGCGGGGCTGCCGTTGCTCCGCCCGGGCGATGTCATCGTGGTCCCCGCGGAGCCCGTCGGCCGGGGTGGAACGGCGACCAACGCGACCGGAAGCGACGTGGTCGGCGTGCTGGGCGAGGTGACCCGGCCGGGCCTGTACCCGGTCGGTGGGGGGCAGAACCTGTGGATGGTCCTGGCCGCGGCGGGCGGAGCCACTCCGCTGGGCAACCTGCGGGACGTGCGCGTCATGCGTCCGAAGGACTCCGGCACCTCGGTCTTCAGTGTGGATCTCAAGGGCCATCTGGCGAACGGTGCGCGCGAGTTGTTCGTGGTCCGCTCCGGCGACGTGGTCTTCGTCACCGGTCGCGGTGCCTGGAGCAGTACCTGGATCGGGCTGACGCAGGTCCTCACGGTTTCGCGCGACCTGGCCAACGTGTGGCTGGTGGTGGATTACCTCAAGCACGGGAGCGCCCGCTGATGGCCGTGACCCCCGAGTCCGCCCCCCTGGATCTGCGCCAGCTCATCCGCGTGTTGTCGCGTCGCAGATGGATGCTGCTCCTGCCCTGGGGCGTGGCCGTGCTGGTGGGCGTGGCCGCTGCGTTCCTGCTCAAGCCCATCTACGTCAGCCAGGTCACGCTGGTGCTGGAGCAGCCGCAGGCGCTCTCGGGGCCGCTCGGCGGGATGGTGGGGGGCGGCGTGAGCGGCGACCAGCAGGCCGAGATGATGCGCGAGCACCTGCACAGCACCCCGTTCCTGCGCAGCGTGATCCAGGCGACCGGTCTGAAGACCGATCCGGCGACGCGCGCCTGGGCACTGGCCGGTGCGAAGCGCTATCCGGGGCTGCCTGCGGAGCAGCAGATCGAGGCGTTCCTGACCGACTACCTGCGCGAGGGCATCGACGTGCGGCGCGAGCGGGGGGATGTGTTCCAGATCACGGTCGATGCCTTCCAGGCCGAACGCGCCCGGCGGCTCGCCGAGTCGGTCGCGAATCAGTTCGTGATGGCCTCGAAGGCGGCGCAGCTCGAGGCCACGCGCGGCACGCAGATCTTCTCGATCGAGCAGCAGGAGGTCTACCGGCGCAAGCTCGTGGACAGCGAGTCGCGCCTGGAGGCGGCCGCGCGCGTGGCGCTGGGCAGCGATGCGCCCCAGCTGGACGCGACCAACGTGGGGCGCGCCCGCGGGTTGCTCGAGCAGGCCAATCTCGAGCTCGAGGAGCAGCGGCAGAAGCTCGCCGGGCTCAGGGCCCAGGTGCAGGGCCGGAAGCTGGAGCCCAGCCTCGAGCTGCTCTCGAGCCCGCGCACCACGACTCTCGCCGCACAACTCGCGGAACTCGACCGGCAGCTCTCCGCCGTCCTGCTCGCAGAGCCCGGTGGCGACGGGGGCGCGGGGGTGCGGCTCCTGATCAGCCGCAAGTACGCCGAGCTGGAGGACGAGCTGGACCGCGGCGCCGCCGCGGCGCTGCCCGCGCTTCCGGCGGACGCGCACGACCTGCTGGTGCGCATGCGCCTGGCGCAGGCCGACCTCGTCGCCAAGCAGGCCGGCCACGATGAGATCGACCGGCAGGTCTCCGGCTACCGGCGGGAACAGTCGCTCTCCCCCGACCGCGACCTTGCCGTGCAAAGGCTCCGGCAGGAGGTCGAGGCGAACCGGACGCTCTACAACTCCTTCGTCCAGCAGGCGGCGGCTTCGCAGATCAGCGAAGCGTTCCAGAACGCGCGCGTGGGGGGGCGCTTCAGCGTGCTCGAGCCCGCGACGCTCCCGCTCGTGCCCGCCCGGCCCAACCGCCCGCTCATCGTGGTGCTGGCGTTCGTGCTGGGAGGGATCGTGGGCGTGGGGACCGTGCTGGTCGTGGAGCAGCACGACGAGTCCATGAAGGACGCCCAGGAAGTGGAGAGCCTGCTGGGGCTGCCCGTCCTGGGCGCGGTGCCGCGCGTCGGCGAGCTCGGGCGTTCCTCCCGGCGCGGCGCGTCCGCCCGCACGGCCGACCCGCCCGTGCTGCACGCGGGGACCGCGGTGCAGCGCGACGGGTTGATCCACCGGCTCAAGGTGGAGAGCCCGCTGGGTCTCGAGTTCCGGCGCATCTATCTCAAGCTGGCGAAGACCCACGGGCGGACGCTGCCGCGCACCCTGATGGTCACGAGCGCGACGCGCGGCGAGGGCAAGACCACGATCACGGCCTGCCTCGCGATCACGCTGGCGCGCGAGCTGCGCGAGAAGGTGCTGCTGGTGGACTTCGACCTGCGCAGCCCCTCCCTGCACCGGGCGCTGGGTCTGCCGAGCGCCAGCTGGGGGCTGTCGCAGATGCTGCAGAGCCGCGTCTTCGAAGAGCGCCACGTGCGCGCGACGTCGCTGCCGCACCTCGATTTCCTGGCCGCGGGCCGCTCGGAGCGGCCGGTGGGCGAACTGGTGGACACCGCGGCCTGCGAGTGGTTCCTCCAGGAGGTCGTGCCCCGCTACTCGCTTGTGCTGGTGGACGCGCCCCCCAATCTGGCTGTGCCCGATCCGCTCATCCTCGGGCGGGCGGTCGAGGGCGTGCTGTACGTCATCAAGGCGGGCAGCACGGTCCGCAAGGCCGCCGAGTACGGGGTCAAGGTGCAGCGTGAGGCCCGCGACAATGTGCTCGGGATCCTGATGAACGACGCCGGGGAGGTGCTGCCCAGCTACTACGGCTACCGTGCCGGGAGCTACGGCTACACCCCGGAGGAGGCGGGCGGGGCCTGACCGCCGCCCAGGCACGGAGGCCGGTCTGGTGAAGCGCCGTGGCGTGAGGCCCGCCGCGCGGCGCGTGCCGGAAGCCTTCTCGAGGAGTCGCTGTTGCGCAATGTCCGGGTTCTGAGGAACGTCGCCATCCGCGCCCCCCGGTTCCTTCCGGTGGGGCTCGTCGGCTGTGGCCGTGCGCGTCGGATGCGATCCGGGTGTGCGCGCCGCATCCGGTCGCGTGGCGTTGCGGGGGACGGCGCTTGAGCCCGGACCACGCCGGTCCCGGCGGGGCCCCGGTCGCCGAGGCGCGCGGTGCGGCCCGGCGCCAGGCCCGGCAGTTGTCCGCCGGTCTCGCGGTCGCGTTGAGCACGTCGCTGGCCCTCGCGCTGGTCGTGGCCTTCGTGGCGCTCGACTATCGCTTCAGCCTGCAGCCGCATCGGCTGGTGAAGCTCATGCTGGGCGGGGGGCTCGCGGTCTCGATCGTGCTCATCCCGCGCCTCGGGTTCTTCCTGCTGCCCGTGGTCACGCCGTTCCTGTCGTGGGTGCCCCGCATCCCGGTGCCCGGCGTGAGCATCCTGAACCTCCTGCTCCTCGCGGTGTTCGGGAGCTGGGCGCTGGGGCGCATCTTCGCCCGCGAGCCGATCATGCGCCGCACGCAGCTGGGGGGCCTGCTGGTCGGCATCCTGGTGCTGTGCGGGCTCTCCATCGTGCGCGGCTCGGCGTTCCCCACCGGCTACCGCTACGACGGCGCCGAGGCCGCCTGGGGCCTGATGCGCGGCGCCACGACCTTCGCCTTCTACTTCCTGGCCTTCTGGATGGCGCGCGGCGCGAAGGACCGCCGCCGCCTGGGCTGGGCCATCGTGCTCGGCCTGCTCGCCGAAGCCCTGGTGACCATCGCGTCCGGGCGCAACGGGCGGGGCGGCCGGGCGGTCGGATCCTTCGGTCAGTCCAACGAACTCGGCGCCTTCCTGGCGATGTTCACGGCGTTCGCGGCCGCACAGCTGCCAGCCGCCCGCGGCTGGCTGGCGCGGATCACCGTGGGCGCGTCGGTCGTGGCCGGCTGCCTGGCGGTGGTGATGACGGTCTCGCGCGGCGCCGTGGTCGCCCTGGTGGCGGCGCTGCTCCTGGTCGCGCTGCGCAGCTCGCGCGTGCTGACGCTGGTCCTGCTGGTGGTGCTGGTGACTGCGCCGCTCTGGACCCCGGACTATCTCAAGGAGCGCATGATGAGCACGCAGCTCGACTCCGAGGCGTCCGACGGTCCCGCGCTCGAGAGCTCGGCCCAGATCCGCCTGGACACCTGGCGGGCCATCCTCAAGCTGGTCTCGGAGCACCCGCTGGACGGCGTGGGCTTCGCGGGGCTCGTCTACGTGCTGCCCGCCGCCGGCGAGGAACTGGGGGTCGCGGTCAAGGACTCTCCCCACAACACGTACCTGCGCTTCCTGGGCGAGATGGGCGTGCTGGGCCTGGCGCTCCTCCTGGCGCTGATGTGGCGCTGCTGGACCCTGGCGCGCGAGGGCATCCGGCTCGCGCGCGATCGCGCCGATCGCCAGCTCTCGCTCGGGGTGGCTGCGGCCACGCTGGCGCTGGCCGTCTCGTGCGCCTTCGGCGACCGCTTCTTCAGCCCGCTGATCGCGGGCAATTTCTGGCTGGCCTGTGCCCTCGTGGACGACCTGGTGAGCGAGCGCCGCGCGGAGCTGGCGTGAGCGGGCGCCTGCTGCGCTGGCTCGCGAGCCAGCTGCCGTACCGGGAGGGCGGAGGGGTCGCGAGCCTGGTCATCATCCGGCACCACCGGGTCTACGGCGCGGACGAGCGGCCGCTCTACCGGCTGGGTGTGGCCGAGGGCGTGCTGCGCGCGCAACTCGCGCTGCTGGCGCGGCGCGGCCTGGCGCCCGTCACGGTCTCGCAGGGGCTGGCGCGGCTGGCGAGCGGGGAGCCCCGCCGCACGGTGGCGATGAGCTTCGACGATGGCTACGCCGACAACACGCGGCGCGCCCTGCCGCTGCTCGCGGCGGCCGGGGCGCGGGCCACGTTCTTCCTCACCGCGGGACTCATCGAGGAGCGCTGCGCGCCCTGGTGGGACGAACTCGCGCACCTGCTGGTCGCGTCCCGCGTGGCGCGTTTCGAGCATGAGGGCCGCAGTCACGGGCTGGCGGACCAGGCGGGACGGGGGCGCGCGTTGCGGGCTCTCCTGCCGGCGTTCCGCGTGGCCCCCCCGGCCCAGAGGGCGTTGCTCGGGGACCTGGCCGGTCGTCTCGGGGTCCCGGACGCCGCGCCCTGCGAGCTGGCGACCTGGGAGGAGTGCGCCGCGCTGCGGGCGGCGGGGATGGAGCTGGGGGCGCACACGCTCACTCATCCCTTCCTCTCGACCCTGCCTGCGCCGGAGCAGGCGGCCGAGATCGGCGGCTCCTTCGACCTCATCGCGCGCCGGCTGGGCGAGCGGCCGCGTGGACTCGCCTACCCGGGTGGCGATCACGACGTCGCGAGCGTCGCAGCGGCGCGTGCCGCGGGCGACTGGGCGGTGACCACGCGGGCGGGGGAGAACCGTGTGGGCGCGCCGTCGTTCGAACTGCTGCGCCGGGGGCTCTCCGAGGGCGCGTGCCTCGGTCCGGGCGGAGGCTTCTCCGCGCGGCTGGCGCTGGCCGAGCTGGACGGGCGGTTCGAGTCGCTGCGGGCGCGACGGGCGCCGGCCGCCACGGGCGCGGGGGAGACCGTCGGATGAGCGCGCCGATCCGGGTGCTCTACGTGGTCGGCAACTTCGTCGCGGGCGGGGCCGAGCGCCATCTCATCGAACTGTGGAAGCGGATCGACCGCGAGCGCTTCGAGGTCGTCATCGCCTGCTTCCGGCGCGAGGGCGCGTTCCTCGCCGAGGCGGAGGCGCTGGGCTGGCCGGTCCGCGACCTCGCGGTCGGCCGCCGCATCTACGACGCCGGGGGGCTCGCTGGATTGGCGCGCCTCGTGCACCTCGTGTGCGACCTGCGGCCGCAGGTCATCCACGGCTACCTCTTCGGCCCGAACCTCTACGCGGCGCTCGCCGGGCGGCTGGCGGGCGTGCCCGTGGTGGCCGTGGCCAAGCGCAACGTGGACGCTTTCGAGACGCCCCGGCAGGTCATGGCGCAGCGGCTCGCGCACCGGCTGGCCACGCACGTGACCGCGGTGAGCGAGGCGGTGGCGGAATCCGTCGTCGCCCTGGGCGTGCCGCGCTCGCGCATCACCGTGATCCCGAACGGCGTGGATGCCGCGCGTTTCGTCCCGCCCGCTCCGGCGGAGGAGGCCCGGCGCGCTCTCGGCGCGGACGCCTCGCCGCTGGTGGGGAGCGTGGGCTGCCTCGCCGCGCGCAAGGACTACGGCACCCTGCTCGAGGCGTTGCACTTGCTCGCGGGCCGCGGCCTCGCGTTCCGCGCGGCGCTGGTGGGAGATGGCCCCGACCGCGGCACGCTCGAAGCACACGCCGCCGCGCTGGGGCTCGCGGACCGCGTGCGGTTCCTCGGCGAGCGCGACGATGTCGACCGACTGCTGCCCGGCATGGACGTGTTCGTGCTCTCCTCCCGCGAGGAGGGGATCCCGAATGCGCTGCTCGAGGCCATGGCCGCAGGGCGTGCGTGCGTCGCGACCGCGGTGGGTGGCACGCCCGAGGTGCTGCGCGACGGCGAGACCGGCTGGCTCGTGCCGCCCGGTTCGCCCGGGGCGCTGGCGGATGCGCTCGAGCAGGCGCTCTCGCATCCCGGAGACGCTCGCCGGCGCGGGGAGGCGGCCTGCCGCGCGACGCGCGAGGAGATGAGCATCGAAGCGATGGTGCGGCGGCACCAGGAGTTCTACGAGCGCGCCGTCAGGTGCCGGTCGAAGGGGGGAGGGAGCCAGTGAAGTCGGTGGCCTTTGTGACGACGGTATTCCCCACGCTCACCTCGTTCATCGAGGATGATGTCCGCCGACTGGTCGCCCGCGGTGTGCGGGTGAGGGTCTTCGCGTTGCGCGGCGTCGGGCGCCAGTACCAGTCACGCCACACGCCGCTGGTGGGTCTGGCGGAGTCCGTGGGTTCACCCCTGGACCCGAGAGCCTGGGGGGCCGTGCTCGTCTGGTTGCTGCGCCGCCCCGGCACGTTGCTGGGCGAGAGCGCGCGCATCCTCTGGGCTTCGCGCGGATCGCTCTACGCGCTGGTCGGCCACCTGCTCTGGCTGCCCGCCGCCTGCCGGGTGGCGCAACTCGTCGAGCGCGAGGGACTCGAGCGTGTGCACGGGGCCTGGGCCCATTTCCCGGGGACCGTGGCGTACCTCGCCGCGCGGCTCGCGGACCGGCCCTTCAGCCTCTCCGCGCACGCCGGCGCGGACCTCTACCGCACCCGCGCCTTCCTCGCGGAGAAGGTGCGCGCCGCCGATTTCGTGGCGACCTGCGTAGGCGGCAACGCGGAGATGCTGCGCGAGCTGGCAGGCCCCGGCGCCCGGGTCGAGTGGATCGCGCACGGCGTGGATCTCGCCCGCTTCGACGTCTCGGGCCGCGCGCCCGACCCCGATCCCGTGCTGATCACGGTCGGCCGGCTCTCGCCACCCAAGGGCTTCGACGACGCCATCCGTGCGCTGGCGCTCCTGCGCTCGCGCGGGCGCGAGGCCACGCTCTGGCTGGTGGGTGACGGCCCCGAGCGGGCCGCCCTCGAGGCTCTGGCCCGCGCGAGTGGCGTGGCGGACCGGGTGCGCTTCCTCGGCGCGCTCGACCACGAGGAACTGCTGCCGCTCTACCGCCGGGCCTGGCTCCTGCTCTCTCCGAGCCGGGTGCTCTCCAACGGCCGCCGCGACGGCATCCCCAACGTGATCGTGGAGGCGATGGCGATGGGGCTGCCCTGCGTGGGCACGCGGGCGGGGGGCATCGAGGAGGCGATCGTGCCGGGCGAGACCGGTGCGCTGGCCGAGCCGGGAGACCCGGCCTCGTTCGCCGCGGCGGTCGAGAGCGTGCTGGCCGATCCGGCGGCGCTGGCGCGGTTCGGCCGCGCGGCGCGGCAGCGGGCCCTGGAGCGGTTCGATGCGGCGCGGAGCTTCGAGCGGTTCTTCGCGCTGTTCGAGGGGCGTGAGGCGGACCAGCCCGCCGTGTCCTCCGGAGCCGGACGATGAGCCGGCGGCCACTGCGGGTGCTGCACGTCATCGAGGCCATGGACCGCGGCGGCGCGGAGTCGCTGGTGGTGGAACACGTGCGTCACGCCGGGCCCGGGGTCGAGACGCTGGTGTGCGCGCTCAATCGCGGCGGACCGGCGCTCGAGGCGGCACGTGCCGCCGGAGCGCGGACCTTCGTGCTGCAGGGCGGCGGCCGGCTCGCTCGCATCGGCCGGCTCGCGGGGCTCCTCCGCGAGGAGGCGGTCACCGTGGTGAACGGCCACAATCCCACCGGGGGACTGGCGGCGGCGCTGGCTGCGCGGCTCGCGGGGGTGCGCGCGGTGCTGCGCACCGAGCACAGCCACCATTACGCCGGCAGGCATTCGGCAGCCTGGCCGGTCCTCGAACGGGTCGCGACGGCGCTCACGACCTGCGTCGTGTGCGTCTGCGAGACCGTGCGCGAGAGCCACGTGACGCGTTTCCCGCGCGCGGCCCGACGCTTCGTCACGGTGCTCAACGGGATCTCGGCCGCGCCGGCCCTGCCGCCGCGCGAGCAGGTGCGCGCCGCGCTCGGGCTCGCGCCCCACGAGCGCGTGGCGCTCACCGTGGGCAGCCTCACGCTGCAGAAGGCGCAGCACGTCCTGCTCGAGGCCTTCGCGCGGGTGGCGGGGGAAGTGCCCGGGAGCCGCCTGCTCATCGCCGGGGAAGGACGGCTGCGCTCCACGCTCGAGGCCCGGCGCGAGGCCCTGGGGCTGGGCGAGAGCGTTCGCTTCCTGGGCGCGCGGGAGGACGTCGCCGACCTGCTCGTGGCGGCCGACGTGTTCACGCTCTCCTCGCGGCGCGAAGGTCTGCCGGTCACCCTGCTCGAGGCGATGCGCGCGGGACGCGCGGTGGCCGTGACGCGCGCGGGTGGTTGTGCCGAGGCCGTGACGGACGGGGTCACGGGAGCGCTCGTGGCGATGGACGACGCCGCGTCCCTGGGCGCTGCGCTCGGCGCGCTGCTCACCGACCCGGAGCGCTGCGCGCGCATGGGGGAGGCCGGCCGCGAGCGCTGGGCGCGGGAGTTCACCGCGGAACGCATGGTGCTCGAGACCGAAAGGCTCTACGCGGCGGCGCTCGCGGCCGGCGGGGGTGACCGGTGAGCGGCGAGCGGCTGCTCGAGCCGGTGGGGCCGGTGCGCCTCAGCCTGGCTGCGATCGGTGACGTGGGCGTGATCGGCAGCGCCCGTGCCCGCGCCGTGCGCGAGGGCTGGGACGAGGTCTTCGCCGCGGTCGCCCCCGCGCTGCGCGCCGCGGACCTGGGCTTTGCGAACCTCGAGATGCCCGTGGCCGAGCCGGGCCAGGTGCCCCCGGGGCGTGCCCCCGAGTTCCGCCACGACGCCGACGTGCTCCCGGCCCTGGCGCGCGCGGGTGTGCGGGTCCTCGCCCTGGCGAACAATCACATCATGGACTGCGGCCCGCGAGGGCTCGAGCGCACGCTCTCGGCCTGTGAGAGCGCGGGGGTCGCCTGCGCCGGCGCGGGCCGCGACCTGGAGGCGGCGCGGCGCCCCGCCGAGCTGGTCGTCCGCTCGCAACGCGTGATCCTGCTGGCCTACGCGGCGCCTTCGAACGCGAGCGCGCGGGCCGGCACTCCGGGCCCGGCGCCGCTGGCGGCCGCGATCCTCCGCGAGGATCTCGAGCGCTGGCGCGCGCAGGCCGACGTGCTGGTCGTGAGCGTGCACTGGGGCTCGATGTACGTGGATTACCCGCCACCGCGCGTGCTCGAACTGGCGGAGGTGCTGGAGCGCGGTGGAGCCGATGTCGTGCTCGGGCACCACCCCCACGTGTTGCAGGGTTGGCGCCGCGCGGGACGATGCCTCACGGCCTTCAGCCTGGGCGACGTGGTGTTCGACGCGCGAGCGGGGGACTTCGAGGCGCGCGTGGCGTCCGCGACGCGCCGCGAGAGCGCGGTCTTCACGGTGCGCGTGGCGGACGAGCCCGGGCTGGACGTGCTGCCGCTCACGCTGGATCCGGACGGCTGGCCGCAGGCTCCGGACGAGGCCCGCGGACGCGCCCAGATCGAGCGCCTGGCGGGGCTTGCCGAGGGGCTCAAGGACGCCCGCGAGCGCTTCGCCCGCGAGGCGGCGCCACGCCTGCTGAGGTACGAGCTTGATTGCGTCGGCCAGTACCTTCGGCAGGGCCGTTGGGACCGGGTCGCGCGGTTGCTGGGTTCGGTGAGGCCGCGCCATCTGCCGCTGTTGTGGCAGGCGCTGCGCCGTCGCAGGAAGGACGCGTGAGGATCGAGCGCCGGGACACGGGGCAGCCGCTCATTTCCGGCTCCGAGCGGGTCGTCCGGGCCCGCTCGCGCACTGCCCTGGAGGGGGCGGTCGGTCGTCGGGGGGGCCGATGCCAGCGGGGCCGGTTCGGGCTAAGCTGTGATGCGGCGCGGCCGGCTGGTCGAGCGCGCGAACGGATCGTCGAGGGAGGCCGGGGCGAACGTCGTGCCGCCGTGGGAGGCCCGGCGTCGCGGACGGGACCAGGGCCGCGGGTGGATGGACTGTGGCGGAGTGACCGGGTTCAGGCGCGAATCGCGAGAGGAGCGCATCGAAGGGACCTGCCGGCCGGGGGGGCGCGCCGTCGGTGCGC
This sequence comes from Candidatus Eiseniibacteriota bacterium, assembly GCA_025357055.1. Taxonomy (GTDB): domain Bacteria; phylum Eisenbacteria; class RBG-16-71-46; order RBG-16-71-46; family RBG-16-71-46; genus JANXPZ01. Next base: position 48,421 of record JANXPZ010000003.1, on the reverse strand, counting down.
TGCCGAACGCCGAAGCGGTCGCGTGGAGACAGCGGGTTGGCGGCTGCCGGCGTTCGCGCGGGCACCGGGGCCGCACCAGGAAGGCGGAGGATCGTGAGCCAGACGACAGAGGCACGGCGCTCGTTCGAGCGGCTGCTCGAGTGGACCATCCGGGTCGAGTACCCGGCGGCAGCCACGTTCCTGCCGGAAGCCGGACGTGAGGCCTTCCTGGATTACTACAGGAAGCTGCCGGGACTGCTGGACCCGAAGGCGTTCGCGCGATATCGGCGGGGGATGTGGCGCTCCGAGGCCGGCTGGGTGGCGCGCTGGATCATGCAGCGCCACGAGGCCACGGGGCGCAGGCCTCGCGTGCTCGACGCGGGCTCCGGGTTCGGGACCTACGCGATGCTCTTCGCCGCCGTGGGCGCCGAGGTCGTGGGCGCGGATCTGCGGCCCGACCGGCTCGAGGCGGCCGAGAGCCGCCTCGTGTTCTGCCGCCAGAGTCTGGGGCTCGATCTCCCGGTGCGCAGTACGCGCGCGGACCTCACGGCTGCCTGGGACGCGGACTACGACCTGGTCTGGGTCTACAACGCGCTCTCGCACATCGAACCGCTGGAGCGTTTCCTCGATGAGCTCCGCAGCCACCTCACGCCGGGGGGCGTGCTGGTCGTGGGCGACATCAACGGCTCGCACCCGGGCCACCTGCGGCGTCTGGCCGGCGTGCGCGAGGAGGTTCACCAGGAGTACGTGGCGCCCGATGGCCAGCGCTCCGCCTACGCGGTCGAGCGCACCTTCCCCCCGGGCGAGCTGCGCCGGGAGCTGCAGTCGCACGGCCTGCGGGTGGTGCACCACGAGCTGTACTGGGGAGGGTCGGGCGTGCTCGCGGAGCCGCTCTACGAGGGCCTGCTGCGGCCGCTCCAGATGCAATGGTGGCTGGGTGGGCGCATCGCGCGCCGGCAATTGATGGTCGCCGCGGTGGCGCGGCCCGGGGCGTGAGCGGAGGGCGGCGCATGCGCGTGCTGTTCGTGACCCAGTACTTCCCACCCGAGACCGGGGCGGCGCCCGCGCGGGCGCTGCACTTCGCGCGCGCGCTGGAACGTGCCGGGCACGAGGTGCGCGTGGTGACGGGCCTGCCGAACCATCCGTCCGGAGTGGTGCAGTCGGCCTATCAGCGCGTACGTCGTGCCAGCGAGCGGGTCGGGGGAGTGGCGATCGAGCGCGTGTGGCTGCACGCCACGCCGCGCAAGACACCGGTGACGCGCCTCTGGAACCACCTGTCCTTCGCGCTCTCCGCGCTAGGTCCCGCGCTCGCCGGGCCGCGGCCCGACGTGGTGCTGGCGACCATGCCGCCGCTCTTCCTGGGAGTGACCGCCTGGCTCGCGGCGCGCTGGCACCGCGTCCCGCTGGTGTTCGATTGCCGCGATGACTGGCCCGCGGCGGCCGTGGCGCTGGGAGAGATGCGCGCCGGGACCGCCACGCGCGTGCTCGAGAGGCTTGCGCGCTTCCTCCAGCGCCGCGCGGCGCGCGTGCTGGTCGTCACGCCGGGGATGCTGCGCGCCTTCGAGCGGGCGGGCCTCGATGCGGGCCGCCTGTTGCTCGTCACGAACGGTGCCGACACCGATCTGTTCCGCCCGGCTCCGCCCGGGCGGGACCGGGCTCCCGGCCAGCCGCTCCTCGTGTTGTATTCGGGCACGCATGGCCTGATCCACGGCATGGAAGTGCTGCTCGACGCCGCGGAGCGCCTGCGCGGGCGCAAGGACCTGCGCTTCTTGCTGGTGGGTGACGGCGTGGCCAAGCCCGCGCTCGAGCGGCGCGCGCGCGAGGCCGGGCTCGGGCAGGTCGAGTTCCGGCCGAGCGTGGCACCCGAGCGGCTGGTCGGGGAGATCCACGCGGCCGACGTGTGCGTGGCGACCACGCGGGACCACCCCTTCTGCGGCGAGACCATCCCGGTCAAGCTCTTCGACTACCTGGCCTGCGGACGCCCGGTGGTCGCCGCGGTGAGCGGGGACGCGGCCCGCGTGATCGAGGAGTCGGGGGGGGGAGTGGTCGTGCCCCCGGGTGATGATGCGGCCCTGGCGGATGCGCTCGTGGCCCTCGCGGACGACCCGGCGCGGCGCGCGGCCCTGGGTGCGGCCGGGCCCGCGTTCGTCGAGGAGCGCTACTCGCGACGCGCGGTGGGGACGAAGCTCGTGACCCTGCTGGAGCAGGTCCTGCGGCTGGCGCGCGGGCGGGAGGTGGCGCACCGGCCGGCGGGGCCCGGCGGCGTCGCCAAGCGCGCGGTGGACGTGGCCGTGTCCGGGGTCCTGCTCGTGGTGCTCTCGCCGCTGCTCGTCGCGGTCGCGCTGCTGGTCCAGCTCGACTCGCCCGGGCCGGCGCTCTTCCGCCAGCGGCGGGTGGGCCGCGCCTCGTGCGAGTTCGTCATCTTCAAGTTCCGCACCATGCGGGTGGGCACGCCGGACCTGGCTTCGCACCTCATGGGGCCGGGCTCGGACCGGGTCACGCGCGTCGGGCGCTGGTTGCGGCGCACCAGTCTGGACGAGTTGCCGCAACTGCTGAACGTGCTGGCCGGAGACATGTCCCTGGTGGGGCCGCGACCTGCGCTGCACAACCAGCACGACCTGGTCGCGCTGCGCCAGCAGGCCGGCGTGGACGCGCTCAAGCCCGGCGTGACCGGCTGGGCGCAGATCCACGGGCGCGACGACATCCCGCTGGATCGCAAGGTGGCCTATGACTGCTGGTACCTCGAGCATCTTTCGTTCGGGCTCGACCTGGGAATCGCGCTGCGCACACCCTTCGCGCTGTTCTCCTCGCGCGGCGTGTACTGATGGAGCGCGCGAGCCGGTTGGCCGACGTGACGGGGCCCGCGACCGGACGCATCCGGGATGGGCGCGCCGTGGCGTACGCGAGCGCGGCGCTGGTCGCGCTCCTGCTCGGGCTCATCTATCACCGCACGGCCACCGGGCTCTGGACCATCTGGACCACGAACGACAATTACTCCCACGGTCCACTGGTGCCGCTGGCGTCCCTGGCGCTGGTCGTGTCCCGGCGCGGGCGTCTGCGCGCGCTGCCGCGGGAAGGTGACTGGCGCGGGCTTGCGCTCGTGGCTTTCGCCTGCGCGCTCCAGGTGCTGGGGGTGCGCTCGGACGTCTTCACCATGCAGGGGTGGTCGTTCGTGGTGGTGCTCTTCGGGCTCTCGCTCGCGCTCCTGGGCGGGCCGCTCACGCGCTCGCTCGCCTTTCCCATCGGCTACCTGGTGTTCATGCTCACCTTCCCGCCGATCCTGATGAACCAGCTCAGCTTCGCCCTGAAGGAGGTGGCCGTGCGGGTCGCGGCGCACGCCTCCGAGGCGCTGGGGGTGACCCTGCAGCGCAGCGGCATGACGCTCTGGCTCGCAGGCGGCGCGCTCGAGATCGAGAACCCCTGCAGCGGCCTGCGCTCGCTGCTGGCGATGCTGGCGACCGGTGCGCTCCTCGCCTCGTTGCTGTCTTCGGGCTGGTGGCGGCGCGCCCTGCTCGTGTTGCTGGCCGTGCCGATGGCCATCGCGGGGAACGCCCTGCGTCTCACCCTGCTGGTGCTGATGGCGCACTACGTCGGGATCAAGCAGGCGCTGGGGATGTTCCACGACGTGTCTGGCTACCTGACGTACGGCCTCTCGCTCGCCGGGCTGCTGGCGGTCTGGGCGCTGCTCCAGCCCCGCCGGCCGCGGGAAACGAGCCAGCCATGAGGGTCCTCGCCGTCCTCGTGCTGCTCGCGGCCACCGCCGCCTACGTGCGGCTGCACCCGCCGCCCGACCTGGCCGTGGGCCACGGGGCGCTGGCGTCCTGTCCGGCCGTGTTCGGCGACTGGAACGGCACGGACCTCTCGTTCGAGGATGCCGTGCTCGAGGAGCTCAAAGCGGACGACGTGCTCGTGCGCCGCTATGTCCTGGGGGACGAGGTGGCCTGGCTCACCATCGTCTACCACCAGAATCGTCGTTACGGGGCACACGATCCCCGGTTGTGCTATGAGTCGCAGGGCTACCTGCTGGCGCCGCTGGGCCTGCGCCGCGTGGCGGACGGCAGCCCGGACGGACTCCAGGTCAACGTGTTCCGCGCGGAGCGCCCGCGCGAGCGGCGGCTGGTGTACTACTGGTGGACGACCCGCGGCCTGGTCACGGCGGACGTCGACGCGCTGCGGCAGAGCATGGCGCTGGCGGGGGCGCTCGACAACCGCTCGTGGGGCGCGTTCGTGCGGATCGAGATGCGGTTGGGGAAGGGGGGCGAGAGGGTGACCACGGCGGCGCTCGACGATCTCACCGCGCGCGTGGCGCGTGCGCTGCCCGGGGTGTTCGCCGCGGCGGAGCGGAGGCCGGGCCGATGAAGACGCTCGAACAGCTGTCGCTGACGGGGCAGGCGCTGTCGCACACCTTTCGCGAGTCGCGCGCGGGCCGGTTGTGGACGCCGTGGCTCGTGCTCGGAGTGCTCCAGGGCGCGGTACTGCTGGCGCTCCTGGGTTTCGCCCATCCTTTGCTCGCCTGGGCGGTGGCCCCGGTCGTGCGTGCGATCGGCGGCGAGCCGGCGCTCCACTACCCGGGCTTCTACCGGGCGCTCCCGTTCCTGTACTCGCGCGTGGATCTCGTGATGGGCGCCATCGTCGGCGCGGTCGCCACGGGCTGGAGCACGAGGCTCTTCGCCGCGCGCTGGCGCCGGGAGGCGCTGACGGCCGGCGGGGCGTGGTCGGAGATCGCGCCACGGGCCCTGACGCTCGTGCTGGCGCAGCTTCCGTTCCAGTTGCTGGTGCTGCTCTTCACCGGCCTCGTCGATCGGGCGCTGGCCGGCCAGGGCGGGCTCGTGCAGCGCCTCGGCTATTTCGCGACCCTGGGCGGAGTGGTCGGGATGCAGGCGCTCTTCCTCTACCTCCCTGCGCTGATCGTGCTCGAGCGGCGCGGGCTGTGGCGCGCACTCGCAGGCCTGCCGCGGGCCTGGGCGCGCGGCTTCTGGGCGGCACTCCTGCTCGGGCTGGTGGCCCTGCTGCCCCTCCTGCCCCTCTATGGGCTGGGGCAGAGGAGCGGCCTGCTGGTGGACCGGGGAACTCCCGAACTCGTCGGCTGGGTCACCGCAATACAAATGCTCGTGGCGCTCACCGTATCGTTCCTGCTGGCGGGGTGCTCGACGCTGGTCTACCTCGGGGCCGTGGCCGACCAGCCCGGGGAGGAGGAATGAGCGTGCACGCTCGTCCGTCCGCCCGCGGCCGGGGGCAGGTGGCCGCCCTGCTGGGCCTGGCGCTGCTGGTGTCGGGCTGTGGTGATGCCAGGTTCTGGGCGCGTTGGCGCGCGGAGCGCGGGGCGTGGCGCGCGCAACGCGCGGTCGAGCGCATCGAGATCAACCCGCTGCTGGCCGGCGCCGGCGACTGGGCGCGGGCCGATGCGGCGTGCCGCTCGGTCGTCACGAGCTTCCCGGCGGAAGCGTGGTCGGCGCGGGTCCGCGCCGGCGACGTGATGGCCTTCGACGTGCTGGAGGCGTCGGGTCGCGCTGCGTTGTCGCGGGCCCGGCTGGAGGTCCTTCACGATCGCCGCGAGGCGGCCGTTGCCGGATACGACCGCGCGCGCCGCGACTACGCGGCGGTCCCGACCGTCTCGCTCGGAGCCGCGGTGGCCCGGGCGAACCTGCTGGCGGGCTGGGGGCGCGCGGCCGAGGCGGAGGCGGCCTGGAGCGAGATCGCGCGTGACTACCCGGCGGTCGATCCGCGCACGGGGACGATCTTCGAAGCGGTGCTGGACGCGTCGGTGCTCGTGGCCCGTGACCGGCGCGCGCGCGGGGATGGGACCGGCGCGGACTCGGTGCTGCGCTCTGCCGAGGCGGCCTGCCTGCTGCTGCTGCCTGCGCGACGCGGCCTCCCCGCCGCGCCCGGGCTGTGGGTGCGCGTCAGCGAGGCCCGCTCGGCCCGGGGGGACGCGGCCGGCGCGCGGCTGGCGTTGCGGCAGGCGCTCGCCGAACCGGCGGCGGCCCCGCTGGCCGCGTGGCTGGTGCTGAGGCTGGCCGCCCAGGCGCTCGAGAGCGCGCTGCCCGACACGGCGCTGGTTTACGCGGACTGGGCGGCGCGCGACTTCGGCGGCGCGCAGCGCCCGGCGGCCCTGCTGGTCGCCGCGCAGGCCTGGCGGGCCCGCGGCGTCCCGGACTCGGCGCTGCAGACCTACGAGTGGATCGTCCAGGAGGACTCGGGGGACCTGGACAAGGCGGCCGAGGCCCGCTTCGGGCGGGCGCGGCTGCTCGAGGACCTGGGCCGTTGGGACCAGGCCCGCGGAGAGTACCATGCGCTGGTGAGCGCCGTGCCGACCCACCCGCTGGCCTTCGAGTCCATGATGCGCGTGGTTCGTCACCACCTGGGACGGGGTGAGCGCATTCTGGGGCTGACGGAGGCGCGGCACGCGCTGGCGGCGCTGGACGCGCTGATCGCGAGTCAGCAGGATGATGGCGTGCAGGTGCGGGCGGGCGAGACCCGCGCGCGCCTGCTGTTCGAGACCGAGGACATCCGCGGCGGCTGCGGCGCGCTGGCCGCGCTTCTGCGGCGCTATCCCGAAGCAGCGCTCGACGCCGGGTTCCTGATGAGAGCGGGAGAAGAGGCGGAGAAGCGATTGAACGACACCGACCTGGCACTGGAGCTGTACCGGGCGGGCGCCGCCCGGGCGGTGGCTCCGGAGCTGCGTCGCCAGGCCCGCGCCGCGGTGGACCGTATGGCCGGCCCGCCGCGATAGGAGGACACCTTGAATCTGACGTACCTGCCGCTCCAGGCCAGTCTCGTCACCGCGAGCGCGTTGCTCGCCGCGATGATCGGGCTGCTCGCCCTGCTGCGGCGCGGGCACTGGCTGGTGACCCTGCTGTTCTCGTCGGCGTTCCTCAGCATGGCGGCGTTCCAGGCCGGGACGCTGAGCATCATGCACGCCGATTCCGCACTGACGGCCCGCACCTGGGCCACGTATCTGGCGCAGGTCTCGGCGTTGGCGTCGTGGCTCTGGCTCGCGCTCAGCGTGGTACTGGCGCGGCCCGACCCGTGGAAGCAGGTCCGTGAGGCGGGTGCCTACCTCACGCTGGCGCTGGTGGGTTGCGCGGTCCTGTGGGGCGTCGCCGGCACGACCTGGGTGGTGAGCGACGTGACCGGCGCGCGCGGTGACTCGGTGATCCGGTTCGGTCCCCTGGGCAAGATCTACCTCATGTACCTGGTGGTCGTGATGGTGGGGGTGCTCATGAACTTCGAGCGCATGCTGCGCATCGCCCCGGCCACCTCCCAGCGCGTGCTGCGCCCGTTGTTCGTCGCGTTCCTGGTGGGGATCCTGAGCGAGGTCTTGCTGGTCTCGGGAGGGCTGCTCTTCAGCGGACTCTGGGTGTCGTGGCTGGCGGCGAGCGCGGTGCCCATGTTCGTGGCGGGAACGGTCACCGCCCTGGCGCTGGCGCGCCGACGCCTCTCGGACATGAGCGTGCCGGTGGCCCGGCCGGTCATCTACTACTCCTCGGTCTCGCTCACCCTGGCCGGTGCCTTCCTGCTCCTGATGGCGGTGCTCTCGAAGGTCATCCCGGTGCTCTCGCCCGAGGCAAAGCGCGCGGTGAGCCTGGCCTTCTACCTGCTCGCGGGGGGCGGTGGGCTGCTGCTGACCCTGAGCCCGCGTGCCAACCGCGCGGTGAAGCGCTTCGTGGACCGAAACTTCTACGCCAATCGCTACGACTACCGGCGCGAATGGGAGCGCGTGAGCGCGGGCATCGTGCCGACGGCGCGACCCGATGACGTCGCGCGGCAGATGGAGGTGCTGGTCTGCGCCATCTTCGGCGCCGAGCGGGCCGCCATCTACCTGCGCGACGACCGGCTGCCGGGCCTGCCGGGCACCGCGGCGCCGTTCCGCCGGCTGCACGGCCCGCCCGCCCTGCCGACCGTCATCGAAGCGGGGAACGCGCTGGTGCGCGAACTGGAGCGCACGCGCAGGCCGGTGGTGTTCCACGACGTGCGGTGGGATCTGGACCTGATCCCGATCGCGGTCGAGAATCGGCCGGCCATCCAGGCGATGACGGCCGCGGTGTGCGCCCCGCTGCAGGCGGGCGAGAACGTGGTGGGGCTCCTGTGGCTCTCCGAGAAGCGCGACGACGAGGGCTACACGCACGAAGACGCCGAGTTCCTCGGCGCCCTGACCCGCCAGCTCGGCGCGGCCCTTTGGTTCGCGCGTCTGGCGGAGCAGCTGGCGGAGACGCGGCAGCTCGAATCGCTGAACCGGCTCTCGAGCTACGTGCTCCACGACATCAAGAACCAGATCTCGGGCCTTTCGCTCGTGGTCCAGAACGCGCGCCGCTTCATGGACAACCCCGACTTCCAGCGCGACGCGCTGAAGACCGTCGAGGGGACCGTGGCGAGCCTCACGCAGCTCATGAACCAGGTCGCCGGGATGGCGGGGCCCACCGACTTGAAGCTGGCGCCGTGCGAACTCAAGGGCCTGCTGGAGGAGGCGGCTGCCTCGAGCGGGTTGGGCGGGGCGGGCGCGACCGCGACGGACGTGCGCTTCCGGCTCGACTGTCGCGGGCCCGAGACGGTCGCGCTCGACCACCGGCTCACGCTGCGCGTGCTCGTCAACCTGCTCACGAATGCTCGCGAGTCGCTCGGCGGCCCCGGCGAGATCGAACTGGCCGCCGGGCTCGAGTCCGGTGCCGCCGGGGCGCAAAGGCTCGTCCTTCGCGTACGGGACAGCGGACGCGGCATGAGTGAGGAGTTCATCCGCACGTCGCTCTTCCGTCCGTTCGCCACCACCAAGTCCGCCGGGCTGGGCGTCGGTCTCAGCCAGTGTCGCAGCATCGTCGAGGCGCTGGGCGGGGCCATCACCGTCGAGAGCCGCCCCGGTACGGGCACCACGTTCGCGGTGCACCTGCCCCTGGCCACTGTGGAGAGCACGGAGAAGACCGCATGAGTCGCGAGAAGGTCCTGATCGTCGACGACGAGGAAGGCATCCTGAACCAGCTCCGCTGGGGCCTCCAGGAGGACTACGAGGTGCTGACCGCCTCCTCGCCCGGGGAGGCGCGCCGCCGCCTGCGGGAGGAGCGTCCGGGTGTGGTGACGCTCGACCTGACGCTGGGCTGCGAAGGTGGCCCGGAGGATGGGCTGCAACTCCTCGCCGAGATCGTGGACCAGTACCCGCTGACCAAGGTGGTCATGGTCACCGGGAACGACGACCCCCGGAACGCCCTGACCGCCATCCAGCGCGGCGCGGTGGACTGGTACTCCAAGCCGATCGAGCTCGACGAGCTCCGGGGCATCCTGAGGCGGGCGTTCCACGTGCGCTCCATCGAGCAGCTGCGGGGCGGCCCCGTGCTCGGCGGGCCGAAGCGCTACCACCGGCTGGTGGGGGAGTCCGAGGCGATCCGGCGGGTGTTCGCGCTCGTCGAGCGCGTGGCCGCGACGGACGCGACGGTGCTCATCACCGGGGAGAACGGCTCCGGCAAGGAGCTCGTGGCCCACGCGATCCACTCGGCCGGCGCGCGGCGGACCGGACCGTTCGTGCCCATCAATTGCGGGGCCATCCCCGAGCAGCTGCTCGAGAGCGAGTTGTTCGGCCACGAGCGCGGGGCCTTCACCGATGCCCACCGCATGCGCGAGGGCAAGCTGGAGCTGGCCGAGGGCGGCAGCATCTTCCTGGACGAGATCGCCGAGCTTCCCAGGCAGCTCCAGGTGAAGCTGCTGCGCTTCCTTCAGGACAAGGTGGTCGAGCGCGTGGGCGGGCGGGAGCAGCGCAAGGTGGATGCGCGCGTCGTGGCCGCCACCAACCAGGATCTCAAGACCGCGATCGCGGCGGGGCGCTTCCGCGAGGACCTCTTCTACCGCCTGAGCGTGGTCAACATCGTGGTGCCGCCGCTGCGCGAACGCGGCGATGACCTGCGGCTGCTGGCGGAGTACTTCCTCGACTACTACGCGAAGCACCACAACCGCCGGATCCGCGGCTTCACGCAGGCGGGGCTGCGGGCGGTGCAGGCGCATCCCTGGCCGGGCAACGTGCGCGAGCTGGAGAACCGCGTGCAGCGCGCCGTGATCCTGGCCCAGGACCCCTACGTGCGGCCCTCGGATCTCGAGTTGGAGGCGGCGCCCGAGGAGGGGCCTCAGAGCATGCAGGGCGCCCGCGACGAGGCGGAGCAGCGGTTGCTGGTCGAGGCGCTCACGAGGAACGCCGGCAACATCACGCGCGCGGCGCGCGACATCAAGGTGAGCCGGCCCACCTTCCACGACCTGCTCCGCAAGCATGGCATCGAGGCGGGGCGCTACCGCAAGCCGGACGTGCCGGGGCAGCCGGAAGCTGCGGAGGCCGCCGAGGCCGAGGGCGACGATGCGGGTGAGGCGGGGGAGGCGCGGTCATGAGTCCGGGCTACTTCCTCGCCATCGCCGGGAACATCGGGGTCGGCAAGACCGAACTCACCACGCGGCTCAGCGCGGAACTGGGATGGATGGCCTACTACGAGCCCGTCATCCAGAACCCCTACCTGGACGATTTCTACGCCGACATGTCGCGCTGGAGCTTCCACCTGCAGATCTATTTCCTGAGCGAGCGCTTCAAGGCACAGGTGCAGATCGGCTCGAGCCCGCTGCCTTTCATCCAGGACCGCACGATCTACGAGGACGCCGAGATCTTCGCCCGGGTGCTGCATGACCAGGGCTCGATGACGGCGGTGGACTACCGCAACTACACCTCGCTCTTCCACGTGCTGGTGGGGTTCCTGCGCAAGCCGGACCTCATCGTCTACCTGAAGGCGAGCCCCGACGTGCTCATGGAGCGCATCGCGCGCCGGGGGCGCGCCAGCGAGCAGAGCATCAGTCGCGACTACATCGCGCGCCTCAACGGCGCCTACGACGACTGGATGCGGCGCGCGCGTGCCGAGACCGAGGTGCTGGAGATCGACACCGATCACGTGCCGCTCCAGGGCGAGACCGAGGCCTTCGCGCGGCTGGTGGGCGACCTGAAGGCGCGCTACCCGCGGCAGGCCATGCTGGACCTGGGCGAGTAGCGCGAAGGCAGCGTTCCCCCTGCGCCGGCAGGACCGGTCGAGCGAAGGTCGCGTGCACCTGCGTCGGCGAGGGCGGCAGGGTCGAAGGGCGAGCAAGGCACGATGCGCTCGCCCTTCGGCCCCTGCTGCCCCGGCCGTGTGACGTCCCCGGGGCGCTTGCAGCCGCTTCGCAGGGCTACTTCCCGCCCGACTCCAGCGCCGTGACACAGCGCACTCATGACCCGGCGCGCGACGGCCCGGCGGGTCGCGTCGACCGCGGCGCGCTGGTGGCCGCGGATCTCCCATGCCCGGGCCGCAGTTCTACGGCGCGGGACGCGGGAGTGGGGCGGCAGGGTGCCATGCGGGCCTTGCTATGCATGAGAGCGCGTGTCTCACCCGCTCCTCGAGCGGAGCGTCGGGAATGGTCTCGCAGTTGGCCGCTCTCCTGCGCGCCTCGTCGGTGCGCAATCCGAGCGCGCGCAGCCAGGGAACGACTTCCTCCGCTGCCGCGGCGCGGGCGCGGGCCTCGCGCGCTGCGCGCTGCGCCGCCTCGCGCTTCCGGCTCATGAAGCCGGCCCCGAATGCGCACTCGGCCGTGTACTGATTGTGAGCCCGGCAGCGCAGCCGGATTCCCGCAACGGTCGCTTGGCCGCCCCGGGCGATCGGCTCGACGTGGTCGTACTCGATCCGGGTGCGGGCCTCGCAGCGGTGACCGGCGGCGCTGACGAACGTGCACTGCCCGCCATCGCGCTGCCAGACCGCACGGCGGACCTCGGCCGGGATGTGGCGCGGGTTCGCGGAGGGCTTCCGTGGCCGGGAACCCGGCCGGCCGGTCGCGGCGAACTTGCGCCGCTCGAGCTGCCCGATGAGCGCGTCCAGGGCGCGGTCGAGCACCTCGGCGACCTCTCCGGCGGGCACCGCATGCCCGAGCAGTGCCTGGGCGTGGCGCAGCTTGTCGTGAGTGCCCTTGCCGATCGTGAGCTGGAGCGAGTAGCGCTCCGTTGCCACAGGTGCCAGTCGGGCCGGCGTGGCGAAGGCAACTCGCTCCGGAGCGGGTTGAGTATCATCGAACTTTACTCGCCCCGGGGCGAGTTGGCCTTCCGGCCCCTGCACTGCGGGGAGCTGCGTCACGAGGGGAAGCAACTCCGAACGCGGGGAGCGCTGGGCCAGCCACTCCTCGATCCCGGCCCTGGTCCTGCCCGCGGCGGCGGCGAGCATCTCGTCCACGTTGGCCTCGCCCAGGTGCGGGGCCAGCAACATCACGCCGCTCAGGTTCAGTCGGCCGTTTGCCACCGCGTCGAAGATGACCGGGAACCGCCGGGCGGTGCGCGCCGCCTGGATGCGCTTGTAGGCGACATCCTCGGAGAGCCTCAGTTCCTCGACGCACCAGGCGAACATCGACGGATACCCCGCCGCCGCGTACAGCCTGCGCTCATCGACCTCGGCCAGGTGGGCGAGGAGCATGGCGGTGGTGGCGCAGTCCTGAGCGACCAGCGCGCGCAGCCCACGCAGCAGGACCGGGTCGGGAACGTGGGTCAGCGAGTAGCGGTCCATGAGAGTGACTCCGCGGGGGCGGGTCACGGGGGCGGAACGGCCTATTGATACCATGAGCATTTCCGGCGCTCGCAGAACCCCGCTGCTCGTGCAACGAAGGGCGGCACGAGTTCGTTCACGTCGCGAGGCATTCGCGGCCGGCTCAGTGCATCCTGTGCACGTTCGCGGGCCCCTGGAGCGGGCGCGGTCGTTCGGTCGGTGTGTGTGCGCGAAATCCTGTCAAGTGAAATCGATCCCGTCGCAGGATCTTCGCGCCGCTTGCTGAAGCGACCTTGCGCGGGGACGCGCCTGTTCCGCTGACCTTGAGGGACGGGCATCGAGCGCCCTCGCTACCTCCCCGCCGACTCCAGCGCCGTGACGCACCGCCCGCACAGCCCGGCGCGCGCGCCCTCGGCGGCGACGTCGTCACGGTGCATCCAGCAGCGCTCGCACTTCGCGAGCGCGGTCTGGCTCACCGTCACCTCGAGCGCCACGCCCGCTCCGGCCCCGTCTGCGGTGGGCCCAGCGGATGGAGCCTCCGTCAGATCGGCCCGCGCCACGATGAGGAACGCGGCCAGTTCGGCGCCGTAGCCGCGCAGTCGGGCGATCACCGCGGGCGGCCCGGTGAGCGTCACCTCGGCCGCTGCCGGGGAGGCCAGCGTCTTCGCCGCGCGCAGCGGTTCGAGGGCGGCGTTGACCGCATCGCGCACGCCGTGCAGGAACTCCCACTCCTCGTCCGTGGCGGGGTCCCGCTCGGGCCAGCGCGCCAGATGCACGCTCTCACTCCCGGCGAGGAGCGCGGGGTGATGCTGCCAGACCTCCTCGGCGGTGAACGGCAGGGCCGGAGAGACGGCGATGGCGAGGTCGTGCAACGCCCGCCAGAGCACGGTCTGTGCCGAGCGCCGCCTCGGGTCGTCCGGCGCCAGCGTGTAGAGGCGGTCCTTCGTCACGTCGAGGAACACCGCCGAGAGGTCCACGGTGCAGAGCCCGAGCAGCAGATCGAGCGCGCGGTGGAACTGCAACGTCTCCCAGGACTCGCGGATGCGGGCCAGGCGCACGGAGAGGGCGTCGCCGAAGGCCCGGTCCACCGCCGCGAGCCGCTCGCGCGGCAGGGCCTGCGCGGGATCGAAGTCCCCGAGATTGCCGAGCAGGAAGCGGAACGTGTTTCGCACCTTCCGGTAGGCGTCGGCGGTCCGCTCGAGGATCTCGTCGCTGATCCGCACGTCGTTGCGCCAGTCGGTGGAAAGCGCCCACCAGCGCACGATCTCGGCACCGTACTTCTTCACCACGTCGTTCGGCAGGATGACGTTGCCCAGCGACTTGTGCATGGCGCGGCCGGTGCCGTCGAGCACCCAGCCGTGCGTGCACACGTCGGTGTAGGGGGCCTGGTCGGAGGCGCCGACGCTCACCATGAGCGAGGAGTTGAACCAGCCGCGGTGCTGGTCCGGGCCCTCGAAGTAGATGATCCGGCCGCCTTCCGCCTCGGCGCGTCGCCAGGCCGCGTCCAGCGCCGGGTGCGTGCCCCGCACCGCGCGGTGCGTGGAACCCGAGTCGAACCACACGTCGAGGATGTCGCTCTCGCGGCGGAACGGCCCGGTGGCGTGGCAGGACGGGCAGGCGAGGCCCGGCGGCAGAAACTCCTCGATCGCCCGCTCGTACCATGCGTCCGAGCCGTGCGCGCGGGTCAGCTCGACGGCGCGCCGCATGACGCCCGCGTCGAGGATGGCCTCGCCGCAGGCCTCGCAATAGACGGCCGGGATCCCCACGCCCCAGCTGCGCTGGCGCGACAGGCACCAGTCGGGTCGCAGGCGCACGGACTCGCGGATGCGGTTCTGCGAGGACGGCGGATCCCAGCGCACGGACTCGATGAGCGCGAGCGCGCGGTCGCGATGGGAGACCGCACCGCCCGCGGCGTCCGCGGCGAGCGGCGCCGGCGCGTGGTCGATGATCATGAACCACTGGTCGGTCGCGCGGAAGATCACGGGCTGGTGGCAGCGCCAGCAGTGCGGGTAGGCGTGGACGAAGGTGGAGGCGCCCAGCAGCCGGCCGCGCTCCTTCAGCCACGCGATGATGTCGGCGTTCACGTCGAGCACGCTGCGGCCCACAAAGGGTTCCGCGCCTGCGAGGAAGCGGCCGGCCTCGTCCACCGGGCAGGCGATCTCGAGGCCCTCGCGCTGGCCGACGGCGAAGTCCTCCTTGCCGTGCCCGGGAGCGGTGTGCACCAGGCCGGTGCCGTCCTCCAGGTTGACGAAGGGCATGCCGTCCACGACGCGGGAATCACGCCCCCAGGGGCCTTCGAAGATGCAGCCCACCAGGTCGCGCCCGCGCACGCGCGCCTCGACCTGCGCGTCCTGCCAGCCCACGGTCTTCGCCACGGCCTCGAGCCGGGCGGCGGCCAGCAGCCAGTGCCGGTCCGCCGCGCGGACCACGGCGTAGTCGGCGTCGGGGTCCACCATGAGGCCCACGTTCGCGGGCAGGGTCCAGGGAGTCGTGGTCCAGGCCACGGCCGCGACCCCGGGCCACTGCGCGAGCGTCCCCCGCGGATCACGGCGCAGGGGGAATGGCACGTGGATCGAGGGTGAGGGGTCGTCCTGGTACTCGATCTCGGCCTCGGCCAGCGCCGTGCGGTCGGTCGGACACCAGTGGATGGAGCGCAGCCCGCGCTGGATGAAGCCGCGCTCCGCCAGCGCGGCGAAGGACTCCAGGATGGCCGCCTCGAAGCCGGTGTCCATCGTCAGGTAGGGCGTCTCCCACTCGCCCCACACCCCCAGCCGCTCGAACTCGGCGCGCTGCACGCCCACCCACTCGGCAGCGTACTCGCGGCAGCGGCGCCGCAGCGCGATGCGGTCGGGCGGGAGCTTCTTCTCGCGGAACTCCCGGGCCACGTGGGTCTCGATCGGCATGCCGTGGTTGTCCCAGCCGGGCAGGTAGGGCGCGTCGCAGCCCATCAGCGAGGCCTGGCGCACCGCGGCGTCCTTCCAGATCTTGTTGGCGGCCGTGCCCATGTGGAGGTGGCCGTTGGAATACGGCGGACCGTCGTGCAGGAGCCAGACGGGGGCGTCGGCGCGGGTCTTGCGCAACTGGCGGTAGAGGTCGCGCTCCTTCCACCAGGCCAGGCGTTCCGGCTCGCGGTTGAGCAGGTCGGCCTTCATCGGGAACTCCGTCCGCGGCAGGTTCAGCGTGTCGCGATAGCCGGCCATGTGCTCCTCCCACGTGACGAACGGACTCCAAAGAGAAACGCCCCGACGCCTGGGCGTCGGGGCGGACGGAGCCGCGGTGCCACCCGACTTCGCGCCAGTCTGACGCCCCGCGCCGCGGGAGCCCGACCGTCTGGCCCCGGCTCGAGGGTGCGCGACGCGCGCCTGCTCGTCCCCGTCACAGCCTCTGACTCCGGGGACGTTGCCATGGCCGTCGCCCGGGGTCAAGCACCGGACGCCGGTTCCGCCTGCGTTCAGCGCGGGCGGTCTTCGGGGGCCGGAGGGGGAGGCAGGGGGGAGGTGGCGAGGTCGGCGAGCAGCAGGCAGGCGTCGGCCAGCGTGGGCGGGGCTCCGCGGTACAGGGCGCCCAGGTCCTGCGCCGGCCGCTCGAGCTGGAAGCGCCGGAGGCAGGCCGACCGGTGGAGCGTCGCGTCGAATGCCGCGGGCGGCAGGTTCGCTCCGTAGGTGACCAGCGACGCGAGGTCGCGGCGGAGATCGCGCCAGGCTGCGGTGCGGCGCAGCGCTGCGTGCTCGCGCATGGGCAGCACGCCGGCGTCGACCAGCGTCTCGCGCAGCGAGCCCGCGTCGGGCGGCAGGTCCACGAGCGGCAGGCGTGCCGCTCGCGCCAGGATGCGCTGCCAGGTCGCGCGCGTCAGCGGCTCGTCGGCCTGCCACGCGGGCTCGATCAGGCCGGCGCGCTCTGCCCAGTCAAGATAGGGGCCCGCCCAGCTCGTGTCGGCGCGATGGACCGGCAACCGCTGCTCGAGGAAGGGGAGCGGGTCGATGGTGGCCTCGTTCTCCCAGCGCGCGGCCGGGTCGCGGGTCTGGCGCACCTCGAAGTGCAGGTGCTCGGTGGTGGCGCGCCCGCTGCGTCCGACCTCGCCCAGCGGTTCGCCGGCCCAGACGCGGTGCCCCTCGCGTACGCGGGTCGAGCCGCTGCGCAGGTGCGAGTACACGCTGTAGGCGATCTCACCGTCGAGCAGGCGGTGGGCCAGTACGACGTGGCTGCCGAAGCCGCTGCCGTCCGGGCGATCGTGAACGACGACCACCAGGCCGTTCGCCGCCGCGTGGACCACGTCACCGCCCCGGCCGTTGGCCAGGTCGGCTCCGAAATGGACGTCACCGGAGATGGTGAAGCCCCGCAGCAGGTGCCACTCCGGCTCGCCGGCCGGGGAGGGCCGGGTGAAGTCGCACGCGGCCCCCAGCGGCCAGGTCCACGCGCCCGTCCAGGGCCAACGCGCGGTGGTGGCGTCGTCGAGTGGCAACAGCCCACCGAGCAGGAGCGGTGGCTCCTCGGTGGCCAGAGCGGGGAGGGGCCGCTCGCCGACGGCCAGCCCGGGGGTGGTGGCCAGCAACGCCAGCACCGCGAGCGCGGCGCCGGCTCGCCGGTGGAAACGCGGTGGTCGTGGGACTCTCAGCGGAGGACCACGAGGCGCTGCGCCGGGCCTGGGGCCCCGCGGGGGCGCACGAAATACATGCCGGCCAGCCAGGGTCGCGTCTGGCCCGGCCCCAGGCGACCGTGGAGTTGCGAGCCCCGGAGCTGCAGACCCACCACGGCCACGCGCCGTCCCGCGAGGTCATAGACCTCGAGTGCTCCGGACGCCGTCCCGTCGTGGGTGAGTTCCGCCGCGGCGCCCCAGGTGAACTCGACCTCCTGGCCTGCACGCGCAGGGTTGGGCCGGATGGAGAGCCGCGAGGGCAGGGCCACCACGTCGGGCTGCGGGGCTGCGAGCACATCGGGCGAGTCGGTGAGCCGGCAGCGCTCCATGAAGCGAGGCACGCCTCCCGGGAAGCTCCGGTAGAGCACGATGACGTTCCCCAGCGAGGAGGCGAGCACGGCGGGCTGCACGGCAGCGCCGTCGGCCATCACCGTGACGTCGGTGCCGTGCGCGTCCCAGCCGAGGCTGGGGTGGCGACGCCGATAGCGGATCTGCGTGACCCCGCTCACCGAACGTTCGAACGCCACGTGGAGGCCGCCCGCCGGGTCGCGAGCCAGCTGTGCCCTGGCGAGCGTGCTGTTGCTGGCCTCCAGCACCGTGTCCGCAGGCGCGAAGCCCCCGCCGGCCGGGCGGTGTTGATAGTGCAACTCGCTCCCGGCCGCGCCGCTCTCGATCCACACGCTGTGCATGGCGCCGCTCGACTCGGCCACTGCCGAGACCCACGTCTTGGCCTGCCAGCTCTCGAGTGTGAGCGGCTTGGGCGGACCGGGGAGGGAGTCGAGCCCGCAGCGCGAGAACTGGAGGGTGGTCGGCCAGGTCGCGTTGTTCGTCCAGATCACGATGGCGCCGCCCATCGGCAGAGCCGTGACGAGCGGATTCGCGCCCGATTCGTTTGTGCCCGAGACGGTGAACGGCTGCCCGGAGGGCGACAGGTAGGGGAACCTCAGGTAGAGGATCTTCGGCAGGGCCTGACCGATCAGGACCCAGGCGACGTGGACGCCGCCCTTGCGGTCGGCTTCGATGGAGGGCGCCCGGTGCTCGCCCGAAAGCGTGCTGAGGATCTGTTCCGGCGTCCATACCCCGCCGACCCGGGCGCGGTAGAAGAGGCGGATCGCTCCCAGCCGCGTGTCGCACCAGACGAACGCGAGGTCGTCGGTGCCGAGCAGGGTCAGGGCGGGCTCGAAGGCGTCACCCGAGGACTGCGAGACCACGACGCCCGCGTCCCAGGCGCCCGCGTGCCGCGAACGCAGAACGATCTGAAGGTGGCCGGAGCGCGCCTCGCTCGCGATCGAGTAGGCCGTCCCGCCGGGAGTGAGCACGCTCGTGGTGGCCGGTGTCTGTACCTCGGCCGGCGAATACTCGCCGACCGTGCGGTCGGCTGCCGGCTCCCAGCCGATCGCGCGGACCTGTGCGAAGAAGCTCATGCCCTCCGCGACCGGGACGATGTCGAACAGCCCCACACCCATCGGGGCGCCCTGGAAGGTGAGCGTGTTGGGCGGCGGCGTCTGGTCGAAGAGCCATGCGCGACCGCTCGCGCCGGGGAAGGGGTCGCCCGAATCACCGCGGTTGATCCCCCGGGTGAGGTCGGATGACCCGTTCGCCTCGATGATGAAGACTCCCGGGGTCAAGCCCGAGTTGACCGAGTTGGACTGGATGCCGTGGCCGATCACCGCCTCGTTCACCCGGTAGACGATGAGTCCGTCCCCGGGCAGGTTGCGGTCGAAGCCCTCGCGTCGGCGAGCCTCGACGAGGAAGTGCTCAGGATCGGCCTCGCCCTGGAACGAGAGGTCGAGGATCTGGTTCCCACTGCCGAGCGGGGGGAGGACCACCGGGGTGTCCTCCGTGGGGCTCAGCGTCTGCGCCCAGCCCATGAAGAGCGCAGGCCACGCCCCAGGGTGGGTGGGGTACTGGGGCGAGTGGCCGTCGCCCCCGTATACCCCGGTGCCCATCAACGACCAGTTGCCGGGGCCCGAGTTGGTCGTCCCCCCGTCACGGGTGTCGTAGAGATCCGGCAGGCCCAGGGCATGACCGAACTCGTGACAGTAGACCCCGATCTCGGAACGCTGCCCGGGGGCGAAGTAGGAGAGCTCCGGCAGGATGGAGAAACGATCGATGCGCATGTGCTGCGTCACCGAGCCCGGCAGGTGCTCGGTGGTCTCGTAGGCGCTGGTGCCGGACCAGTTGCCCCCGAGCCGGGAGGTGATGGACCACAGGTCATTCTTGAAACGGTCCGGTGCCGCCTCACCCGGGGGGCCGGCGTGCACCACCCAGAGCATGTCCACGAAGCCGTCGCGATCGAGATCGAAGTCCGACCACTGTACCTGCGAGGCGCAGGCCGCGAGGGCATCGAGGACCAGGCCGGCGGAGTTGTGAGGCGTGGACGTGCAGGACAGCCCGTAGCCGTTGTAGCCGTAATAGAGCTTGTCCTGCGGCAGGTGCACGGTCGCCACCACGCGTCCCGACACGCTCAGCCTGTTCCCCGAGGCCCAGTGGAAGTAGTCGTGGAGGGATCCCGTGCTCGTGGCCTGCGTCGAGTCGAACAGGGCGAGGTCGAAATCGGCGTCGCCGTAGGCCAGGGGCGCGTTGGCGTAGGAAACGAGGATCACGGGGATGCGAAAGACCGGCTGGACTGCGCTGACTTCCAGCCCGGTCCGGGGGGCGGGGAGCTCGAAGAGCCCGTCGCGGAACGCCGAGGAGACTTCTGCGGGCATGGGGCCCGAAACCACGGGCATGGTCGCCCCGGCGGGCGCGGCCAGCACGGCCAGCGCGACGGCGGCCCAGCGAGCGATGAGTATCGGGGATCGGGACACGGGTACCTGCACGAAAGGATGATCTCGAGTTGAGCGAACGGCCCCGGTCACGACGGCTCATCATTGGCGCAGTCGCCATCGCAGGTCAAGAGATCTCCGCCGAGCGACCCTTCCAGGAGAACGACCGCGGCAGGCTCACCCGCCGCCGGCCGTCCCGAATGCCACGAGGCAGAGGCCGGGGCCGGGCGTGGTCGCCGACGCGTCACGGGGGACATCCTGCTGGCGCACCGCAACCGATGGTCGACGCCCCGAAGGTGGAAGGCCCTCAGGCGCTATGCTAGCGTGCCGATCGGGCGAGGGCCGGCCGCGCCGGCTGGAGAGCGGTCCTTGATGAAGTGGAGAAACGCGCCCCCGGATAGGAGCCCATCCGCATGCTTGAACTGCCATCGTACCTCGTGAGCCCCCCCCTCGTAATGAGCCGGCTCACCCACGCGGTCGTCTCCCTGGCGGTGCTGGACATGCGGCTCCGGCCCGCGCACAGGGCCGAGCTCACCAGCCAGCTCCTGCTGGGGGAGGTCGTGCGGGTCCTGGACGCGCATCCCGGTGGGCAGTGGTGGCAGGTCGAGGGCCTCGATGACGGCTACCGGGGCTGGGTCCGGGGCTGGGGGATCGTTCGCGTCCCGGCCGCCCGGGCCCGTTCCTGGCAAGCGAGGGCGAGCGCACGGGTGGCCATTCCGGTGGCCGAGGCTCGAACCGGGCCCGGCCGTGGGGCGCTGGTGAGCCCGCTGTTCCTGAACAGTCAGGTCATCGGTGGGCGCCGCCTTGGGGCCCACCGCCGTGTAGAGCTGCCGGACGGACGCAGGGGCTGGGTGCCGGTCGCTGCGCTCGCCTGCCGGGGCGAGAAGCCTGCGCTCCTAGAGAGGATCCTCAGCCTGCTCGGGGTTCCCTACCACTGGGGCGGGCGGACCGCCCTTGGGTTCGATTGCTCCGGCTTCAGCCAGCAGGTGCTCGCCGAGCAGGGTGTGAGCCTCCCGCGCGATGCCGTGCACCAGCTCGGAGCCTCCAGGCGACTCTCGGATGGTGACCGACCCGAGTCTGGCGACCTCGTCTTCTTCGCAGCTCCGGGGCGCCCCCCAGGGCATGTCGGGATCGGCCTGGGCGGGGGGTACTATGCCCACTGCCGCGGGATGGTCAGGATCAGCTCGTTGGATGCTGCGAACCAGTTGTGTGACAAGGAGTTAATGCCTCAACTCCTGGGGTGGGCGAGGCCCCCGCGGGGCACGGGGTGAGCCCGGACGAGCCTTGAGGTTGGAAGATTCGACTTGACAGGCTTTCGTGGCTTTCCCTACTTTCCCTGCGGGCGTGTGCCAGGGGCCCGGGGTGAGAACCCAAGGTCTTGGCTATTTCTTGGTGAGCTCCACCCGCACGGAGGCGGTGGAGCCTTTACCTTGTCAATACAAAATTGATGAAGATCTCTTGAAAGGAGGTGGGGCTCCGAACCAGACCGCGTGGCAGTGCCCCGGCCATCCAGACCGGCGGTGATTCTGTTTCGTGGATTTCGTGGCTCTCTCAAGCAAGGAGGCTGTTCTAATGAGTTCTCGCACCGTGAAGTGGCTGCTCCTGGCGTCTGTCCTCCTCATCGCGTTCCCGGTCGTTGCGGGTGCGTCGACCTCCCGCGTGGCGGGCATGGGGATCCAGGGCGACTACATCAAGGACTACACGAACGTCTACACGTACCTTTCGAACATCAGCTGCGTCGGCAACGTCGTCTACGGCGAGCTCGGCAACTGGTACAGCGACTCGAACACCGAGGATCGGGCCGTGGGCGCGATCATCGGCAACCTCTTCGACGGCAGATTCGGCACGATCGGTGTCCGCCTGGCCGAGGAGACCTCGCAGCTGGGCCAGGCCGACGCCAATACGCCGGTCGGCGCCGGCTATGACGGCTGGGACCCGAACTCGAACACCAACCACTCCTTCGATCTGCTGTGGGGCAAGAAGTTCGGGACGATGAGCCTGGGTCTGCAGATGAACCGCTCCTATGCCCGTCTCAAGGGCGACCCGACGATCGACTACTACTATTCGGGCACCTGGAACGACATCAAGGGCGATAACCCCTGGAACGCGCTGGAGGGCTATCCCCAGGACCTCAACTACGACCGCAACATCCTCGGCTTCGGCGGCGGTGTCGGGTTCGAGCTGAGCCCGAAGCTCAGCGTCGAGGGCTCGATCCTCTTCCAGAGCCGTACGTTCATGGCCAAGGACACGTTGTACGACAAGAGCCAGTTCCTGGGTAACTACACGTACGACAGCGGCTCCTTCCCCCACTACTATGACGGTGAAGGCTTCGCGCCCGGTCAGAAGTGGGAGAACGACGGCTCGGCCGCCTACCTGATGGCCGCGCGCGCACTGTGGCAGGCGCAGCCCAACCTGCTGGTCGTGCCGGTGTTCAAGTTCTACAGCATGAACGCGGACGCCAAGGCTGAGTTCTGGGTTCCGGAAGACGTGGCGACCACCAATGCCGTGAAGATCGCGTTCACGCCGGTCGAAGACCACTACAGCGGCTGGCAGCTCGGCCTGGCGGGCAACTGGACGCTCAACCAGAACGACCTGTTCGTGCTGGGAGCGACGGTCGCCAGCAACAAGGAGACCGAGAAGTACCGTTACATCGACTACACCGTCGACGAAGGTGGCCTCGTCACCTACTCGACGCCTTACGTCGTCGACGAGTACAAGTACACCGAGACCATGATGCCGATGGTCTTCGCGGCCCTCGAGACGCACGTGAACTCCTGGCTGACGCTGCGGTTCGGCGCCCAGCAGGGCGTGTTCTACACGTGGAAGTACCAGGAGAAGGACCTCGACGCCGATGGCACCGTCTGGTACGACAACACGATCACCGAGCACTACTCGCCGTTCACGATGATGCTGGGCGCCGGCTTCAAGTTCGGCAACCTGCAGCTCGACGCGACGGTGAATCCGGACTTCGTCCACAACGGTCCGTACTTCATCACCGGCGAGACGACGGGCGAGAGCAACGACTACTCGAGCGTGATGTTCCCGAGAGTCACCGCGACCTACTCGTTCTGATCGCGGCAGTCGCAGACGAACACGAGGGGGGCGCCTCCGGGCGCCCCCCTCGCTCGTTCGGGGTCCGCCCGCCGCGCCCGGGGGACGCGCCGCCCGCGGGCTCGTCGCCTGCTGGTGGGGGCAACCCTGCTGCCGGGCACCGCGGGCCAGATGGGCGCAGGCTTCTCCTGGAGACCGGGGAGCCAGGGACCATCCGGCGACAGCTTCGAGGTCGGGCCAGGGCTGGCCTGCCGATCCGGCGTCCGGGGACACGACGGCCCGTGGGGGGTGCCCTCCACGGGCCGCTCCTTACCTGGGGGCGCCGAGAGCGCCCCGGCTCATGGCTTCCTAGTAGGCGTACAGCGCGTTGAGCTTGCCCCAGGACATCTCGAATGGCTGCGCGGTGACCGCGGCAGGCGCGATCGGGCGCCGCGGGGCGCGACCGGCTGCCGAGACCGTCACGCGGCCGAATGGCAGGGCGGCCCGGAGCTGCCCCGCTCCGGCCGGGTCGGGGGCCATGGCGGCAGACCCCTGCAGGGTCTCATCGTGCCACTGGTCGATGTACCAGCGGGTCGAATCGGGCCCGACGCCCAATTCCTTGGGGATCAGCGCGGAGTCCCCGCGCACCACGAAGAAGCGGGCGTTGCCCATGATGCGGTACTCCGCGCCGTCCTCCGTCTTGATGTTGAGGTCTACGCTGGTGACGATCTCGTTGTGCCATCTCGGGTTCTTGCCCGGCCGGCTGTCGGGCAACGCGCGCAAGGTGGGGTCCAGGACCAGGACGATGCTGGTGGCCGGCGCCGCCGAACCGCCGCCCACGAACAGGTTGCGCGCGATGTTCAGCTCCATCTCGCGGGTTACGGGATCCTCGCGGAACAGGTTCCCCGCCGAGTCGCCGAGCGCGAAGATGAAACGGAAGTCGTCCGTGAGGATCTCCTTGTAGACGGTGATGTCACGGTTCTTCCAGACCCATTCGAACAGGCGGATCACATTCTGGGGGGAGTTGGGCGTGGGGGGCGGGACATAGATGCCGGTGGTCGGCGCGATGCGGGGGTCGAACGGGTTGAAGCAGCCGCTCACGCCCAGCATCAGCAACGCGACCAGCCCTGCGCACGCGATGTGACGGATCCTCATGGCGGTCATCCTCCCGCTCCGGCGTTGAGCCGGCGGTAGCCGAAAGTGCGCTGTTCATCGATGGCAGGCCGTGCCCCGATGACGAGGTCCACGCGATCCTCCCAGCGATAGAGGGCCCAGCGGGACGCCGAGATCCTGGCGAAGTACAGGTCCGCGTAGCCCACGGTGATGAGCAGCGTGTCGACCGGGGCCTGCTGCAGGGCGCGGACCTCGTAGCGCCGATGCAGGATCATGCGATCGCCCTCGGGGCTCAGGTAGTCGTACGGGTAGACCTCGTCGGGCAGCCACTTCATCTCGTACGGGCTCAGTTTCACGCTGAAGTAGAGGGGCAGGAACTGGGCCTCGTAACCCAGATTCCAGTCCGCCGGCCGGATGCCGTCATAGGCGTTCCACACGGCCGGGTCGAAGAAGGCGTGGAAGCCGAGACCGTCTGCCATGCTGTCCGCCAGCGCCCCGAGGTAGGCGTTCTGGCCGAGGTTGTCCTTGCGCTCGATCCCGATCTTCATGTAACGCAGGCAGCTCTCCGGTGTGGCGTAGTTGGGGAGCAGGGTGGCTCCTCCTCCGCCGACTTCGGGGGTGGCGGGCTTGAACAGGTTGCAGCCCGCGAGGAGCAGGGCCAGCAAGCCGAGGGCGAGCCCGGCGCGAAGCGGGCGGTAGGCCCGGCGGGTCAAAGTTCCCACGAGATCTGCAGGCTGCCGTTCCAGAAGTCACTCTCCGTGCGGGGCTGCGAAAGGGGAGTGCCGCTAGTGTAACTGATGGTGCGGTCGGCGCGATAGGTTCGCAGAATGTCGCCGGTGATGCGCCCCTTGGCCCCCAGGGGCAGGTTCAGGCTGGCGCCCCCCGAGAAGTTGAGGGTCCGGCTGGTGCGCGTCGGCGCCAGCGTGCCGGACTGGGAGGCGTCCCGTTCGCCCGCCAGGTAGTCCGGTTGCATGAAGAACGAGATGGCCGGGCTCGGCGTGTAGGCCAGCCGTGCCGAGAGCGTGGAGTTGTCGCTCACCTCGGAACGGCTCAGGTAGTAGAGCCCGTCCAGGAACTGGGTGTAGGTGCCGCTGGGCTGGTGCTTGGCGTTGTGGCGGACGTCCATCGTGAAGCGCGGCGACAGCACGGCATTCAGGGACGTGGCCGTGCTGTAGTCCATCGAGAGCCGGTCGTTCGTGGGAGTGTAGTTGAAGTGCATGTAGTCGGCGCTGATCGAGTTGTTCTGGGTGGCCGTCAGTCCCCGCAGCAGGCGATAGCTCCAGCGCCACTCCGCCCGGTAGGCGGTGGCCTCGGTGTTGGACGCCGTGCTGCCGGCCCGGAGGTTCACCAGCAGGTTCCGGGTCACGTCCAGGACGAGTCCGCTGTTGAAGCGCGTCGACCCGGTGTACTGGGTCTCGATCCGGTAGTTCTGGCGGTACTGGTCGCGGTCCACGGGCGGGTTCTTGTAGTCGCCGATGATGTAGTAGCGGTAGGAGTTGAGGCTGACGCTGCCGGTGGCCCGCAAGAGGATCTTCCGGGTGAGCTTGCGGGAGAGCGTGCCGTCGATCGTCGCCACCTTGAGCGATTCGCCGTACCCTCCCGTGGCTGCGCGAGTCGGATACTCCGAGCGGGTGTTCGCCAGCGAGAAGCGGCTCTCGAGGTTCCATCCGGCCATCAGGAAGCGGCCGTCGAGCCCGAAGCCGAGGTCCTTCCGGCTGGACGAGGAGTTGAGCGTGCCGCCCTGCTCCTGGTCCTGCGCGCCGTAGCGCCCGGTCGCGTTCACGTAGCGGTCGTTGCTCTGGCGCAGGCGCAGGGTGGCGTCGGCGCTGCTGTTGAAGGTGCGCACCTGGCGGGTCGTGCCCGAATCCGCGGGGGTCTCCACCCGGATGCGGCGGATGGAGTAATTCAGGTTGAGTCCCACCGCCTTGCCGGGCAGGAGGCCGAGGGTGCCGCGCAGGTTGTTGCTCAGGTCGCTCGTGCGCGCGCTGCTGGCGGCGTTGGGGGTGCGGGTGCGCGACAGGTTGCCGTTCATCTGGCCGGAGAGGTCATGGGTGAGGTAGCGGCTCTGCAGTCGCAGGGTCCCGTTCAGGTCCGCCGAGGCGCCTCGCTTGATCTGCTGGAAATTGGAGAGGTCCAGCAGGCCCGAGAAGAAGTTCACTTCCGAACGCAGCCCGCGCCGTGGCTGCTGGCGCGTTCGGACCGAGAGCTGGAAGTCGTTCTTGCTCTCGCCCTGATTGTTGATGGACCCGGGGTCGCGGCTGTTGAAACGGTCGAGGTTGGCCCGCGCGCCGAGCGAGAAGTCCGGGG
Source organism: Candidatus Eiseniibacteriota bacterium (assembly GCA_025357055.1). Lineage (GTDB taxonomy): Bacteria > Eisenbacteria > RBG-16-71-46 > RBG-16-71-46 > RBG-16-71-46 > JANXPZ01. Next base: position 22,070 of record JANXPZ010000003.1, on the reverse strand, counting down.
AGAACCGCCAGCCGCCCTCGGTCCCCGATGAGCGGGACTGCCGCAGGCTCGTCTGCGTGCCGGCGGTGTAGCGGTCGATCTGGATGGTCGTGGTGTTCTGCAGGAACAGGGAGCCCAGCACGAGCTTGTAGTCCCCGGTGTTGCTCCATGAGTTCGAGGTCTGCTGGACGGTGTAGCCGCTGCTGTAGCGGAACGTGGTGAGCTGGCTGACCGCGCCCGCGAGCGGGTTGAAACGCTCCCGGGCGAGGTACACCCCCACGCTGTCCACCGGCATGCGCAGGCTGTCCGAGAGCCAGACCAGGCGCTCCAGCGGCCAGCGATATCGCACCGAGAGCGCCCGCAGCGTGTCGGGGGTGAGGGTCAGGCTGTCGGCCACCGGGAACAGGCGGTCGAAATGCAGCCCCAGCGTGTCCCTCAGGAGGGTCGTGTCCGCGAACGCGTAGCGCGAGGATTCCGTCTGCTGGGCGTGCCCCGGGAGGACAGCAAGAATCAACTCCAACGCGGCAGGCAGGAGAAGGAGGGCGAGGCGCCGGGCCCGGATCATGAGTGCGCGAGGATGAGCTTCATCACGGCGTTCGACACTATCATCCGCTTCGAAAGAGGGTCAACGCAGCACGGTGTCTCGTGTTACTACCCCGCGGCCCCGGTGTTCCGCGGGGAGAAGGGCGGATGGGAGGAGTGATGGCGGAGGCGGTCTCCATCGTCCCGCCTGGGCCCGGTGGCCCGCCGGGCCCAGGCGTTGGCACGGTCCACCTCGGCGGCGCCGTCGTCTCCGCCCCTCCGGACTCTCCGCTTGCGGCCTGTCGGCACGGGTGCTAGCGTGCAATGGCGCATGGTCATGGAAGACAAGGTCCGCTCGCCCGCGGGCCCTGCGGCTTCTCCGACAGCGCCGGTTCCAGATCTGCCCCCCCGGCTCGACGAGCCGAAACCGGAGAGACAGGGATGTTCCTCAGCAACCTGATGGGCTTCTTCTCAACCGACGCGGCCATGGACCTGGGTACCGCGAACACCCTGGTCTTCGTCAAGGGCCGCGGGATCGTGCTCAACGAGCCTTCGGTCGTGGCCGTGGAGAAGGCCACCGGCAAGGTCCTGGCCGTGGGCAGAGAGGCCAAGTTGATGCTTGGCCGCACCCCGGACGAGATCAGCGCCGTGAGGCCTCTCAAGGACGGCGTGATCGCCGACTTCGAGATCACCGAGGACCTGCTGCGTGAATTCATCCAGCGCGTCCAGAAACACAAGTTCCTCTATCGCCCGCGCATCATCATCTGCGTGCCCTCGGGCATCACCGAGGTGGAGAAGCGCGCGGTCGTCGACTCGGCCGAGCGCGCTGGCGCGCGCCAGGTGCTGCTGGTGCCCGAGCCCATCGCGGCCGCCATCGGCGTGGGGCTCCCGGTGGACACCCCGACCGGCAACATGGTGGTGGACATCGGCGGCGGCACGACCGAGATCGCCGTCATCGCGCTGAACGGCATCGTCACGAAGACGTCGATCCGCGTGGGCGGCGACGAGATGGACGAGGCCATCGTCAACTACGCCAAGAAGGCGTACAACATGCTCATCGGCGAGCAGACAGCGGAGCGCATCAAGATCGAGATCGGCTCGGCTTTCCCGCTCACCGAGGAGATGGACATGGAGATCAAGGGGCGCGACCTGGTGCGCGGCATCCCGCGCACTTTGCGGGTCTCCAGCGTCGAGATCCGCGAGGCCCTCGAGGAACCGGTCACCGCCATCGTCAACGCCCTGCGGGAGTCCCTCGAGCGCACGCCCCCCGAGCTGGCCGCGGACATCGTGGATCGGGGCATCTACCTCAGCGGAGGAGGGGCACTGCTGCGCGGTCTCGACCTGCTCATGCGCGAGGTCACCAACCTCAATGTCCGAGTGGCCCAGGATCCCCTCACCTGCGTGGTGCTCGGGGCGGGGAAGATCCTCGAGCAGCTCGAGGACTACGAGAAGGTGATCCTGCGCGGCCACAAGGACTGACGGGCAGCCGGCAGATGCCCAGGTCCGAGGTGAGTCGGCCGCGGCGAGCGGGGGGTGTCCGCTGCTGTTCGGCAACGAGGGATGGCCGCTCCGGCGCTGCGGACGGACCCCCGCCGGTCGCCTGATGGGAGGCTTCCTCCCGCCCGCCGAGCGCCGCAGCGGGGTCCTGCTCGGACTCTACGCGACGATCGCCCTGCTCCTCATGCTCACCGGCGACCGCATCCCGCAGTCCGGACTGCGCGGTGCCGGTGCCTGGTTGTTCGCCCCGTTCGACCGGTTGGTGCTGGTGGTCGACCGCGTGGGCGCCGCCTGGCGCGAGAACGAGCGCCTGCACGAGCGCATCACCCGCCTGGAGCTCGAAGTCACCCGGCTGCACCAGGCGGGTGTGGAGAACCTGCGGCTGCGCGACAGCCTGGGCCTGCCGGCCTATCGGACGTTGACCCTGCGGCGGGCCGAGGTGCTCGCGCTGGCCGGCGAGCCGGTCCCGACTTCGGCCACGTTGAGCGCCGGCGCCCTGCAGGGCGTGAAGGTCGGCGACGCGGTGGTGTCGAACGATGGGCTGGTGGGCCGGGTCGGGGAGGTCTACGCCGGGCTCGCCCGCGTCATCCTGCTCTCCGACCCGAACTCTGCCGTGGCCTGCGAGGTGGAGAGCACGGGAGTCCAGGGCGTGCTGCGCTTCTTCACCTCTCCGCGGCCGCAGCTGTTGCTGACCGGGGTGCCGATGGCGGACACCGTGCGCGTGGGGCAGGTCGTGCTCACTTCCGGTCTCTCGTTGCGCTATCCACGCGGGCTGCCGGTGGGTCGCGTCGAGCGGCTCGCTCGCGACCTGAACGGGCTCACGCGCGAGATCGAGGTCGCGCCGGCGGCGCGCCGGTCGCGGCTGCGTCACGTCTACGTGGTGCCCGGGCCCGTTCTCCCGGGCGCACCGGGCGCGGAGGTGGTGCGATGAGGGTGTTCGCCGGGTTGCTGCTGCTCGCGGGCGTGGCGCTGCTCATCCGTTCGACCGCGCTTTCCGAGCTCGCGGCGCGCGGCGTCATCGTGGACGTGCTGGCCTTCGTCACCGTGGTGTGGGCCCTGCGCTGGGGCGAGAGCCAGGGGTCGACCTTCGGCTTCGTGCTGGGGCTGGCGGCCGACCTCGACGCAGCGCACTGGCTGGGGCGGCACGCGCTGGCGCTGGCACTGGTCGGCTATGGGGTGGGCCGGCTTTCGGGTGCGCTGGTGCGCGGCAATCCGGCGACGCAGTTCATGCTCCTCTTCGCCGCCACGCTGGCCCACCAGGCCTGGGCTCTCGTCTTCGAGCTGGGTGGGGTCGCGGGCTGGCGGTTCCTGCTCGGGCATGTGGTGGTCTCAGGCCTGGTCACCGCACCGCTCGGCGTGCTCGTGCTTGCTCTCGTCAGCCTCGGGAGCGGAAGGTCGCTGTTCAGCCGTGCTGCCATCGAAACCACTTCGCGAACGTAGGCACCAGCGGTATCGGCTGCTCGTCGCCCTGACGCTGACGGGCTTCGGCCTGACGCTGCTGGGCCTGGTGCGCCTGCAGATCCTGGACGGCGGGAGATACGCCGGGCTGGCGAAGGAGAACCGCGTGCGGCCCGAGGTGCTGCGGGCGCCCCGCGGGACGATCTACGACCGGAACGGCGAGTTGCTCGCCGACAGCTCCCCGAGCTTCGGCATCGTCTTCCGGCCCTTCCCGGCCGAAAGCACGCAGCGCGCGCTGGAGGCCATGAGTCCGGCGTGGCTCGCGCGCGTCAGCGCCCTGGTCGAGCTCGACTCGGCCGAGGTCCGGAGCCGGGTGAACTTCGCCAACCTGAGCGGCCAGAGCGCGATGCTCAAGCACGACGCCCCGTTCGCGATCCTCGCGAGGGTGGAGGAGACCCGCAGCGAGCTGCCGGGCATCGAGGTCCAGTTGGAGCCGCTGCGACGCTACCCCCACGGCACGCTCGCCGCGCACCTGCTGGGCTATGCGGGCGAGATCAACGGCGCCGAGCTGGACACGCTCAAGGATGCGGGCTACCAGCCGGGAGACCTCATCGGCCGCACGGGGGTCGAGCGCAGGTACGAGGACGTCCTGCGCGGGCGGGATGGCGTGGAATACGTCGTGGTGAACGCGCGCGGACGGCGGGTCTCCACGCTCAAGGAGTCCGGCGAGCTGGCGCCGGTGCCCGGGCAGGACCTGGTGCTCACTCTCGACCTCAAGGTGCAGCGCGCCCTCGAGGAAGTCATGGCCGATGTCCCGCGCGGCGCGGCGGTGGTGCTCGACCCGCGCGACGGCGGCATCCTCGCGATGGTGAGCCGGCCGGTCTACGATCCGAACGAGTTCTCGCACGGCCTCACCCGCGCGCGCTGGAAGCAGCTGAGCGAGGGTGGGGCCAACCCTCTGCTGGACCGGGCCATCCAGGGCGTCTATCCGCCCGGGTCCACGTTCAAGATCGTCACGATGAGCGCGGCGCTCTCCCGCGGGGTGGCCCGGGCCGGCACGCGCTTCGCGCCCTGCCTCGGCGGCCTGAACTACGGTGGGCGCCGGTTCGGCTGCTGGGATCATCGCGGCCACGGCTCCCTCGACCTGATCGGGGCGCTCCAGCACTCGTGTGACGTCTATTTCTACCAGCTGGGGCTCAAGCTGGGGCTGGCCAGGCTCGAGGAGACCGCGAAGGCCCTGGGACTCGGAGCGCGCACCGGCGTGGACCTGCCCCAGGAGGCACGGGGGCTCATTCCGGACGCGGCCTACTACGACAAGCGCTGGGGGGCGCGGGGCTGGCGCTCGGGGTTGCTGCTCAACCTCGCGATTGGGCAGGGCGAGCTGCTGCTGACCCCGCTGCAACTCGCCCTGATGACCGCCGAAGCCGCGATGGACGGTCGGCCGCTGCGCCCGCATGTCGTCGAGCGCGTGGGGCGCGCACCGGCCTTCCGGCCGGCCCGGCCCGTGCAGCCCGGGCTCCCGGCCGACTCCGCGATCTGGCGTCCGGTGAAGGAGGGCATGGAGCTCGTGGTGGCCGCGGGCACGGGTGGCGCAGCGCGGGTGCCGGGATTGCGCGTGGCGGGCAAGACCGGCACGGCGCAGAACCCGCACGGCCAGGACCATGCGCTCTTCGTCTGCTACGCTCCGGTGGATTCGCCGCGCGTGGCGGTGGCCATCGTCATCGAGAACGCCGGTCACGGGGGCAGCGTCTGCGCGCCCCGGGCGGGCGCGATGCTGCGGCGGCTGTTCCTGCCTGACTCGCTGCAGCGGCCTGCGGCACGGCCGGCGCCGCGTGACTCGGCCCGGCGGGCCGTGGTCGACACGGGGGTGGTGGATGCCGACTAGGTCAAGGCTGAGGCTGCCTGCGCTCGACATGCCGCTGCTGCTGGCGGCCCTGGCGCTCGTGTGCCTGGGGCTGCTCACGGTCTACAGCGCCACCTCCATCCCGGGCGCCCACCAGGGTCTGTGGACGCGGCAGTTGGCCTGGGCCGGGATCGCAGTCGCCGTGGCCTGGGTCGTGGCCAGCATCCACTACCGGGCCTACGACGCGCTGGCCTGGCCGCTCTACATCATCGCGATGGGACTGCTCGTGCTGGTGCTGCTGAAGGGCTCGAGCGCCATGGGGGCGAAGCGCTGGCTGGACCTGGGCCCCCTGCACTTCCAGCCCTCGGAGCTGGCCAAGGTCGCGACCGTGATCCTCCTGGCCCGGTGCTTCGACCAGGAGAAGATCGACCTGCGCCGTTTCAAACACTGGTTCCCCGCCCTGCTGATCGTCCTGCTTCCCTTCGCGCTCGTGGCGAAGCAGCCCGACCTGGGGACCTCGCTCACCTTCCCCGTGATCCTCATCGCCATGTACTTCTGGGCCGGCATGCCGGTGGGCCAGCTCCTGCTCGGGCTGTCGCCGGTGTTCAACGCGGCGCTGTTCTTCCTCACGGGCGGGTTGTGGTGGTCGGCCGGGCTGGTGGTCGTTCTGCTCGGCGCGGTGCGGCCGAGGCTGGCGACGCTGGTCGTGGTGGTGCTGCTCAACTTCTGCGTGGGCTACGCCCTGCCCCACGTCTGGAACCACATGCACGACTACCAGAAGCGGCGCATCGTGACGTTCATGAATCCGGGCGAGGACCCGTACCGTGCCGGGTACCAGATCATCCAGTCGCGGATCGCCATCGGCTCGGGCGGGTTCAAGGGCACGGGCTACCTCAAGGGCACGCAGAAGGGCCTGGCGTTCCTGCCCATGCGACACACCGACTTCATCTTCTCGGTGGTGGGGGAGGAGTGGGGATTGCTGGGGACCGCGACCGTGGTGCTACTGTACGCGTTGCTCGTGCTGCGCGGCTTCCGGCTCGCGCTGGTGGCCCGCAGCGGCTTCGCGAGCCTGGTCGCCGTGGGAGTGATGAGTGCGCTCTTCTATCACATCATGGTGAACATCCTGATGACCATCGGCTGGGCGCCCGTGACCGGGCTGCCCCTGCCGTTCATCTCCTACGGAGGCACGGCGCTGGTGGCGAACGGCATCCAGATCGGACTGCTCCAGAACGTGGCCATCCGCCGCATGGAGTTGTGACGTGCATCCCGAGATCCTGCACTGGGGAGTGCTGCGCATCACCTCGTATGGCCTGATGCTGGCCATCGCGTTCCTGGTCGGCACGTGGCTCGCGTTGCGCGAGTCGCGCCGCCTGGGATTGGACGAGGACCGGGTGCTGACCGTGATCCTGGTCGCCCTGGTGGCCGGGGTGGCGGGTGCGCGGGCGCTGTACGTGGCCGAGCACCTGCGGGACTTCCGCGGCACCTACCTGAGCGTGGCCGCGCTGTGGCAGGGCGGGCTCACCCTCTATGGCGGCATCGTGGCGGGCACCGTGGCGGGGCTGTTCGTGGCGCGCCGCACGGGCCTGCCCATGTGGGTGACGGGCGATGCGCTGGCGCCCTCCCTGGTGCTCGGCACGGTGTTCGGCCGCGTGGGCTGCTTCCTGAACGGCTGCTGCTACGGGCATCCCACCCGCCTGCCCTGGGGCGTCGTCTTCCCGGCCGACTCGTTCGCGGGGCTCGAATTCGGCTCCGTGCCGGTGCATCCTGCGCAGCTCTACTTCGCCGCGGCGGGCCTGTTCCTGTTCCTGGCGGGCTGGGCGGTGCGTCGCAGGGTGAGGGTGCCGGGCGTGCTCCTCTGGAGCCTGATCGGGCTGCTGGCCCTGGTGCGCATCCCGCTCGACCTCACGCGGGTCTACGAGGCCGAGGCCATGGTCGTGGAATTCGGCGTCGTGCGCATCAGCGAGAGCCAGGTCACGAGCACGGCGCTTCTGCTCTTCTCCCTGCTCATGATCGCGCGGCTGAGGCGCGGGTCGCGCACGGCCGCAGCCCCCGGCTCGCCGCCTCCGTGAGCGCGCCGGTGAAGCTGGCGGTGCTCGGCGATCCGCTGGCCTTCACGCTCTCCCCGGTCCTCCACCGCGCGGGGCTTCAGGCGCTTGGTATGCAGGGCGGGTCGGAGGCGCTGCGCGTGCCGCAATCGCGCCTGGGCGCGACCCTCGCCCGGCTCGCGGCCGACGGCTACCGCGGCGTGAACCTGACGCATCCGCTCAAGCGGGCGGTGCTCGAGCACCTGACCGAAGCCTCGGACGCGGCGCGGCGTGCCGGCTCGGTGAACACCGTCCGTTTCGGCCCGGGCCTCATGCGGGGCGACACCACGGACGGGGCGGGTTTCCTGGCGTTGATGGAGGACCTGGGGGTCGGAGTCGGGAAGGCGAGCGTGGTTCTGCTCGGTGCCGGAGGCGCGGCGCGCAGTCTGGGCCTGTCGCTGGTGGAGGCCGGAGCCGCCCGCGTGACCGCGTGGGCCCGCCGGCCCGGCGAGGCCTCGGCGGCGTGGGAGGGGATCGCGGGGGCGCAGGTGGTGGGCTGGGACTCCGAAGCAGGCCGGGCCGCACTGGCGGGAGCGGAGCTGGTGGTGAACGCCACGCCGTTGACGGGCCCCGAGGAGCCGTGCGCCCTCGGCCTCGTCCCGCGCGGCGCGCGGGTGGTGGACCTGGTGTACGGGCCCGAGCTGACCCCGTGGGTGCGCTCGGCGCGCGCGGCCGGACTCGAGGCGGTGGACGGGCTCGGCTTGCTGGTCTTCCAGGCGCGGTGTTCGCTGGCGCTCTGGACGGGGCGTGAGGTGCCGCTCGCGCCGCTCGCCGCCGCGGTGGGATGGCCGCGATGAGGCCGCCGGCGCTGCTGCGCGCGGCCGTGTCCGGAGTGCGGGACCTCGAGGCCTTCGCCCTGCCGCAGCGCTGTCCGGGTTGCGGTCAGCCCGCGGAGCCGGAGCGGTTGCTGTGCGGGTCCTGCTGCGAACACGTCCCGGTGCTCTCCTTCGCGCTGTGCGCGCGCTGCCTGGTGCGCGGGCGGGAGCCGGTCGGCTGCGGCCGCCACCCGCAGGCGCAGGTCTGGCCCGCCCTGGTCTACGACGAACGCGCGGCGCTGCTGGTGCACGCGCTCAAGTACGGTGGGCGCCCCGGACTTGCGGATGCCCTCGCCGAGCGGCTCGCCCGCGCCCTGCCCGCCGCGCTCGCGGCGGACCTGGTGACCGCGGTGCCGCTGCACCCGGCGCGCCGTCGCGAGCGGGGGTACAATCAGGCCTGGGAGCTGGCCGTGGGGCTCGCGGGCCGGCTGGGTGTGCCGGCGCTCGAGGACGTGCTGGTGCGCGTGCGTCACACCCCGGCGCAGGCGCAGCTCGATCCCGAGCGTCGCCGCCGCAACCTGGCGGGCGCGTTCCAGGTGAGGGAGCCGCAGCGCTATCGGGAACGGAAGGTGCTCATCGTGGACGACGTACTCACCACCGGCGCCACGCTCGAGGCCTGCCTCGGGACGCTGGCGGGGGCCGGGGCACGGACGGTAGGCGCCGTGCTGGCGTGGGCCCAGTAGATGTCCCACCTGCACATCCCCGACGGGGTGCTGCCCGCGCTGCTGTGGGCACCGGGTCTGGGACTGGCGCTGCTGCTGCTCGTGCTGGGCGCGCGCGTGCTGCGCGGAGCGTCGCCCCAGCGGCTGGCCTATCAGAGCGCGCTGGGCGCGCTGGTTCTGGCCGCGATGGTGGTGGAGTTGCCGCTCGGCCCGCTGGACTACCACCTCACCCTGGTGGGCCCCGTGGGAGTGCTGCTCGGCGCGGCCTCGATCTTCCAGGTGGTGTTCGTGGCCAACGCGATCCTGGCGCTGGTGGGTCACGGTGGGCTCACGGTCGTGGGGCTCAACGCCCTGGTGCTCGGAGCGGGAGGGGTGCTGGCGCGCCCGGTCTACCTGGCCTGCGTGCGGCGCTGGGGACCGCCGGTCGCGATGACGGCGGCCACGGCGGTGGCCCAGATCGTCTCGGGGGCGCTCTGGCTGGCGGTCATGGCGGTGGCGTTGCACGTCCAGGCGGTCGGGCCGAACCGGGTGAAGCTGGTCGCGGGAGTGGCGTTCCCCCTGTACCTGGCGGGGATCGTGATCGAATCGGCGGTGGCGTTCGGGGTAGCGCGCTTCATCACCCGCGTGCGCCCGGACCTGCTCCCCGGCGGTGCGACCCCGGTGGAGACGTCGAGGTGATCAACACTCTGGCGCAGATCGACCACCTGGCGAGCGCGGGGCGCACACCCTGGCACCGGGCCAGCGCCCTCTCGAAGCTGCTGCTCGCTGCGGGGCTCGTGCTGCTGGCGGTCTTCGCGCCCTCGCTCTGGCTGCTCGCCGGTCTCTATGCCGTGGCCTGGGGGCTGGCGCTCACGGCCCGGCTGCCCTGGCGCCTCACGCTCGTCGCCTCCGGCTACCCGGTCGCCTTCACGCTGCTCTTCGTGCTGGCGCGCTGGGACGGCACGGTCGAGACGCCGCTGCGATTGCTGCTGCGCCCCCTCACGGCGAGCCTGGTCGCGGTGTGGCTGGTGGGCACGACGCCCTATCCGGATCTCTTCGCCCCGCTCTCGCGCCTGCTGCCGCGCAACGTGGGCGACGGTCTCTTCCTCACCTACCGCGCGCTCTTCGAGCTGATGGGCCGCACCGGTGGCCTGTGGCGCGCGCTCCGCCTGCGCGGGGGCGCGAGCGGCCCGGTGCGGCGGCGTCTCACGCTGGCCGGCGAGGGTCTCGCCACCATGGTGCTGTACGGCTTCGAACGCAGCGAGCGGCTCTACGCCACCATGCGGCTGCGCGGGCACAGCGGCCGCATCTGCGGCTGCCATCACTTCGCCGAGGGGTCCCGGGCGGACCTGCTGGTCGCCGCGGCGGGGCTGATCGTCACCGCCGGTGCGGTGCTGCTGTGGAGGATGCCCTGAGCCAGCCGATCGTGCGCGTCTCGTGCGTGCGCCACACCTATCCCGACCGCAGCGAAGTCCACCTGTGCGGGCTCGACTTCGTCGTGGCCGCGGGCGAGCGCGTGGTGGTGGTGGGCCCGAACGGCTGCGGCAAGACCACGCTGCTCTTCCATATCTTGGGGCTGCTCGAGCCGCGGGAGGGTGAGGTCACCGTCTTCGGCGTGGACCCGGCTCGGCACTTCAACCACATCCGCGAGCGGATCGGCGTGCTCATGCAGAACGTGGACGAGCAGATCATCGCGCCCACGGTCTGGGACGACGTCTCCTTCTCGCCGCGTTCCTACGGCTATGCGGGGCCCGAGGTCGAACGCATGGTGAGCGCGGCGCTGGACCAGGTCGGCATCAGCCATCTGCGCCACAAGGTCTGCCACCACCTCTCGGGCGGCGAGAAGCGCAAGGTCGCCCTCGCGGGGGCGCTGGTGCTGGAGCCCGAGCTGCTGGTGCTGGACGAGCCGTTCGAGGGGCTCGATCCCGCCTCCCGCAGCGACCTGGTCGAACTGCTGAACCGGCTGCACCGCGAGCAGGGCGTCTCGCTGGTGATGGCCACGCACGACATCAACGCCGTGGCGGTCATGGCCGACCGGGTCTACGTGCTGGTCGGGGGTGGCGAGATCGTGGCTCAGGGGCCGCCGAGCGAGATCTTCCGGGATCCGGGGCTCCTGCGACGCAGCAACGTCGAGCCGCCCGTGCTGGCCGAGTTGTTCCAGCGGCTCGAGGAGCGCGGCGTGGCGCTCGGGCGTCCCGTGACGGTCGAGGAGGCGGCGCGCGCGATCCTGGCCTGGGCCGCGAAGCACCCGCAAAGCGCGGCCGCCGGCGACCTCGGGCCGCTGTTCGCCACGGGCGCGCGGGCCGGGAATGCCGCGGGTGCGCCGGAGCCTCCCGGCGTGGGCGACGCGACGGAGAAGTCCGTTCCCGGCGCGGCCGGTCCAGGCGCGGGCCCCGGCCCCGGAGACCCGGAGCAGGCATGACCGGCGATCTCTTCGGCCCCGATGTGTCGCAGGGGCAGTCCGCGCCCGGCGAACCAGTCGCCGACCGCACGCCGCTGGCCGACCGCATGCGACCACGTTCCTTCGACGAACTGGTCGGCCAGCCGCAGCTCTTCACGCCCGGCTCGCCGCTCGCGCTGATGCGCGACGGCCGCCACCTCGCCTCGGTCATCCTCTGGGGCCCGCCGGGCACGGGCAAGACCACCCTCGCGCGCCTGGTCGCGACCACCGCGCAGGTCCCCTTCGTGGCGTTCAGCGCGGTGCTCTCGGGCGTGAAGGAGGTCCGGGAGACCATGGAGCGGGCGACGCTCGAGCGGAAGCGCTCGGGCCGGCCCACGCTGCTCTTCGTGGACGAGATCCACCGCTTCAACAAGGCGCAGCAGGACGCCTTCCTCTCGTACGTCGAGAAGGGCGACATCGTGCTGATCGGCGCCACCACCGAGAACCCCTCGTTCGAGGTGAACGCCGCGCTGCTGTCGCGGATGCGCGTGGTCGTGCTAAGGGAACTGGGGAACGTGGACCTCGTGGTCCTGCTCGAGCGCGCCCTGGGCGACTGCGAACGCGGGCTCCGCGGCGAATACTCAGTCGAGCCGGACGCGTTGGAGCTCCTCGCCGCGAGCGCCGACGGCGACGCCCGCCGCGCGCTCAACACGCTGGAGCTGGCTGCGGCCTCGGTGGGCGCGGCGGCGCCGGGCGAGCCGGCGCGCATCAGCGTGGACGTGGTGAAGCAGGCCCTGGCGCGCCGCCACCTGCGCTACGACCGCGCGGGCGAGGAGCACTACAACCTGATCTCGGCGCTCCACAAGTCGCTGCGCGACTCGGACCCGCACGCCGGGCTCTACTGGCTGGCGCGCATGCTGGCGGCGGGCGAGGACCCGCTCTACGTCGCGCGCCGGCTGGTGCGCTTCGCCAGCGAGGACGTGGGCAACGCCGACCCGGATGCGCTTCCGCTCGCGGTCGCCGCCTTCCAGGCCTACCACCAGCTCGGCACGCCCGAGGGCGAGCTGGCGCTGGCGCAGTGCGCCGTCTACCTCGCGACCGCGCCCAAGAGCAACGCCGTCTACGTTGGCCTGCGCAAGGCCATGGCCGAGGTGGAGGAGAGCGGCAGCCTGCCGCCGCCGCTGGTCATCCGCAATGCCCCCACGGGACTCATGAAGGAGCTCGGGTACGGCAAGGGTTACCGCTACGCCCACGACGAGCAGGGGGGCATCGCCGACCAGCAGCACCTGCCCGACGAGCTGGTGGGACGGCGCTTCTACGAGCCCGGCGGAGCCGGCTACGAGGCCCGGATTGCCGAGCGCATGAAGGAGTGGGAGCGGCTGCTGGAGGCTCGCAGGCCACCGAAGCCCTGAGCGGCCCCGCCGGGCTCCCCGCTGGCCAGGCCCCTGCCCGGGATTCGCTTGCGCCGCCGTGTCGGTGGCCGCATCTACCCTGGATTGGCATGCAGCTTCCGCGCCCGAGTGGTGCTTGACTCGGTCCCATCTCGAAACTAGTCTGACGCGTTCCTGTCCAGCGGACCAAATAGGTTTCGGTGGTTAGGCATCAGCCTGGTTGCAATGCCTCACAACCACTTGCGGGGCGCGGTCGACGGAGTCTCGTCGGGAACCGACCGTACTGCGAACGTTGTGACGCCTCAAGAGGCCATGCCCTTGTCCGCTGATGCTGAATTGCCGCAAGTCATTTAGGGATTGCTGCAGCGACAGACCAGTCACTGACTCGAGTGCTCCCCCTCACCAGTTGGCCCAGCCGCCGGCTTGGCATTGGCGATGCCCAGCCAGGCGCGATCCGGGTTGGACTCCAAGGAGGTCGCCTGTGGCCGCAACTGGGGTGCAGCGCATGCCTCCTTTCCACGCCCCCAATCAGCGACGTCCCCCGTGGATATTCAACATGCTGTTCATTGTTGTGCTTCTGGGGGGCGCGAACACCTGCGGGCGCGGAGAGCCGACGGCTCCGGCCGCTTTCCATGAGGTGGCAGTCGGCCGACTACCCGCAGGCTCTGACCCCGATCAGATCGGTCTGATCGACTGCGACGACTGCGGCGAGCTATGCAGTGGCGCCCCCTTCCTTGGTGCTGATGGGACGGTCTACTTCTATGAGTCCCGCCCGAACAACCTGAAGATGCTGCGGGCAGGTTCGTCTGAAGTCATGGTCATTGCCGGGCCGCGAGTTACGGCCCGGAACGCCCAGCCCATCGACGGAGCTGTATCGCCGGACGGCACAATCTATCTCTTGGCCGATCGTGGAACGACCACCCAGCGCTACCGGATCTACGTTCGCGCGCCATCCGAGGCTGGGTGGCGTGCCGCCGATTCCCTTGACGATCCGGATATCGGCTGGACTGAGCTGTCCCGCAAGCGAGTGACTGCGCACGGCTCGATACGCATCGACATCAGCCCTCGAGGAGCGGTCGAGGTATTCGACTTCGACCGCCGGAGCAGTGCAGCGATCGTGGTAGGCGACGAGGGAGGCGTCCGGCGTGCAGATGCCCGCATCAAGCTTCCCCCGGGAGCGGTTGGCCGGCTGAACCACACCATTCGGCGATCGGACCACACCACCGTCGTCGCCGGAGCGGAGGGTACGCGAGTATTCAGCACCTCGGGCGTGTTCCTCGGGACGGATGCGCGCGACAACCTCTATTTTCGCGCGCCGGGCCCAGCCGATGGCGTCGACCTCTTGAGGCGGTACGGCCCCGAAGGTCGCTTGCTTGCCGAAGGCACAGTGCCCGCGCGGCCGATCGCATCGCTCCTGCTAGGGAAGGGGACGTTCCAGCTGGCTCCGGAAGGTGATATCTACCAGTTCCGGATGACGCCCAAGGGGCTCGAGGTCACCCGTTGGACGACGGAGAATCAGCCATGATCGCCAAACCGGCGTCTCGGTCACTCCAGCTGGCATTACTGATGTGCCTGGCCTTGGTAGTTCCTTCAGCGGCCCCGGGGCTTACGCGCACCGAAGCACTCAGCACGGCGTCAGGGTACATGCTCGTTACCTACGACGTGACCAGCGCCAACATCTACCCAGCGATTTCTTGCTACGATCCGAGCAACCCGGACTATTTGCAGAAGCTCGAGCCTGGCACGTACACCGGCCTGCCGTATTCTCATCGAGCCGGCCCCCCGCTTACGCCAGGGACCATCGTCACACACCTCTATGATGCGCCCCAGCGCGGCGCCGGCAACTCCGGGGACTTCGACAAGACCCACGGTAGTTGCGTCCAGAACTACACCACCGGCGTGGACTGTTCCCAGTTCGTCTCTGCCGCCTGGCACCTGACTAATCGATTCACGACCCCGGCAATGAGTACCGCCATCGCATCACCGCTCTCGAGCAAAACGAAAGTGCTCCCGGCGGACGCGTTCAATTGGTCTGACCACCATGTGGTGCTGTTCGCAACGGTTGTGGATGGAACCACCAACCTCTTCACCAGTTATGAAGCGAACGGACCTGCGGGCAAGACAGTCGTGAAGATCCAGCAGAACTACAACGACTGGTTCAACAAGGGCTACCTGCCGTGGTGCAGCAATAGCCTGAAGGACACCCCGGCGGCGGATGTATTTGCCCTCTCTGCCGGCCCGCGAGACGCCTGCCTCGTTGTCGGTTGGGAGACGCTGCTCGAGCGCAACACGCAGGCGTTTGTCGTCGAGCGTGGCCAGTTGCCGGATGGGCCGTTTGCTGGCATATCAGACGAGCTCGCACCGCGCGGGCAGGACGGCGGCGGGGCGCGCTATGAATTCCTCGATACCAGCAATCCGACCGGGCCGGTCTACTACCAACTGCGTGAGATCCAGACGGCTGGACCAGACCTGCTGCACGGCGTGGTTGGACCGGTGACCCTCTCCACCAGCGGCCAGGAGCGCCGGCCATGACCGGGCGTCTGAGCTTGGGCATTCTCATCGCTGCCCTGCTCGAAGCCGTCAGTTATTCGACAGTGTTCGCGTTCGGTCCACTCACCACCGATCCAGCCAAGATGAACCGGGAGTGGATTGGAATCGGCCCGGGCGGTTTCAGCGGTGCGTTGACCACTTTGCGCGACTTTAGAATCAGCCAGGGGCACAGCGCCTGCGTGTGGACACTGGATGAACTGGACGCTTCCTACGGCGGACACAGCCCATCACAGCTGCGTCAAGCGCTGCAGGACGCGTTTGCGAACTGGACCACGAAACCAAAGTGGGTGCTGATCGCGAGCGATGTTGATCTCAAGCTCGCGACGCCTTGTTACTCCTGCATTGACGACTGGGCGCTGTACAACCCCGAGCTCGGACATTGGGAGGACTACATCCGCGGTCTCTGGCCCTACATGGACCTCAACGAAGACGGGGCGCCGGAGATCGCCGTTGGGCGCGTCCCGGCCCAAAGCGCCGCCGAGTTGAGCCTCTACGTCACGAAGATCGTCCGACACGATCAGGACGTGTCCGGCGGTTCGGGCTATCTTGCTGCGACGCTGCTCGAATGCGATGCCGACGTAGGCGGCCGGGATGGCGCTTGGGCCCGCTCATTGGGCGATTCGCTGTATACGTATTGGATGCCGGCTTCATCGAAGACGCGATACAGGCTGAGCGAACTGTGCAGCATGGGGTGTCAGCGGGACTCCGCCACAGCAGCCTGGAACCGGGGGCCTGGCATTTGCGTGGCATTTGGCACCAGTAGCAATTGGCTCATGCTGTCGGAGTTCTGGAATGTGTGTCAGACGTACTTCCCATGGAGTGTGGAACAACTGGCGGCGACGCACCGGTACCCCGCAGTGTTGGGCATATCTTGTGGCGTAACGGCCACAGATCACCCCCTGCTGACGGCGTGTGAGGACAGCTATCAGACTCGACCGCTGGCGGAGCAGTTGCTCTTGGGCCGTAGCGATGCCGGGGCGAGCGTGATCATAGGACCTACTCGCAACACCTACCAGTATTATGATTTCCTGCTGGGCAAGCACCTGCTTACGCGTTACTACGCCCGTGACCACACCTGGGGTGAGGTGTTCACCCGCGCCATGCAGGCGGCCCTGGCCGAAGACCCTTCGTCGTACGACCACGTCTACCAGTACGTGTTGGAAGGTGACCCGGCGGCCCTGGCCAACGCTGGCGGGGCGCTCGAGGTGCCCTCCGATCCGGCCCGGGTGGCCTTCGGCCTTCCTGCTCCGAATCCGGCCCTGCGGAGCACGCAGTTGTCCTACAGCGTACCGCGCCTGACGCGGGTGAGACTAACGATCTGCGATGTGGCGGGGCGCCGGATCCGCTCGTTGGTGGATCGCGATGAGCCGGATGGGGCCTATACGGCCACCTGGGACCTGCGGGACGAAGGGGGCGTTGCCGTCGGGGCAGGGGCCTACTTCCTGCGCCTGCAACTTGGGCACGTGGCGGAAACCCGTCGCATAGTCGTCATTCACTGAGGTGACCGAGAGGGGGAAGGCTCCCATGGGTCAGCACGTCAAGATGACAGCAGTGATCGGGGTGATCGCGGCGGTGTGTATTGCTGCGTTGAGTTGCGGGCGCCAGACGCCGACACGACCAAGCGAGCCGGAGAGGCTGCAGCTCCTCGCCACCATGTGGCACGAAGGCGATGTCTGGGCGTATTCGCTTGCCGATCGGCCGGACGACCTGGCGATACGGGTGGTCAGAATTGCGGTACGTGATCCGGGGAGTGGTCAGCGGCAATTTCTGACTTACGCCCAGGCAGTCGCTACGCTCAGCGACGACGTCATGGTCACCGCAGTGTCAGTTTGGCGGATCGTGCCGAGACGCCAAGGGGACTCACCCAAGACTCTGGGTGAGATGGGGATCAAGGATTCGGAGTTTGCCGGGCGCCTCGATGCTGATGGCACCGATCCTGAGCCGCCGATATTGAAGCCCAAGCCTAAGCCGCCTCCCCCGTGTGGCGGGTGCTGCGCCGATTATTTGATCAGCATGGGGTGTTTGAAGTGCTGCTATCGTTGAGCAACTGTGCGTGGATTGGGGAACATATGTGAAGCAATGGAAGGGGGGGGGGTGGTCTGATGGAGTCGGCTGGTGAGCCGTGGCTGACGCGGCTCTTGGGGCTTTGCACCGTCGTAGTTCTAGTCTTCCCAGTTGCCCTCGCGCATGCGGGATCGAGCGCGGACAGCGCACAGGTCGGAGCATTTTGTGTCCGGCCGGCGATGGTTAGTCGTCTGCCGCGAGGTGCGGTCCTCGATACGAATTGGTACGACTTTGGGCGCGCCGTTGCCGGGAGCCGGATTGTGAATAGGCGGAACGCCTGGGCAGTGGAGGATACCTGGTTCTTCGTCGATGGGGACGCCGCGCGGGCCTATCGCAGGGAAACACTCGACAGCCTGCTTGCCAGTGGAGTGCTCACGGACAGCACGCAACTGCTTCCCGTGAGCTACCGCTTCATGGTCAAAGCGACCACGGCGCGGGCGGCCCGGACTGCTGCCAAAGCGAGACTGCGGGCCCATCCTTCGAAACAAGTGCTCAAGGAACTTCGGCGTATCCAGAAGCTTCTGCGTCTAAGATCGCTCAAGGATAGCAGCCCGTAGCGACTCTCGCAGTATCGGTCACTCGGCTTGGAGACCTGGATGACTTTCGGTGATTCGGCATCAGCGGTCATGGGCATGGCCTTTTGATGTAGGCTCTTGTGGCTTCACGACGTTCGCAGCGCGGTCGGTTCCCGGCTGATGCCGCATCACCGAAACCGATCTAGGATCCGAATCTGTACCGGACGCCTGCATTGCCCGCCCGAATGCTGGCGTCCTGCTCACCAACCGCACCCACTTGGAGAACCACCCGCCACATGCCGAACGCCCGTACCGAAGATGTCCTGAGCGCCCTGCGCACCGTGCAGGACCCGGACCTGCGCCGAGATCTCGTGACCCTGGGCATGATCGAAGGCCTCGCGGTCGAGGACGGCGAGGTCGCGCTGACCCTCGTGCTCACCACCGCGGCCTGTCCGCTGCGCGGGCAACTCGAGGACGACGTGCGCCGGGCCGTGCTGGGCGTGCCCGGGGTGCGGGACCTGAAGCTCACGACCACTTCGCGCATGCGCCAGCCCAAGGACCCGACCGCGGACCGCCGGGCGCTGCCCGGGGTCGCGCACGTGATCGCCGTGGGTTCGGGCAAGGGCGGGGTCGGCAAGTCCACGGTGGCGGCCAACCTCGCCATCGCGCTGGCCCAGGCCGGGGCGATGGTCGGGCTGCTGGACGGCGACATCTACGGTCCCAACCTGCCGCGCATGCTGGGCGAGCATCGGCAGCCCGACCAGCGTGACGGACGGATCCTCCCGGTCGAGGCGCACGGCATCCGCTTCATGTCGATCGGGCTGCTGGTGCCCCAGGGCGAGGCCGTGGTGTGGCGGGGCCCGATGCTGCACGGGGCGCTCAAGAGCTTCCTGCACGAGGTGGACTGGAGCGGCCTCGACTACCTGCTCGTGGACCTGCCGCCCGGGACCGGCGACGTGCAGCTCTCGCTCGCCCAGTTGACGTTCGTGGACGGGGCGGTGATCGTGACCACTCCTTCGGCCGTGGCCCTCGAAGACGCGGTCAAGGCGGTGGACGCCTTCCAGAAGCTCCAGGTGCCGGTGCTGGGCATGATCGAGAACATGAGCTACTTCGTCTGCCCGGACTGCAAGTCGCGTCACGCGATCTTCGACACGGGCCGCACCGAGGAGCGCGCGCTGGCGCTGGGAGTGCCCTACCTGGGCGCGGTCCCGCTGCACGGCGCGGTGCGCCGCGGCGGCGACGAGGGCCGCCCGGTGGTGGCCGACGATCCCGGCAGCGAGTACGCGGGCGCGCTGCGGGAGATCGCAGGCCGGCTGGCGCAGCGCGTCTCGATCCAGACGCACGGCGCGGACTGACGCTCATGCGCGAGGTCTACGCCGATCACGCCGCCACCACCCGGGTGGTCCCCGAGGCGCTCGCCGCGATGGTGCCCCTCCTGGGCGCCGCCTTCGGCAACGCGTCCTCGGCGCACCGCCGGGGTGAGGCGGCGCGCGAGGTGGTCGAGCAGGCCCGGGCCAGCGTGGCGGCGCTGCTCGGCGCGCTCCCCGAGGAGATCGTCTTCACGGCCACGGGTTCCGAGGCCAACAACCTGGCCCTCAAGGGCGTGCTGGCCGGCCTCGATCACGGCCGCGCGCACGGCCGCCGCCGGCTGGTGGTTTCGGCCATCGAGCACCCTTCGGTGCTCGAGACGGCGCGCCACCTCGAGTCGCGGGGCTTCCCGCTGACGGTGCTGCCGGTCGGGACGGACGGCGTCGTGGACCTGGAGTGTGTCGGGCGCGCGCTCGGCGACGACGTGGCGCTGGTCTCGGTGATGTGGGTGAACAACGAGGTCGGCACGATCCAGCCGGTGCGCGAGATCGCGGCGCTGGCCCACGCGGCCGGTGCGCTCTTCCACTGCGACGCGGTGCAGGCCGCAGGCCGGGTCCCGATCTCGGTGGGCGAGCTGGGCGCGGACCTGCTGAGTCTCGCCGGGCACAAGCTGGGCGGGCCGCCCGGGGCAGCCGCCCTGTACGTGCGGCGCCGGCTGCGGCTCGTGCCGCTGGTGCACGGCGGGCACCAGGAACGCTCACGGCGTGCCGGCACTGAGGACCTCGCGGCGCTGGCGGGCCTGGGTGTGGCGGCAGGGCGGGCGCAGCGGCGGCTGGCGGCGGACGAGGCCGCGCGGCTCGGGGCGCTGGGCGAACGGCTGCGCGCGGGGTTGCTCGCGGCGTGCCCCCGGGCGTGCCTCAACGGCGACGCCGTCCGGCGTGTGCCGGTCATCGTGAACCTGTGTTTTCGCGGCGTGGACGGGGAGGCGTTGCTGCACGAGCTGGACCGCGAGGGCATCTCGGTCTCGACGGGCTCGGCGTGCAGCGCGGCCAGTCCCGGACCGTCGCACGTGCTCACGGCCATGGGCCTCCCGCCGGCGGACGCGCACGCGAGCGTGCGTTTCTCGCTGGGTGAGGGGAACGACGAGGCCGACATCGACTGGATCCTCGAGGCCACCCCGGCCGCGGTCATGCGCCTGCGCGCGATGAACGACCCGGGCGTGCGCCGCAGCGCCTAGCCGCGGAAGGAGACGGACCATGGACCAGAACGAACAGTTCCGCATCAAAGTGGGTCTGGCCGAGATGCTCAAGGGCGGCGTGATCATGGACGTCATGACCGCCGACCAGGCGCGCATCGCCGAGGAGTCCGGCGCCTGCGCCGTGATGGCGCTCGAGCGCATCCCCGCGATCATCCGGCGCGAGGGCGGCGTGGCGCGCATGTCGGACCCGCGGCTCATCCGGGAGATCGAGGCCGCGGTCTCGATCCCGGTGATGGCGAAGTGCCGCATCGGCCATCTGGCCGAGGCGCAGATCCTGGAGGCGCTGGGGGTGGACTTCATCGACGAGAGCGAGGTCCTGACCCCGGCCGACGAGGAGAACCACATCGCCAAGCAGGGCTTCAAGGTCCCGTTCGTCTGCGGCTGCCGCGACCTGGGCGAGGCCCTGCGCCGCATCGGCGAGGGCGCGGCCATGATCCGCACCAAGGGCGAGGCCGGCACCGGCGACATCGTCGAGGCCGTGCGCCACATGCGGTCGGTGCAGCAGGAGATCCGGCGCATCCAGGGCCTGCGCGACGAGGAGTTGATGGCGGCGGCCAAGCAGCTGGGCGCGCCCTACGAGATCGTCCTGCAGGTGAGGGCGCTCGGAAAGCTGCCGGTCCCCAACTTCGCCGCCGGCGGAGTGGCCACGCCCGCGGACGCCTCGCTCATGATGCAGCTCGGCGCCGAGTCGGTGTTCGTGGGCTCGGGGATCTTCGAGGTGGGGGATCCGGATCCGAAGAAGTCGGAGGAGCAGCGCCGTGATCAACTGCGCATGGCCCGCGCCATCGTGCAGGCGGTCGCGAACTACGACAAGCCCGAGATCCTCGCCCAGCTCTCGGAGGGGCTCCCGAAGGCCATGAAGGGCATCTCCGCCGCGGCGATCCCGGCCGGCGAGCAGCTGGCGAAGCGGGGCTGGTGACGGAGTGGCGCGTCCCCGGGTCGGTGTCCTGAGCCTGCAGGGCGATTTCGCGCGCCACGGCGCTGCGCTCGCCGGGCTCGGGGCGGAGCCGGTGCGCGTCTCGCGGCCGGAGCAACTGCGGGACCTCGAGGCGATGATCGTGCCGGGGGGTGAGTCCACCACCATGCTGCGGCTGCTCGAGGCGACGGGATTGCGCGCGCCGCTCGAGGCGTTCGTGAGGAGCCGGCCGGTGCTGGGGACCTGCGCGGGGCTGGTGCTGCTGGCGAAGGAGGCGGGGGAGTTGCCCGCGCCCACGCTGGGCCTGCTCGACGTCTCGGTCGAGCGCAACGCCTACGGCCGGCAGGTCGACTCCTTCAGCTGCCCGATCCAGGTCCCGGCGCTGGGCGGGCCCTTCGACGCCGTCTTCATCCGCGCGCCGCGCATCCGCCGCGTCGGTGCGGGCGTCGAGGTGATGGCGTGCGCGTCCGACGGCGAGCCGGTCGCGGTGCGCGCCGGGCTCGCCGCCGGGCTGGCGTTCCACCCCGAGCTGACGCCGGATCGCCGCTTCCACCGCTGGTTCCTGACCGAGCTCGCGGGGCTCGCGCTGCCGGCGGAGCGCGCGGGTGCGGCGACGGCGCAGGGCAGCGGAGGCCGGGCGTGACCACCGCGAGCCCGGAGCGCACGGCGTTCCACGACTTCGTCGCGAGGCATTCCCGCCTGCTGCTCACGACCCACGTGAATCCGGACGGGGACGGGCTGGGGAGCGAGGTCGCGGTGGCGCTGTGGCTGCGCGCGCTCGGCAAGCAGGTGCGCGTGCTCAACGATTCGCCGGTGCCCGCCGCGTACGTCTTCCTCACCCGGCACGTGCCGATCGAGACGTTCGAGCCGGAGGCGGCCGAGCGTGCCTTCGACGAGGCCGAGGCGCTG
>JANXPZ010000161.1 GCA_025357055.1 Candidatus Eiseniibacteriota bacterium | reverse complement strand
CACCGCTTGCGCTTCCGCATCCGACGTATGACACTGCCCATCGACGGCTCCTTTCGTCTGTGCCTGGTGGATGTCTCCCAACACCATCAGACCACAGAGGTTGGAGCCGCTTCAATTCCCAACTAAGAATCGCACACCTTCGGCTGAAGAGGCGGTGCCAGAGAGTTCTAACGTCGTCCAGTCTTGATGAAGTACCCAGAATCATCCTAGAGTGACTCCTACCCCTGCCATCCATGTCCACCTTCGTTATCTACGCCCGCAAGTCCTCGGAATCTGAGGATCGACAGGTGCTCTCCATTGATTCCCAGATTCACGAGCTTCGAGCGATTGCCGCCCGTGAGCGGGTGCATGTCACCGAAGTCCTGACGGAGACCAAGTCGGCGAAGGCGCCTGGTCGACCGGTGTTCGGCGACTTGATGCGCCGCGTCAACCGCGGAGAGGTCGCTGGCATCCTGAGCTGGAAGATGGATCGGCTCTCCCGCAACCCTCTCGACTCTGGCGTGATCCTGCAAGCGCAGGCCGACGGAAAGCTCCGGAGCATCATCACGAGTGACGGCGTCAAGACAGGTGCCAGCAACGACCGGCTCATGGGCACGTTCGAACTCGCGTTCGCAACCAAGTTCATCGACGACTTGCGTGAGAACACGAAACGCGGCCTTCGTGAGCGACTCGCGCGCGGATGGACCACCAACGTGCCCCCGATCGGGTACATGAACGATGTGGTCAAGAAGACCATCGTCACGGATCCAAAACGATTCACGCTTGTCCGCGGGATGTGGGACCTGCTCTTGTCTGGAGCAAAACGGCCAGAGCAAATTCGGACGATTGCTAACGACGATTGGGGACTCACTACCCGCAAGTTCAAGCGTATGGGCGGGAAGCCGTTGGGGCGCACGACCGTGTACAGCATCTTCGCCAATCCGTTCTACACCGGCATCATCCCACTCAAGGACGGCCGACGACTCCCCGGCAAGCACGAGCCGATGATCACGCACGAGGAATTCGAGCGCGCGCAGCGGATGCTAGGCCGCCCCGGCCGCCATCGTCCCGTGCACAAGGAGTTCGCCTTCACGGGTCTTTTCAAGTGCGGCAACTGTGGCGCGACCATCACGGCAGAAGAGCACTTCAAGCCAAGCGGCCGACGCTACGTCTACTACCACTGTAGCCGACATCGCACGACGGTTGAGAAATGCCGCGAGCCGGCCATCCCCGAGTCGGAGCTGGTTGCGCAGTTATCCCGCCAGTTTGGAAGGCTCTCGATTCCGGCTCCGGTCCTTGAGTGGCTGAAACGAAAGACCGCGCAAGTCCTGACCACCGACAGCGAGCGCCAACAGACGGTACGCGAGACGCTCTCTGAGGCTGTCCGCTCAGTCGAGCGGGAGCAATCCAATCTTCTGTCTCTTCAGTTGCGTGACCTAGTGCCCGTAGATGTGTACGCCAGCAAGAGCCGGGAACTAGAGGCAAGGCGTCAGTCACTCCAGGACAGGCTCGCTGGCGTGGACCGAAACAACGACGATCTCAGCAGACGTCTGGCGGAACTGCTGGAATTTTCCTCGGGAATGCGTCAGCTCTTCACGAACGGCGGTGGAGTTCAGCAGCGCGTGATTCTCGAGGCGGCAGGTTCGAACTACGTGCTCAAAGGCCGAAAGGTCTCATTTCACTTGGAGAAACCCCTCGCTCTTGTGGCTGACGCTGGCGCGTGTTCGAACTGGGGTGGCATAGTGGACGACCTTCGAACTTGGGCCCTCAACACCAGCGAGTACTTCCGGGTGCCAGACTTCGTCCATGAGATGACTGTGGCAGAGCCAGCTGCGTCTGCCTAGGTGGGGCGATGCTGTGCCGCCGCGTCGCGCTGTGGGGAACCTAGCCGTTGTTCCACCAGGCTCCCACGAAGCCGGCAAGAGCGACCACCAAACCGCCGAAAGCGAACCACAACGGGAGGCTGAGATCAGCGCCGAAGCCGGCCCCATTGGCGAAGATGGACTCGCTGCGAGCAAGGTGGACTACATCCCAGAGCCCCACCAACATTAGAACAAGCCCCATCAGCGCGGTGAACTTCCAGACTTTGCGCGTGCTCTCAAGCTCAGCGGCTCTATAGGGTCGACCACAGTGAGGGCACGCCAGCGCCTGATCGAAGAACATGCCAGCGCAGTCGAGGCATTTGAGTAGGGCCATATGAGTGGCGTTAGTGGGACAACATGCTGCCTTTGCAGTATAGCACGGGCATGAACGCCGCTCTTGATGGGCGCGTACGCTCTGGGTAGATCGTGGTGGAGCCTGGCCTCCAGTGCAGACGAGACATAGACATCCTAGGAGCATCACTCCTGATGCACCACTCCCTGCCGTTCCATCTCGGCCCAGAGCTCGGGCGTGACAAAGGCCGGTGCGGTCCGACCCTTCAGATCCCCCCATCCAGTCGGCTCCCGGCGATATGGGGCAAAGACGGTCGCGCTGGTTGGTGGAGAGCGGAGGATCTCGCCGGGGTACCGCAATCTGATGCGCCGACCGCTCTCAGGATCAATCTGCACGAATCGCTCGTCTTCAATAGCCAGGGCCGAGCCTTCGCAAGAGGCAAGGAAGGCCCCGCGCTTGCCGTGGGCCAAAGCGGCTGTCAGAAACATCCCCCCAATGAGCTCATCCGGGTTCTCGGCCATGACGGTGGCTACCGCTTCCATGAACCAGCCAATCACTAGTGCCGGGCTGTCGCTGAAGATGCACGGCTCGTACCGCTCAAGTACCGCCCTTGCGCATGGGGCGGCGCTGCCAATCGCGGCGTGTGTCAGGACTGGATAGTCCTGCGCTTCGAAGGTGGGGCTCTTCATCGAGAACAGCAGTCCTTGTGAGCTGCCGGCCACCGTCGCGGTGTCTTCGTTGGCCATGATCGCCTTCAACGTGCGCATGCACAGGATGTTGCTGTGCCCTAGCGGTGAGGTTCTGGTGAGCAGTTCCAGTACCTTGCGAAGAGATACCTGCTGTTCCCGTCCGGCCAGCGATGATCCGACAAGAAACTCGCACTGGTCCATTCGGCGTGGGTACGATCGACGGAGCGCTGCATAGGCGACCCGCAGCAGCCTCGGAAGCCAGCGCCGAATCGAAACAGGATCGAAGCGTCGGGGGCGGCGTTTCTTCGAGAGGAGCTGACCCAGAAGCAGGGCCACAGTTTGGAGATCGCCCGAATAGCCGATGCAGCTGCGGTCGCCCAGACTGATCAGCTTCATGGCATCATCGGCGGCGAAGGGCTGAGCACCACCGGACCGCTGAACCGTGAGGCGGCAATCCGCGGCCATGAGCACGCCATCAACCGTGTGTGAGCCAATAACCAATGTCACAGGGTAGGCACCTCTGGCCAAGGGGTGACACTCGTGGACTGCCTCCGCTACTCCGACCGCTTCCCGCTCTCTCCTGCGTTGCCGCTAGAACAACCTCCGAGGAGCACCGCAAACTGCGACAGCGCGGCCGGCAGGCACTTGCTGGGCGGAAGCTCCGTGGCCCACTCTCTGGTTGCCTCCCAGCTCCGTTCAAGAATGCGAAGGGCCGTCACCAGCATGCTCAAGTCCACGCGGGTGGTCTCGACGTCCGGCACCAGGTGCAGCCGATGGAGCGGATTGAGGCAGTACCGCATGGCGGTGCACGCGACGGCATTCCACGACCCGTGCACCTGGGCGCTGGTTGGTCCATAGACCCTGTTGTACAAATCGATCATGCCCGCTTGCTCGGCGAGCTCACGAGGACCGCCCCGCATCCAGCCGGCGGATACGTCGACCTGAGTCAGCCACGAAACGCGCTGGCCCTCGAGGCAATCGCCTCGAACGTAGAGTTCCTGTTGGCGACGATTCTCAAGATACGGACTGGACTCGGGCGGAGCCGCTTTCAAGTGCTCGAGCGCCAGCTTCTCTTGCCCGAGGCCGTAGAGGACGAACCGCGTGTAGTCGTCGGGCTGGCCCTTGCGAATGAGCCACGCCAGAGTGATGGCGGATTCCACCATGGAGCGAAGGAGCGGCTGGCCCAACTCGTCCAGCATCAGCCGTGGAGTGATTAGCAGGTGCCGCAGGTAGCGCACCTGCCGCGCCAACAGCCCGCCGAGGACTTCGGACTGCTGGGGGTGCGCCAGATCGATCGGCCAGTGGGTCCAGCCCTCCTTGAACTCCTTCTCCAGGTTGGTGGACAGCTGCTCAAAGAGCTCGACGACAGCCTCGGCAGCCCCCGAACTGTCTTCGGCGCCCGCCTGAAAGCGATCCCTCGCCAGCAGACACGGGCTCAGGGAGTATCCACGGCGCCAGAAGTACTCCCGCCACTGCGGGCCCTGGTCGCAAGTCCGAGCCAGCATGGACGAGGTCATTCGCACTCTCCGTTCCATGCGCCGCGACTCGGGCGTGTCCGGGTATTCCATCAGCCGGGGAAGATGCTGCAGATCTAGCCCGTTGGGAGACATGCCCCCGCCAGCCACCGCTGCATACACGGCGACGCCTTGGATGAGTGCCGCGTCGCGGGTCCGGCGGATCAGCAGCAACCTGGCCGCCCGGTGGATCGTCTCGAGGTAAGCCTCTAAGCGCTCCGGTGTTGGCTTCGGAGAGCGGCGGCGAAACACCGGCGCCATCGGGCAGTCGGGGTAGAACCACACCAGTGGGGCAAGCGCGTCGGCAACCTCCGCGAAACACCCGGCCCGGCGCAGATGCGTTCTTATGTGCCGGCACGTCTCCGGAGGCAGCCCCATCCACGACGAAGTGACGACGAACGACGCCGGGCGTTGGATCCCCGGCACCGAGCGCACGGCCCCGACGACCTGCTGGGCAAGTTCCCCCGACTGCTCGGGTGCGGCGAGATAGAGGAGGGCAATCCACATCAGCTCCGGCGAGACGTCATCGAGCCAGGTGTGCCCTCGAAGGTTTGGGTAATCGCCAAGGCCAGCCAGAAACGGAGGGACATAGACTTTGCCGCGGCGATGATGGTCTTCCAACACGCGGCGCCGGGCCGTCTTCTTTGCCCTCATGGCTGGCGCCCTCCGGCCTCGGCAATGCCGCGCCACCCGATGACATTGGCCAGATCGGCGACTCCGCCGGGTCCCAGGTCCACCGTCCAACTTGGCTGTCCGGTGATGCGGCTGAAGTGCGTGAACCACGCGGCTCGAAGACGGGCCAGAAAAGCGTCACTGCACTTGCACTCCGGCGAACGGTGCATCTCCAGCCACACCCGGAGATCGCGATCCAGTGACGGGTGACGGGCCGGCAGATTGACCGTGAACACGATCACCGTGTCGATGGCCTTAGGCGTCTTTCGCCGCACCGTTTCATTGGCTCTTCCGGCTTTGGTGTGGGTGAAAGCAGTGGCGCGGGCGACGTAGCGGCCTGATACCCTGCGCGCGGACCCTTCTCCGGGAGGACGCGCGTGAGCGAGATCGACAACCTGTACACGGCCGTGCTGGGGCTCAAGGCCCCGTGGAGCGTCGAGCGAGTGGAGACGCAGCTGGACGCGGGCGAAGTGCACGTCTGGGTCGCGCTGCCGAAGAAGGAGCGCTGGGTGTGCCCGGAGTGCGAGGCGGCCGCCCCGATCCACGATCATCAGGAACGCAGTTGGCGGCACCTCGACACCTGCCAGTTCCACACCGTCGTGCACGCCCGCGTACCACGGCTGAACTGTCCGACGCATGGGATCCGCCAACTGCAGGTGCCGTGGGCGGAGCCGGGCTCGCAGTTCACCGCGCTGTTCGAGGCGCTGGCCATCGATTGGCTGAGCCAGGCGAGTGTGACGGCGGTGGCGAAGCACCTGCGGATCTCGTGGGACGAAGCCTCGGGGATCATGGCGCGCGCCGTTCGCCGTGGGCTGGAGCGCCGCGAGGCCGAGGTGATCCGGCATGTGGGCGTGGACGAGACCTCGTTCGCCAAGCGGCAGGCCTACGTGACCGTGGTCGCGGACCTCGAGCGTTCGCGGGTGCTGTACGTGGCGGACAACCGATCGCAGGCTGCGCTGGACGGCTACTGGGCGGGTCTCTCGCACGAACATCTGGTGGCGATCGAGGCGGTGGCGATGGACATGTGCGCCCCGTACATCCAGTCGGTGATGCTGAACGTGCCGTTCGCGGACGAGCGGATCGTGTTCGACAAGTTCCACATCGCGCAGAACCTGAACCAGGCGGTGGATCAGGTGCGACGCAGCGAGCACCGACGGCTGAGCGCCGCGGGCGACACCATCCTCAAGGGGACGAAGTTCGACTGGCTGCGACACCCCGCCTCGTTCACGCGCGCCGCCGGCCAGGCGTTCGACGCGCTGCGCGAGCGCGTGCACCGGGTGGCGCGGGCGTGGGAGCTCAAGGAGACCGCGATGGCGATCTTCGACCTGAAGGCGCCGTGGGCGGCGCGACGGAACTTCGCGCGCTGGTTCGCGTGGGCGATCCGCAGCCAGCTCGAGCCCCTCAAGCGGGTGGCGCGGACGCTGCGCAAGTACTGGGACCAGATCGAGAACTACTTCCGGCATCGGATCACCAACGCGGGGCTGGAGGCGATCAACACCAAGATCCAGGGTGTGAAGCGCCGCTCACGCGGCTTTCGCAGCCGGGAGCGCTTCAAGCTGGCGATCTACTTCCACTGCGGCGGGCTCGACCTCTACCCGGCCGGCGCCATCAGGTCGTGAATTCAGCCACACGATTCCCGGAAGAGCCGT
>JANXPZ010000154.1 GCA_025357055.1 Candidatus Eiseniibacteriota bacterium | reverse complement strand
AGTTCGGGCGCGGCCTCGACCCCGGCCAGGGCCGGAAGTTCGTCCACATGTACGTGAACGACCTGACGCTCGACATGGGCGAACTGGGGCGGCGCGCACTGGGGCGGCTCTACGAGCGGGCGCGCGCGGCCGGTGTGATCGAACGGGCGCCGGCGCTCGAGATCTACTGAGGGCCGGGATCTCCCCCGACCGTACCGGGCATCCCGCCGAAGCGCGCTCGCGCGGGCGGTGGCGCAGGGCGCGCGGTGACACTCAGGACGGTGAGGGCACCTCGCGCCAGGAGAGCCGCTGGAAGCTGCCGCCTGCGCTCGAGGCGGCCTGCGAGATCATCTCGGAGCTGTAGAACACGGAGGCCGTGCCGTTCGCCAGCTTGACCTCCGTGATGCCCTTGACGATCAGCCCGCCAAGGACCCACGCGCCACCATTGATCTGCAGGTCGCCCTCGACGTAGATGAGCCCCCGGTAGGTGAAATTGCCGTTCAACCTCAGGTCCCCGGTCACGTAGAGCACGCCCTGCCCGTCCCCGCCATTGTAGGCGGCCGAACCGTTGATGTAGACGAGCCCCGTCGGCGGGTCGGGCGGGCTCACGGCCGGGCCGATCCAGGAGAAGAACTGCGACTGCGTCATGCCGAACGCGTCCCACGGCCCGGCATAGAACCCGTTCGCGCCCGTGTAGGGACCGGTCTGATTCTGGGAGAGCCCCGGATTGCCGGTCGAGTTCGCCGCTCCCTGCTTCGTGACCGCGCCCGTGCTCCAGGTGCCGGCCAGGTCGCCGGTCCCCGTGTGGTAGCTGACGTTGTCGTTGGCGCCGGTCGGCATGCTGGCGCTGTGGTTGCGGCCGCAGACGTCGACCGTGCCCTTGAGGGAGACCGAGACGTTCGCGACCATGGCGCCGAAGGTGTGGGCCGTGATGGGCTTCGAGTAGATCTCGGCGCACACGGTCCGCACGTCCGTGCTGGCGGTGCCCGTGGAGGTGATCACGTAGATCGGTGAGCCCGAGGTGGTCTGGACCGTCGGGTTCTGGTTCGGATCGTAGCGGTAGATGACCGATCGCGCAGCATCGGTCTTGTAGTGGACCGTCAGCGCGCGTGGGCCGCGGGTGGCCGTGCTGTAGGCCAGCCAGGCACCCGCCGGCTGAGCGGTCGCGAGTCCGGTGGAATCGGTCCCGAGCACGGGGACATTGCCGGCGGGCGTGTTGAAGATCTGCGCCACAGCGCGCGGGTTGCTGTTCAGATCGATGTCCCCCGCGGCGATGCGCGCCTGCACCTCACCGATGCCGGCCTCGGCATTGTTGAGCGCCTCGGTCACCCGCAGACCGTGGCCCGTGATCTTGGTGTCCACATTGACAGACATCATCAGCACCGTGGCGAGCATGGAGATGACCAGCAGCGCGAGCAGCGCGACGACCAGCGCGATGCCGCGCTCGTCGCCGGGGCGCCTGAGAGTGGAATCAGCCATGGGCATCTCCTATCGGATGAAGATCACGACGGCGCCGTCCGAGGCTGTGACCTTCGCGGCGACCGCGATGTCCTGCAGGAACGGCGCACTCGCGGCCGGGTTCGTGCCGTAGTTGAAGTTGCTGGTCGTGGCGGCGGGGATCCAGTTGGTCAACGCGCCGGCCGAGGGATCCACGCCACTCAGCGGGATCGTGTTCGCGTCCAGGTAGTAGATCCTCACGCCGCCGACGTATCCGCTGGTGCCCACGCGGTAGCCGACGGCGAGGTCGCCTCGCGAGGAGCCGCCGAGATCGGCCGCGGCGAGCGCCGTGACGATGCCGGGGGCGACCACGGTCCGCGCGACGTCGAAGTTGAAGAGACTGTTGCGGTTCTTGAGGTAGACAAGGTGGCCGCCGCTCGAGGAGGTCTGCGTCCCCGCGACGACATCGAGCAGTCCGTCGCCATCCACGTCCACCCGGGCCAGGGAGGTCACCGCCTCGTTGCTGAAGGTGACGATGTTCTGGTAGGTGAAATGGGGGCTCGCGCTCTTGCCCATGTTCTTCAGGAAGTAGATCTGCCCGCCGGTGGCGGTGCGGGTGCCGACGATCAGGTCCTTCAGACCGTCGCCGTCGAGGTCGCCGAGCACGGTCGCGGTCACTTCGCCCAGGGAACCGGCGGGGAGGCCTCCCAGGCCCGGGTACGTCTCGGTGCGCGAGAACGTCGGGGTCGCGGCGTCGCTGTTGGTCCACAGCTCGAGGCTTCCAAAGAACGCGGTCGGGGACTTGGTCCCGACGATGATGTCCGGCCGGTCGCCGCCCGCGCAGTCCAGGGTCAGCACCGCCTGCACGTCGCCCTGGTCGGCGGTCCTGTAGGCCTGGCTGTACGAGGCCGGGTAGTAGCCCTCGTTACCGCTGGTGTTCTGGCACCACCAGACGAAGAAGTTGCCGGCGGTCGCGACCTTGCAGCCCGTCACCAGGTCCGGCCGGTTGAGCGGCGAATCGACGTTCAGGTAGTCGATCGCCACGGACAGCACGGCGCCGGGGGCAGAGCGTGTGTAGTCGGGGGGCGCGGCGAAGAGGGGCGTGCTGTTGTACTGGTTGAACCAGCTGGAGACCTGTTCGCCGCCGCCGGTGTCGGAGCCCAGGACGAGGTCCGCGTCCCCGCGGCGGTTCTGGGTCTGGTTGCCGTTCCAGTCCTTCTCGATCACGTCGGTGCTTCCCAGGGAGAGCACGCGGCTCGCCTGCAGCGTGATGACGGTGAATGACGACATGCCGAAGTCCTGGTTGCCGAGGGTCTGTCCGGGCCGCAGGTAGACCCCATTGATCGACGTGGTGCTCGTCGGGAAGAAGCCCGGCGGCGGGATGACCATGAGGGAGTAGGGTGTCGTTCGCGGCGGGTCGTTGGCCGGCGCGGTGATCGAGTAGAGGCCGTTCGCGTCGGTCCAGGCGTACCCGGGCACCGTGAGGCCGCCGTCGGTCGTCATCCCCACCCAGACGTTCTGGATGCCCGGCTCTCCGGTGTCGGCCATCCCGTCACGGTCGGTGTCGCGGAAGACCTTCCCCGTGACCGTCCCGACCTCGGGCTTGTAGAGCCCGAAGGCGAAGGTGAGGTTGTCGTGATCCACCACGGTCAGCACCACGGGGTTCGTCGTGGTGACGAAGAAGGAGTCGGGCGGCGTCACGCTGAGCGAGCAGGTCCCCGCCGGCGCGAAGAGCGGAGCGACGAGGTTGCCCGAGGCGTCCGTGTAGGCCGAGGCGCCGGAGGGACGAACCGTGACCCGGACGTTCTGCTTGCCCGATTCGCCGACGTCGAGGACGCCGTCGTTGTCGAGATCCTGGTAGACGAAGACGCTGATACGCCCGCCGGCGATCGCGACGTTGGGGAACGAGCGGGAGACCGCAGGCGGGACCGTGACCGAGAGACTCTCCGGGATGCTGGTGTTGACGAAGCCGGCCGGAGCAACGACCTGCTTGAGCCGGTACGTCCCCGCGGGGACGCGGAAGCTGAAGTACCCGCCGGCCGCCGAGGTGGTGGTGATGGGGCCGAGCTGGAGGGTGGCCCCGGCGAGCCCGACCTCGCCGGGATCGCGGACCCGATTGGCCTGGATGCTGTCGTTGAAGACGTATCCGTCGACGGTGTACTCGCCGACGCTGGACTGCGGCGTGTTCCGCATCGAATTGACTTCGGTGCTGAAGCGGCTCTCGGCGTACCGGCCGCGCCAGTCCTTCTTCCCGCTCGGGGCGGTGATCCGGATGGCGACGCGTTCGATGTCGGCGAGCTGCGCCGCGGGGACCGGCCCGTTGGCCCAGTTCCAGGGCGTGCTGCTGCCCTTCAGGTAGACGGAAAAGAGCGCGGGGACACCGTTGCCCGGCCGGCGCACCAGGGCGACGCGCTGGGTCACGGGCCCGTTGTTGCCGGCGGTATTGTTGGTGCTGTCGCCGTAGACCTGGCGGACGAGCTCGAAATCGTCGGGGTTGGGCGTGCGCTGCGCATCCACGGCGTTCACGTCGGCCTGGTCCGCAGCGTTCACCTGCCCGTTGTTGTCGAGGTCGAGCGTCCAGCGCACGACCTCCGCCCCGGTGCGGTAGCGGATGGGCGGGGTCCAGTCGGTCCCGCTGAGCGGCCGGGGCTGCGGGCTCCCATTCGGGTCGTAGGCCATCGGCGAGCGATGGCCATTACCGGTCGTGTCTGGATAGGGCTGCAGGTTCTCGTTGATGAGCACCTGCGTCGAATCCACGTAGGCGATCGGCGTCTGAGGCCTCGCCGTGTAGTCGAGGTCGGCTCCGTATCCCGCCGAACGAAGGTCCCGGGCCACCATGTCGAGGGCCACCCGGCCGGCCTCGGAGGCCTCGATATTGTTCGCGCTCAGGGTCTTGCTGCGCGAGGCGGAATACATCACGGTGGTCAGCGTGATGACGACCACGGCCAGCAGCATCACCGTGATCATCAGCTCGATGAGCGTGAAACCACGGGATCCGCACCGCGCCGGGCCGCAGGGCCGGGATTCCATGGTCAGCGCCTCACATAGGTGGTGGAGGTCACCGAGCGGTTCCCCTGGAAGACCCACTGCACGGTGACCGTGACCTTCTTGAGATTGGCGAGCGGCGAGGCCATGGCGCTGACCTCGTAGAAGCGATGCCACTGGCCCGAGCTGCCCAGGGCCTCGGACCCGCTGGCCGGGTGGCGACCGTCGGCAAGACTCGCGTCCGTCCAGGCGTTGCCGGCGAGCTGCTCGAGCTTCTCCTGTGCGTAGTAGTTCCCCGAGGTGGTCATGCGCGCCTGCTGCTGGCTGCGCGAGCCTGCGGGGAACAACTGACCGACGGCCAGGATGCCGACGGTGAGCATCACGAGCGCGATCATCAACTCGATGAGCGTGGACCCGCGTTCGTCACGGATGCCGAGTGGACCCAGGTCACGCATGGTCTGCCTACCTGATGAGGATGAGACCGGAGAGCTGCACACTCACGGTGTCGCGATTCCCGCGGCGATTCTGCAGGATGATCAGGCCCGACCGGTCGCTGCGACCGTCGGTCTGGAGGATGTAGGCGCTGTCCGTGCCGGATCCCCACGCGTAGGTGATCCCGCGCGGCAGACGCCATGCGCCACCCACACCGCTCGCCGGCGTCGTGCGGTAGTCCGACTGGCCGAGGTAGTTGTACTTGAAGCTGACCGGCTGGACGATGCCGCTGGCGAGGGCCTTCTCGCGGGCCAGCCGCAGCTGCCCGGCGATGTTCTCGGTCGCCCCGCGCAGCTGGTAGGTGGACGAGAGATTCTGGAAGTTCGGGATGCTGAAACCCAGGAGGAGCCCCATCACCACCAGCACGATGGCCAGTTCGACCAGGCTGAAGCCGCGTTGCCTGAGGTCCAGCATGGCCTGGGGCGCCTCCAGAGTGCGATGGTGAGAGGCAGCGGACCCATGCGGTTGGGTCGGGAGAGTCTTCCACGCGGAGTATCGGCCGGTCCGCCGGGAACTTGAGGGGAGAGCCTCGCCTCGAAATCGAGGCAGGGGGGCGCATACGGTTCGGCCCCGTAACTACTCGATCCGCAACACCTTGGAGGTGTGGGTCCCCTGGTCCGTCATGAGTCTCACCAGGTAGACGCCGCTCGACAGCGCGGATCCAGCAGAGCCACGACCGTCCCAACGGACGGTGTGCCGTCCGGTCGCGAGGAACTCCGGACCCAGGAGCGACGCGACCCGGCGGCCCTGGATGTCCATCACCTCGACGACCGCGGGAGACGCCGCCGTCAGCGTGAAGGCGATGTCCGCCGCGCCGCGCGTCGGATTGGGCTGGATCCGCAGCGACGAGGCCTGGGCCGACGGGCCTGTGGTCACGTCCGCCGTCGCCGGCTGGCCGGAGGCGTCAAGCCGCTGGGCGTAGAGGTCAGCGACCGTGCTCGAGTTCCGGAAGTCTTCCCCCGAGGAGAGCACTCCTCCGGCACCGTCGGGCACCAGCGTGCCGAAGTTGCCGGCGTTGGTCACGCCGCTGTAGGGAGTCACTCCCCCGGCGCCCCATTGCGGGTTCCCGTCGAAACCGGTCCGCTGGGCCCGCGTTCCCCAGGAGTAGAGCAGCGCGTCACCGGAGCGGACCAGGGACATGGCGCCGGACGCCGGTGACGCGATGAGGGCGCCCCCGGGCATCCACTGGGGAGCGCCATCGTCGCTCAGCGACTGCGCCAGGCAGCGCCCTCCGGCCGTCCACGTCACCGCCGTCCCCAACTGCGGCATTCGCACCACGGCTGGCTTGCCGACGCCGACCGAGGTCGTGTCTGCGCTGATGCGGACACCCTCCGGAGCCCAATCCAGCAGGCCCGGCGCCGAGAAGCGCTGGGTGTAGACCCCGAGCGGCGCGGTGCCCGAGTACTGGACCCATGCCAGCACGACACCGCCCGCGTCGTCCACGGCCATCCCCGGGTAGTCCTGATCCCCCGCGAGGGTGGAGACGACGGTTCTGTCCGGCCCCCAGAGGATCGTGCCGTCCGCGCCGATCCGCTGCGCGAACACCCGGGTGGTGTCGTTCACCAGGGACCGCCAGCAGACGAACGCCCCGCCGCTCCCGTCACTCGAGACATTCGTGTTGACGAGGAAGCTGTCCCCCTGGGCGATCGTGACGCCTCCAGAGGGCCACGCCGGGCTCCCCGAGGCGGCCACGCGCTGCACGAACAGGTCCACCTCGATGGTGCTCGACGGATAGTTGGGCAGTTCGGTCCAGACGACGATCGCGCCGCCCGCGCCATCGCTGACGACGCCCACGGGTTGCCGCGACCCGGTTCCCGACGCCACGGGCTGACCGTTCGACGTCCACAGGGGCACGCCTGACGCGGCCAGCCTCTGGAGGAAGACCCCCGCGTTGCCCGACCCGGCCCGGTCGTCCTGCCACGCCAGGATCGCGCCGCCGGCGCCATCGCTCACCACGAGCGGCCCGTACTGGGCTTTCGGCGCCGAGCACACGGCCACGCCGTTGGTCGTCCACAGGACGTTGCCACGCGAGTCGACGCGTTGCGAGTAGACATCGTAGTTCGCGCTTCCCGCGCGGCCGTCCTTCCAGCCGAAGATCGCGCCACCGGCGCCGTCGCTGCAGCCTCGCACCGGGCCCTGCCAGCCGGATCCCGTCGCCACGGGAACGCCCGCGCCGTTCCACTGGGCGCGGGCAGGCCGCACGGCAAGGCACACCGACGAGCTGGACATGAAGACGAGCAGGATGGTGGAGGTCAGGCGCATCGGTGGGCCCTCGCGTGGTCCGTCCCGAATCCGTCCCCTGATTATCGGCAGATCCCGGCAATCCAGGAGGTCCAAGGCGGCAGGAGGGCGCTGGGCTCCAGCGCCACCACCCACGCGGGACGGACCCCGTGTCAAGCCATTTGAGAATGTTACCGAAGGGGTCATCGTCAAGCCGTTTGATTTGTTACCCGGGCGGAACGGTCCGGGCGCCGAGCCAGGGCCGCGATGCGGTCGAGCTTCTTCTCGATGGTCTGGGCCAACTCGAACGGG
>JANXPZ010000227.1 GCA_025357055.1 Candidatus Eiseniibacteriota bacterium | reverse complement strand
ACCACGGACGGATCGCGTTCGCAGGCTGCGGGCTCGTGGATCGTCCCGGCGGCCGCCGCGCCTAGAGGCGGAACAGCACCGTCACCAGCACCTGCGCCAGCAGGATCTTGGCGATCATCGAGGCCGGGTAGACGCTCGCGTACCACTCGTTCGGCATGTCGTTGCCGCTGTGCTGCGTGGCGAAGGCCAGGCACGCCGGCTGGGTGTGCATCGCCGAGACCATGCCCATCACCGCGGACATGGGCAGCTTGAGGAAGCGATAGCCGGCCAGGATGCCGCCCACCGCCACCACCGTGGTGATGGCCGCGCCGACCGCGATCACCAGCGCCCCACCGTTCGCGAAGGTGCCCGCGAACCCCTGGCCCGCGCGCGTGCCCACGCCGGCCAGGAAGAACACCAGCCCCAGTTGGCGCAGCACCAGGTTGGCCTCGAAGGGCAGCCCCCAGGTGACCGGCCCGGTGCGCTCCAGCCGCCCCAGGATCAGCGCCATGATGAGCGGCCCGCCGGCGAAGCCCAGGTGGAAGGTCATGCCCTTGGGCAACGGCAGGGGGACCATCCCCAGCAGCACCCCGAGCACGATCCCCAGCGACAGCGAGAGGAAATCCGTCTCGGAGAGAGCGCGGATCGAGTCGCCGAAGTACTTCGAGACGCGCTCCAGGTCCTCGGCGGGCGCGACCACGCGGACCCGGTCGCCCAGCTCCAGCACGGTGTCGGGCGAGGGCACGAAATCGGCGTCGCCGCGGCGCAGCCGGGTGATGGTGGCGTGGAAGCGCTCGAGCTGGATCTGCGCCACGGTGCGGCCCACGACCTCGCGGCTCGAGACGAAGATGCGGCGGTAGGTGATGCCCGCGGGCTGCACCGCCGGCAGGTGCTCGGTGCACTCCTCGCCGAACAGCATCCGGGCGCGCACCAGTGAATCCAGAATGCCCACCGCCACCACCAGGTCGCCCTCGGCCAGCCGCGTGTCCGGCAGCGCCACCCCCAGCCGATCGCCCTGGCGCACGCGGCTCAGCACGAAGCCCGGCTCCGTCAGCAGCCCCATGGCCTGCTTCACCGAGAGCCCGAACAGGCCCGGGTTGGACACGCGATAGGTGCGCGACTCGATCGCGCCGCCACCGGCGCTCCTGCGGCGCTCGGCCTCTTCGCGCGCGAAGTCGATGCGGAACAGGCGCGAGAAGGCCCAGAACGCCAGCAGGACGCCCAGCACGCCGAACGGATAGGCCAGGCCGAACGCCACCACCGGGCGCGCCAGCAGGGCGCTGACCTCGGGCCCCGACTGCCCCGCGGTGAGCTGCTTCAGGGTCTCCACCGTCGCCGCCAGCGCCGGGGTGTTGGTGAGCGCCCCGCAGAACAGGCCGGCGATCTCCGCGCCCGGCAGGCCCGCCAGCCGACCGACCAGCAACGCGGCCACCGCGCCCGCCAGCAGGATGCCCACGGCCACGAGATTGAGCTTCATGCCGCGCCTGCCGAACGAGGCGAAGAAGCCCGGGCCCGACTGCAGACCCACGGCGTAGACGAACAGCACCAGCCCGATGACGTAGACGTATTCGGGCAGGGCCAGGGCCGGATCCAGCGCTCCGAACGCCAGCCCCACGAAGAGCACCGCGCTCACGCCCAGGCTGAAGCCGAACACCCGCGCGCTGCCCACGAGATAGCCCAGGCCGATCACGCTGAACAGCAGCAGCAGCGGATTGGAGGCGAGCAGCTGGATAATCTGGGTCATGCGTCCTCGGGTCGGATGGAGCGGTCCAGAGTAGGACACCGCCACTACAGCGGGTTGGAGTCGTTCGCGCAGTCTAGACCGGACGATTCATGAAGCGCCAATCGCCCGGAATCGCAGGCTGCCGAAGAAGGGCACGCAGCAGGCCCGGCGTGCCGGCCACCTGCGGGCGGATCAGCGCTCGGCGACCGGCAGGTACGGGGCCAGCTCGTGGCGCAGCAGCGGCACCAGGCGCTCCTCGTTGACCTGCTCCCACAGCACGGTCAGCGCCCGTTCCTTCTCCCGCACGTCCGTGCCGAGGAACTCCGGGTGTGCGAGCGACACGTGCCCGATCGACCGCCGCCCGTCGCACGCGAGCAACTCGCCCGACATGGTGAGGCGGCACAGGGGCCCGAAGGGTCCGGCCTCCCACCGGATGTCGGGAGTCAGCCGCAACAGGTAGCCGCCCGCGGGACAATCGTGGGGCAGCGCGCCGAGCCCCAGGCGCGCCAGCGCGCCGCTGACGCTCGCGGCCAGCCGCGGGTCGGCGTCCGCGCCATCGCCGACTTCGAGCCCCAGCCGCGCGGCCGAGAGCCGCGCCGCCCGGTCCCTCTCCGCCTGCTCGTAGAGCGCCAGGTCCGCGACGAAGGGTCCGTGCGGGCGGCGCGTGACGGCGCGCAGCCCGAAGGACGCCTGCGCGAGCCGGTCGAAGCCCGCCTCGGCGCGCCGCAGCGTGGCCGACCAGACCGGCAGGTCCCCGCCCGGACGCGCGAGGTCCGCCACCGCAGCCCGGAAATCGAGCGCGGCCAGTTCGTAGTCGCGCGCCAGCGCCTCGGCGGCCTCGGCGCGCGACAGGTACGCGACCGCGTGATAGAGACCACGCTCGCGCCGTCTCGCCGCGGGGTCCGCGCGGATCATCTCGGCGTGGGCGAAGGAGGTCCGCGTGGAAGTCTCCGAGAGCAGGCTCTGGGAATCGTCGATCCGCCCGTTGCGCGAGTCGGAGCTCATGACCGTCGTGAGCACGGCGCTCATCTCGGATCGCACCTGCGCCGCCACCTGCGCGCGCGCCTGCGTCTCCGCCTGCTCGAAGCCCGTGTCGCTCACGCCCTCCGCCACGATGTACTGCGAAACGGGATGGCGCTGCGCCACCGACTGCGCAGCGGCGCCTTCCGCGGGCACCCGGGGCGACGTGCCGGCGCACGAGCCCAGGCCCGCGAGCAGCACCAGCAGGCCCGCGTTGCGCAGGGCGCGCGCGACGTTCTCGAGCGGCCTCACTTCGCCGGCTTCCTGAACAGCTCGTCCTCGAGCGCCGGGTTCAGCTTCACGCTCGTGACCCTGGCGTCCATCACGGACTGGCCGTCCATCAGGGTCTTCTCCCTGCGCGGATAGCGCACGCGGCCGACCGGCCTCCAGTCGCCATAGATCTCCGTGGTCCTCACCGGCCCGCCGTTCGCGCCCTCGCCCTGGTACTCCATGCGGGCGAGCGAGCCATCGGGCGCGAAGTAGAGCAGCCAGTCCGGCGTGGTCTCGCTCTTCACCCGCGCGACGCTGCACTCCACGCCCTCCACGGTCCTGGGCTCGTCCAGCGCCTGGACCTGGAACGCGCCGGGCCCGGCGAACAGCCGCAGGATCGAGCGCTCGTACTGCCTGCTCAGCTCCTCGCCGAACCTGGGCTCGTCCCGCACCTGGCCCCGGTCCGCGATCCAGCCGCCGGTGCCGTCGTAGCCGCGCGCGAACGCCCCCAGGGCGAGCCTGCGCGTGGCCACGTAGTGGTCGGGGATCCGCCAGTGGATCACGCTGGTGATCTCCCGCGTCTGCCCCTGGATGGTGGCGGTCTCCGCGCGCGTGACGCTGATGCTCCGGATCGCCGCCCACGCCGCGCTCCCGCCGGCCAGGCCGACCGCCCTCGCGAGCAGCGCCTGCCCCCTCGCCAGCGCACCGGCCGCGCCGCCGATGCCGGGCCCAGGGATGACGGGAGCGGCCCGGCGCAGCCGGGCCTGCACGGTGACGACCTGCCGCTCGGCGACCTGCACCGAGTCCGTCCACTGCGCTCCGTCGAGGCGGGCAGCGATCGCGTGCCGGCCGATGAGCGCCTTGATGGTGCACGGCGTCGTGCCCACCTCCACTCCGTCCAGCAGCACGCGCGCCGCCACGGCATTGCTGTCCGCACCCCGCGCGGACACGCGGATGGCCCCCTCGCGCGGGTCCGGCGCTAGGGCCACCGTCCGCTTCTCGCCGCGCCCCAGCACCACGCGCTCGCCGCGCTCGTAGTAGCGCGGATCGTGGATGCGCACCTCGTGTGGCCCGGGCGCCAGTTCGCCGGCCGCGATCGGGGTCCGGCCCGCGGCCTTCCCGTCGATGGTCACCGGCAGGCCCGGCGGCGTGCTCGTCACCGTCAACCAGCCGAAGTCCGGGCCCAGCGTCCAGTCCAGCCTCAGCGGCGGGCCCCGCCGCGCGACCTCCACCACCTCCTGCCTGGGCAGGTAGCGTTCCTTCTGCATCGTGACCACCGCGACTCCCACCGGGAGCTCGCGACTGCACGGCGTTCCCTGGCAGACCACCCGGCCATCGACCATCACGACCGCGCCCGCGGGGTCGGACGCGAAGCCCACCACCGTCACCGAGTCCCCCGGCGGGGTCCAGGCCTCGCGGGCCTCCGCGACGACCCGTCCCTCCACGGCCTCGCCCGCCCCCGCGTGCGTGCGCACCTTCGCGAAGAGCCGTCCGCACGCGGCCGCCACGCCGCCCTCGAGGTCGGCCAGCCGCGCCCCGCCCGCCGTCTCGCTGCCGAGGAACGCACCCGAGACGCAGTGGTGCACCTTGAGGTTCATCCGCAGCTCGTCGCCGAACTTCAGGATCTCACCGGTCACGATGTAGTCGGCGCCGATCCTGCGGCCGACCGCGACCTCGCACTCGCTCGAGAGGCAGTCCACCAGTCTCACGCCCGGAGGCAGCAGCTCCTGGATGCTCTCGCGCGTCATCACCAGGAAGGCGCCCGGGGACAGATCCTGGCTGGCGTCGCCGCGCACCCGGTCGGTGAGGTAGGCCATCTCGGCGACGCTCAGGCCCGCGTCGTTGCGCAACTCCAGGACGGCGAGCCTTGCGGCGCCGGCCTGGGCGGCCGGGATCCACGAACACGCCAGGACCAGCAGCAGCACTGCTGCCGGCACGTTCCTGCTGCGCGGTGCCCGCCGCGGGATGGAGCCTGGGGTCGGGTTCGACGGGTCTTGCGGCCTACTTGCCGTCAGCCGGGCCATTGGTTGCGCGGTCGAGTTCTTCGAAAGCCTGGTCTGCACGATCCACGACCGCCTGGCGGACGGACTCACTCAGGGCCGTCATCCGGCGCACGGTGTCCTTGAACCCATCGACATTCAGGCGACAGAGCGCGTAGTAGGTCCCGGAGCCGCTGATCCACGAGTCCACGATCTCGGTGCCGGAGACCGTCATGTCGGTGATCTGCTTCGAGACGTCGGCGATGTGCTGCTCGTCGGCCGCGGCCGTGCCGAACTCCACGCCCCCGGTGGTCGTCGCCTGGTAGTCCTTCAGCATCGAGGTCACGCGGACCGCCAGCGAGCGGGCGATCTCGGTGCGCGCCCGGCCCATCGCCGCCTCGCGGGCCAGCCCGACGTTGCGCGTCCCGCCCACGGAGCCCACGCCGCAGACGTACTTGGCGCGCTCCGCCTCCTTGAAGTAGCAGCCACCGCCCTTGGTCACCCAGCAGGGCGCGCTGGCGAGCTCCTCGTGCACGACGGTCGCCGGCGGCTTCGGCCGCGTCCCGGCACACCCCGAAGCGGCCAGCGCCGCAACAGCCATCGCGAACAGCGCGCACGTTCCAAGGAATCGCGCCTTCATGGAATCCTCCCAGGTTGCGGTTTGCACCACGCGGCCAGCACCGAGACCCTGTCGGAGTTTCAGCCTGGACGATTCATGACCCGCTGCTGCGAACGCGATCCGACCGCGGGCAGCCGCGGTCCTGTGGCTGACCGTCGTCGTTCAGGTCCCCGATCGCCCGGGAGCGGCGAGACCGGCAAGGCCGCCCCCGGAGGCGTGGAACCTCCGGTCATCCGCACCCCTGCATGGTACCAGATGGCGGACTGAACCGGGATCGTGGCCGGCCATTGCCGGAACGAACGTCCCGAGTTCGTTGACAGGTTCCGCCGCGTGGTGGACCCTGACCGTCACTTGGAGGTGCATGCGGGGCAGGCCTGCCGGATGCGCGCGCACCCGGCCCGACCGGGCCGGATGGGTCCCTCGACCCATCTTGTCGGACACGAGCAACGAGAGGTCGAGATGGCTGACGAGAAACTGGTCACGATGCTCAAGTACTCGGTGACCGCGTGGAACAAGTCGCGGGCCAGCCGGTTCAGCAGGATGGGGGACACCGACCTGTCCGGGGCCGACCTCAAGTGGGCCGATCTCAAGTACGCCAACCTTGCGGGAGTCGACCTTTCGAACGCCGACCTCACGGGCGTCAACCTCTCGGAGGCCAACCTCTCGGAGGCCGACCTCACGGGCGCCGACCTCTCGGGCGCCGACCTCAGGCAGACCAACTTCACGGGGACCAACCTCACGCAGGCCAACCTCTCGGGGGCCGACCTCAGACAGGCCGACCTCACCGGTGCCGAGCTCTCACAGGCCATCCTCGAGAAGGCCGACCTCATGGGAGCCCAGCTAACGGGCGCCCACCTCATGGGGGCCCACCTGGCCGGGGCCATTTTCTCGAGCGCCGACCTGATGAAGGCCCGCGGGGCGAAGCCGAAGCCTGAGTAGGTGGGGCGGCGGCGCGAACGCACGCCGAGGACGACGCCGGCCACGGCATGCAGCGTTCAACTTGCAGCGGGGCTCCAGCGCCTCCAGCGGCCGTCGGGACGTCCACCATCCGGAGAGGGACGTCCACGGATGGGCGCTTTCGGGCTAGGTGGTCAGGCGGGATGGGGCTAATCTCAAGGCACTGCCTTGGCCTGCCCGGCAGGCGCATACCTCGGAGGCCGTCGTGAAGCAGTGCTCTTCCCTTGCTCCCGTTCCCCTCACCTGCCTCCTCGCGAGCGCGTTGATCCCTGCCTCAGCCGGCGCGCAGGCGCCCGCCCGCGACGCCCGGTGGGGCTCCTGCGGCAGCCGGCAGGGTTCGGAGATCCTCCCGGCGACGCCGTCTACCGGCTTCGATCCCTGCAGAGCGTGGCGTGCGCAGTGATCCGGGTCCATCTCGATTGACCGCACCGGACCGCCCAGGCGACCGCCCGGCATCTCTCCTCCCACGGGAGCCGGCCGCCCCGAGGGGCGCGACGGGACCTTCCACCCTCCCGCACGGCGAAGCCGCACGCGAGTCCCTGCCCCTGGCCGATCCCCCGGTTCACGCCGAAGCGTGCGCGTCCGCGCCGGATGAGCCCTCGCTGCCGGGCGCGGGCCTGCGCGTCCTCATGATCACCAGCGAGTGGCCCACGGTCGAACACCAGGACTCGGCGCCGTTCATCGTCCAGCAGGTCGAGTTCCTGCGCCGGGCGGGAGTGGAGGTCGAAGTGTTCGCGTTCCGCGGCGCGTGCAAGCCGGGGAACTACCTGCGCGCCTGGCGCAAGACGCGCCGCCTCATCGCCTCGGGCCGCTTCGACCTGGTGCACGCGCAGTGGGGACAGAGTGCGCTGCTCGCGCTGCCCAGGTCGCTGCCGCTCGTGATCACCTACCGTGGGAACGACCTCGAGGGCGTCATCGGCCGCAACGGCCGCCAGTCGTTGCAGGGGCGCCTGCTGCGCGCGATCTCGCGCGGCATGTCGCGGATCGCCGAGGAAGTCGTGGTCGTATCCGACCGCCTTGCGCACCGGATGCCCCCGCGCGCCTACCACGTGATCCCGAGCGGCCTCGACCTCGAGATGTTCCGGCCGATGCCGCAGGCCGAGGCGCGCGCCCGTCTCGGGCTGCCCGCGGACCGGCGGCTCGTGCTGTTCGCAGCCCCACCCACGAACCCGCGCAAGCGCCACCGCCTCGCGTGCGCGGCCGTGGACCTCCTCGACCCGGCGCTGCGCGCCGAACTGGTCGTCGCCACCCGCGTGTCGCACGCGTCGATGCCGCTCTACATGAGCGCCTGCGACGCGGTGATCCTCACCTCGACGCACGAGGGCTCGCCCAACGTGGTCAAGGAGGCGCTCGCCTGCGACCTGCCGGTCGCGTCCGTGGACGTGGGCGACGTGCGCTTGCGGATCGGGAATATCGAGGGCTGCGTGGTCTTCGCCGACGATCGTCCCGAGACGCTCGCGGCCGGGCTCGACCGCGTGCTGCGCCGCGGCGGCCGCGTGGCCGGACGCAAGAGCGTGACCGAGCTGGACGAGCGCCTGCTGGCCGTTCGCACGATCTCCGTCTACCGGAAGGCCCTGCGCCGGGCCTGAAGCCGCACGCGCGATCCGGAATCCCGTTCCCGACGCATTCGCCACTCACCTGTTCCTTCGCCACTCACCCGTTCCGGGGAAAGACCGCGTGTCGCTCGCACGTCGGATCCGGCAGTTTGGACAGTTCCTGCGGCCCAGCCGGTTGCAGGGCCGCACGCTGCACCCGTTCCCGTGGCGGGAACCGGGCGCGCTGCGCTACTTCCTGTCCTACGAGCTCGGCGACCCCGATGGACACGGCGGCTACACACGCGAGTATCGCTTCGACGAGCGGGGCCTGCCGTTCACGGATGGCGAGCGGGGCGCGCTCTACGATCCGCTCGTGGTGGCCCGCTACGGCATCCGCATGCTGGCGATCTCGGGCGTGCGCTCCGACCCGGTCGCAGCCGAACGGGCGCACCTCGTGCTGGAGCCCCTGCTGGTCTCGGCCGGGGCCACGGGTGCCTGGGGCCGCGCCAGCCACCCCGACGCGATGTCGAGCGATCGTCCGTCGGCGCTGGTGCAGGGCGTGGGGCTGTCGGCGCTCGTGCGCCTCTCGGGACCCGAACCGCCGCCTCGCGTGCGCGACGTCATCGAGCGCGTCTTCGAGCGGCTCGCGGCGCCGATCGAGCAGGGCGGCA
Organism: Candidatus Eiseniibacteriota bacterium; assembly: GCA_025357055.1. Taxonomy (GTDB): domain Bacteria; phylum Eisenbacteria; class RBG-16-71-46; order RBG-16-71-46; family RBG-16-71-46; genus JANXPZ01. Next base: position 4,225 of record JANXPZ010000227.1, on the reverse strand, counting down.
CGGTGTCCCAGCTGGACGGCCGACCGTTCCTCGAGGAGTACCCGTCACGTCCGCCATCGCACGTGCTGAACGGCGCGCTCTACGCGCTCTTCTCGCTCTACGACCTGGAGGACGCCCTCGGTCACGTCCGCGCCGCGGCGCTCGCCCGCGAGGTGGAGCGAACGTTCGAGCATGCGATGCCCAGGTTCGACGCGGCGCTGGGCTGGTCGCGCTACGCGTTGTGCCTGCGCGGCCGGGCGCTGCTCTCCAGCGTGTACTACCACCACCTGCACGTGGCGGGCCTGCGCCTGCTCGCCCTGCGCACCGGACGGTCGACGTTCACGAACTGGGCCGACCGCTGGGAACGTGCGTTGACTTCGCGCTGGCGGCGCGCACCCATGGCGGTGGCCAAGGCGTGCGAGATCGCGCTCGAACGGCGCGTGCTCGACACGCGAACGGGCGAGCTACTGGGTGGCAGGGATGACGGCAAACGGCCGGCCCCGGAGCGGAAGTAGAGCCCTTTCGCTGCTCCACGCTCGCCTCCCCCGGCCCCCGCCCTCCCCCAAACGCGCGAGGCGGAGTGGCCGCTCGCCACCCCGCCTCGTTCCTTCTGCTATCTCCCGACCGCGCCGCTACCGCGCCAGTTTCGCCGCGTCCCTCACGAGCTGCGAGCCGATCACGTTGCGCTGGATCTGGTTCGTGCCCTCGTAGATCTGCGTGATCTTGGCGTCGCGCATCATCTTCTCGACCGGGTATTCGGTCATGTAGCCGTATCCGCCCAGCAACTGCACGGCGTCGGTGGTGACCTTCATCGCGGTGTCCGAGGCGAACACCTTGGCCATCGCCGAGAGGTGCCCGATGTCCTTGGTGTCACCCTTGTCCATGCGATCGGCGAGCCCGTAGATGAGCGCGCGCGTGGCCTCGATCTGGGTGGCCATGTCGGCCAGCATCCACTGAACGCCCTGGAAGGAGAGGATGCTCTTGCCGAACTGATGGCGCTGGTGCGCATACTTGAGCGTCTCTTCCAGCGCGCCCTCGGCGATGCCCAGCGCCTGCGCGGCCACGCCCGGGCGGGACAGGTCGAAGGTCCTCATCGCCACGATGAAGCCCTGGCCCTCGCGACCCAGCAGGTTCGCGACCGGCACGCGGGCGTTCTCGAACACCAGCTCCGAGGTGACGCTGGCGCGGATGCCCATCTTGTTCTCCTTCTTGCCGAAGGAGAATCCGGGCGTGCCCTTCTCGATGATGAAGCACGAAGCCCCGCGCGCGCCCTTCTCGGGCTGGGTCAGCGCGACCGTGGTGTAGATGTCCGCCTCGCCGCCGTTGGTGATGAAGACCTTGGTCCCATTGAGGATGTAGTGGTCGCCATCGCGCCGCGCGGTGGTGCGCAGCGAGCCGGCGTCCGAGCCGGCCATCGACTCGGTGAGCCCGAAGGCTGCCAGCTTCTCCCCCGCCGCCATGGGCGGCAGGTACTTCTGCTTCTGCTCCTCCGTGCCGTAGAGCAGGATGGGGAAGGCGCCGAGTGCGGTGCCGGCGAAGGCCAGCGCGATCCCGGCGCAGGCCTTGGACAACTCCTCGGTGACGATGCACATGTTGGTGATGCCCAGGCCGGTCTCGACCAGTCCATCGTAGGCGACCGGCACGCACACCCGGAACAGATCCACCTTCGCCATCTCACGGACGATGTCCCAGGGGAAGGTGCCCTCTTCGTCGTACTTCGCGCGGATGGGCTTGACCTTCTCCTCGGCGATCATGCGCGCCAGGTCGCGGATGGCGCGCTGCTCCTCGGTCAACAGATGCTCCATCGACTCCCTCTCCCCTTGCCCTGCACGGGCCGCATCTTGCCCCGCGTGGCCCGTGCGGTCCGGCGGACGCCACGGCGGAGCGGCTGGTGTGAGACCGGTCACGGGCGGGAGCCCGTCGCCGGAGCGAAGTGCCCGGCACTGTACACCGTCCGGGGCCCCGGCGTCAGCCCCCCGGGCGATCCCGCGGTCAGCCTGCGGTCAGGATCTCCAGCGTTTCGACGATGGCGCGTGGGTCCCGCGTGAGCCCCTTCGCGCCCGAGTGGCTGGTGTCATCCCAGGGGCGATATTCGCGGTAGTGCGCTTGATTCGACGGGGCGAAATCCTCCCGCTCGCCGAACGAGGCGCTCTCGTGCGGCACTTCGAGCAGCCCGGCGGCGTTGTCCGCCCCGCGCGGCCAGAAGGCCTGCACGCGCGACAGGAACTGGTCGCGTGCCTGGGCCACTTCGGCGATGCGCAGCGAGTCGGTCTCCATCGCGAGCAGCTGGGAGGTCAGCCAGGGCTCGTCCGGTCGCTGCATCCGCTTGAGCTTGGCGAAGAGCGGGTTGCTCGCTGCGGCGAAACCGAGGAAGGGCGTGTCGAAGGTGATGACGTTGCGCACGCCGGCCAGCAGCGGCGCGCCGAGTTCGGGATAGTCGTCGAGCAGGGCGATGGCGGCGAGCGTATCGAGCCCGCCCATGCTGTGGCAAACGATGTCCACTTCCGCCGCGCCACCGGCGGGCGCCGCACCGGCGCGGTCCTGCGCCACCAGTCGCGCCAGGTCTGCGCCGAAGCGGATGAAGTTCTCGTAGCGGGGCGGCGCGCCACCGGCCTTGAAGTCCACGAACGTGGCGAGCTCCGGGTTCGTGCAGACCTCGGGCAACTGGCTCGCGAGACACAGCGCGGAGCTCCCCGCCTCGCCCCAGCACGAGCGCCCGTACTCGTCGGTGAATCCGGGCACGAAGTAGACGCGGCGGCGCAGCGTGAGCGGACGCTGCGTCCACTCCCACAGTGCGTCGCGTGCCCGGACGCGCTGCGCGGCGATCACCTTGAGGTTGGCCATGCGCTCCTCAGGACGGCATCGAGACCTGTGCCCACGCCGAGCACGAGGCGGGCGGGCGAGCGCCGGTCGAGCGACCGCGCATAGCCCGCGTGGACGAAGAGCCCCGCCAGCAGGCTCGTGGGCGGCCGCGAGCCACGGCGGACGACGCCCGCGTCGCCTCCGAGCGGCCACGGTCCGGCCGCATACGCCACCTGCACGAGCAGGACGCTCAGCGGCGCCGCTCCCGCGCGCCACTCGCTCTGGACCGAGGGCGCCAGCACGAGGCTCGAGGCCAGGCCGGGCAGGTGGTCGAGGACGAGCGCGGCCGCGGGCGCGAGGCTCGCGTCACCGCCGCGCGCCGGCAGCCGCAGCCGCGCCCAGGGGATGAAGCGGGGCCGGCAGTCGACCGGGAAGCGGCTCCACACGGGCAGGCTCATGACGAGCGGCGCGCCCTCCAGCGCGAGGTCCGTGCCCGCGTGGCCGTGCGCATCGAGGCCGGCGACGAGCGCGGCGAAGAGGCGCGCCTCGGGCCACACGGCGCTCGCGGCGATGCGCGCCGGGTACTCCCGCGGCTCGCACTCCCGCGCGCCGTCCGCGGTGGCCTCGCCGCTCAGGGCGTAGCGGCCGTGCCGGTACTGGAGCGCGAGCCGGCCACCGGCGACGCCGTGCGACACCTCCGGGTTCGCGCTTCCGTCGCGCCCGCCCCGGGCGAGCCCGAGCGCCGCGGCCTCCACGCTGAATCCGCGGTCCGCCAGCCGCGCGCGCAATTCGTCGGTCTGCGTGGAGAAGGTCTCGCTGGTGAACGGCCGCGTCAGCGCGGGGAACTCGGAGTGGATCTGGGCGCGGGCCGGATCGGCGGCCGGCACGGTCAGCAGGACGACCGCCAGGACGGCGGTGCCGAAGGTTCCTGCGGCGTGGGACATGAAGCGAGGGTAGCCCTGACCGTTCGGGAACACCACCAGGAAGGCGAGCCGGGGCGCTGCCCCTGCGGGGCGCTCCGGATCGTGCCCGCAGGCGGCGCTTCACGGATCGTCCGGGCGGGCGGCCCGGCGCCACCAGCACGATGCCCCGGTCGCGTGAGCGATCGGGGCATCGGCGGGCGGGGTCAAGGACGGCCGCTCTCCGCAGGGAGCGCGGCCCGTCCCGGGGCCCCTCGGACTAGTTGATGCGCACCAGCCGCTCGGTGCGGGTGCCCCAGGGGGTGACCAGTCGCGCGAAGTAGAGTCCGGAACCGGAAGGGCCGCCGTCAGGGCCGCGCCCGTCCCAGCGCCAGGTCTGCGGTCCGGCGGAGAACTCGCCCTCGAAGTCGCCCATGCGCCGCCCGGTGACGTCCACGATCTCCAGCCGCGCGTGCCCCGCCGCCGGCAGCGAGAAGCGCAGCAGCGTCGTGCCCCGGCTGGGGTTCGGCTGCGGACGCGCGAGC
>JANXPZ010000106.1 GCA_025357055.1 Candidatus Eiseniibacteriota bacterium | reverse complement strand
TGCCCGGCGACGATCAGGAGCAGGGCGACGAGAAGGAACAGACGTACCGGACGGTTCATGCGTCACCTCGGGTGTTGGGGAAGCGGGGCGCCCGGCCGAGGGGCCGGGGGGCTGGCGGTCCGTGCGTTTTGTGATGCACGGACCGCGGGCGAGCGTGTAGACTCCCGATCCTCACGTCCCTCCGGCCCCTCGGCCGGGCGCCCCGCTTCCCCAACACCCGAGGTGACGCATGAACCGTCCGGTACGTCTGTTCCTTCTCGTCGCCCTGCTCCTGATCGTCGCCGGGCAGGCTTCCGCGGATCTCGCGAAGCTCGATCCGCGCGCACGCGCCGCGCTGGCCGGGCTGCAGACCGGCGCATCCTCCGCCAGCCTGATGGCCTATTCACAGGCCGTGAACGGGCAGGGGGAGCTGGATGTCTTCATCGTGAGTTCGGCATCGCGCGCCGAGCTCGAGGCGGCGGGCGCCCGCGTCCGCACGGTCGCGGGCGACGTCTGCACCGCCTACATCCCGCTCGCTGTCGTGGAGGCCGTGGCAGCGCTGCCCGGCGTGCGCTCGATCAACGGGGCGGCGCCCTGCTACGAGGAACTCAACACCAGCGTGCCAGCCACGGACGCCACCTTGTTTCGCGGTCCCGGCCCCACCTTCACGGGCTTGAACGGTGCGGGCGTGCTGGTGGGCGATGTGGACTCCGGCATGGACTACAAGCACGGCGACTTCAAGGACGCGGCGGGCAATACGCGCCTGGTCTCTCTCTGGGACCAGACCGACGCCGTGGGGCCGACCCCGGTCAGCTTCCCGTACGGCTCTGAATGGTTCCCCGCGGATCTCACCGCCGGGACCGCGCGCGAAGTCGATCTGAGCGGACACGGCACACACGTGATGGGCATCATCGGCGGCGACGGCAGCCTGACCGGCGGCACGGTGCCGCAGTACACCTACGCGGGCATGGCGCCGATGGCCGACCTCATCTTCGTCAAGACGACCATGTACACCACCGACATCCTCGACGGCGTGAGCTATATCTTCGAGAAGGCCACGGCCCTCGGGAAGAACGCCGCGGTGAACCTGTCGCTGGGCTCGCAGTTCGGCCCGCACGATGGTTCGAGCCCCTTCGAATCCGGCCTGAACGCGCTTTGCGGCCCGGGGCGCATCGTCGCCAAGTCGGCGGGGAACGACCGCGGGACGAACTGGCACGCGATGCTCTTCGCGACGGGAGCGGGGGACAGCGCCAAGCTGACCATCGCGGGCGGCGCGACGAGCGGGCGGCTCCTGGGAATCGACGGCTACTACGGCGCCAGCGACGACATCAGCGTGACCATCCGGACGCCGGGCAACCTCTTCATCGGCCCGATCCCGCTGGCCGGCGCGAATGCGGCCTATCCCGGCGTCAATACCGGCGTGAACGGACGCGTCTACATCGAGAACGGGCTCTCGCTCACCTCGCGCGGGGACCGTGAGGTCTACGTCGAGCTCACGAGCCTGGGGTTGGGCACGGGGAACATCACCGGCACCTGGACCTTCTATTTCACGCCGGTCTCGCTGGGCGGAAGCGCCCGCGTGGACCTGTGGCGCTTCTACTCTTCCTCGGCGTCGCTGACCGGGACCTTCACGCTCCGGAACACGAACAGCTATCTCGTGGGCGAGCCGGGCAACGCGGATTCCGTCATCACCACGGCCTCCTGGACGACGAAGCGGTACTGGACGGACTGCGGCGCGCGCTACCTCAACTTCGGCGGCTCCGTGGACCCGGGGAACCTGTCGCCCTTCTCGAGCCCCGGTCCGACGCGTGACGGCCGCCAGAAGCCCGACATCACCGCGCCGGGGGCGGCCATCGGCTCCGCCCTCAGCCAGGATCTCAGCACGGTCTGTCCCGCGACCAGCTCGACCTACCTGCCAGACGGCCAGAAGCACCAGGTCATGCAGGGCACCAGCATGGCCGCACCGCACACGACCGGCGCCGTCGCGCTCCTCATGCAGAAGTTCGGCGCCATCTCGCCCGCCTGGGCCAAGGCCTACTTCCGGAACAACGCCATCGTGGACTCCTATACCGGCACGCCCTGGACGGCCGATTGGGGCTGGGGCAAGCTCTGGCTCGGTGACCTGCTGGACCCGGCGGTCACGCTGACCTATCCCAATGGCGGGGAGCTGCTCACCACCGGGACCGCCGTGAACGTGACCTGGAACGCCACCGACAACATCGGTGTGACGTCGGTGGACCTGCTCCTGTCCCGGACCGGATCCGGGGGCCCCTACGCGCCACTGGTCACGGGTGTCGCGAACAGCGGCTCGTACCCCTGGGCCGTCGACCTTCCCCCGGGCACGGACTGCTGGGTGAGGGTCGTGGCACGGGACGCCGCGGGCAACTCGGGCTCGGATCTCAGCGACGCCGCGTTCACCATCATCGACATCGCGACGCCGACCCTGCTGAGCCGTTTCACGGCATCGCCCGTGGCCTCCGGGATCGAACTGCGCTGGCAGTTCTCCGACCCGGGGAGCTTCGGCGCGGTGTCGATCGAGCGGGCGCAGGCCGCGGAGGGGCCCTGGGCGGCCGTGGTCGTCGAGTCGAAGAACGAAAGCGGCGTGAACGTCGCCCTCGACCGCAGCGCGCTGAGCGGGAGCACGTACTGGTACCGGATCGCCGCCACCACGGGAGCGACGCGGGTCACCTTCGGCCCGATCGAGGCGACGGCTGGAGAGGTGATCGTGGACTTCGCCCTCAGCCGCCCATTGCCGAACCCGACCTCGGGTGAGGCGACGCGAGTGGACTTCGCGGTTCCGCGGTATTCCCGCGTGACCCTCGGCCTGTACGACATGCAGGGCCGTCGCGTGGCGACCCTGCTGGAGGGCGCGCTCCCGGCGGGCCGCCATCAGGCGATGTGGAACGGGACGGCGGGCGGCAGCCCCGCGCCGGCGGGGATCTACTTCGTCCGCCTGCAGGCGCCCGGGGTGAATCTGACCCGGAGGCTGGTCGTCACGCGGTAGGGTACCGACGGACCCGGGACAGCCGGCGCTCCACGCGCCGGCTGTCCTCGTTTCCGGGCGCCGGCTTCGGCGGCGCGCTCCTTGACCGCGTCAAGACCCTTCGCTACCTTGCGAATGTCCGTCCTTCCGCAAGGAGCGATGCATGTCCACGCCCGGAATCGCAAGGCCCACGCCGTTCACCGATTACCACCGCGCGCTCGGCGCGAAGTTCGTGGAGTTCGCGGGCTTCGAGCTGCCCCTGCGCTACACCGGCGACCTGCGCGAGCATCAGTGCGTGCGCAGCGCGGTGGGCGTCTTCGACATCACCCACATGGGCGAATACCACGTCTCGGGCCCCGGGGCGGGGGAGTTCATCCACCGCATGGTCACGAACGACGTGCTGGGCATGCAGGTCGGCCAGGCGATCTACACGGCCATGTGCCGCCCCGACGGGGGCATCGTGGACGACCTGCTCGTCTACCGCCTGCCGGAGCGCTGGATGATGGTGGTGAACGGGGCCACCAACGCCAAGGATTGGGCGTGGCTGAGGGAACAGGTGCCTGCGGGCGTCGAGCTGCGCGACATCAGCGAGGAGATGGCGCTGCTGGCCGTGCAGGGACCGAAGGCCGAGCTCGCGCTCCGGGGCCACGTGCCCGACGCGGCGCTCGAACTGGGCTTCTACCGCCTCATGGAGGGCGCGGCGTTCGGCGCTCCGGCGATCATCTCGCGCACCGGCTACACCGGCGAGGACGGTTTCGAGCTCTACTTCGCTCCGCGCCACGCCGCGCAGGTCTGGGAGGGCCTCATGGCGGCGGGCCGCCCGCACGGCCTCGAGCCCGTGGGCCTGGCGGCCCGCGACTCGCTGCGGCTGGAGATGGGCTACATGCTCTACGGGAATGACATCGACGACACCACCACGCCGCTCGAGGCCGGGATCGGCTGGACCGTGAAACTCAAGAAGGACGCCTTCAACGGGCGCGAGGCCCTGCTCCGGCAGAAGGAGGCGGGGCTCGCCCGCAAGCTCGTGGGCTTCGAGCTCGACGGAAGGCGGGTCGCGCGGCACGACATGACGATCGAGTCCGGCGGGCGCGCGGTGGGCCGGGTCACGAGTGGCACGTTCAGCCCGAGCCTCGAGCGCCCGATCGGCATGGGCTACGTGGAAAGCGCGCTGGACCGCCCGGGCGGCATCCTCGAGGTGCTGGCCGGCGGGACGCGCCTCAATGTGCGAATCGCTCCGCGGCCGTTCTGGACGCGGGGCTCGCGCCGTTCCTGAGGAGGGTGCCTTGCGCTACCCCGATGACGTCCGCTACACGGCCGAGCACGAGTGGGCCCGGCTCGAGAATGGGATCATCACGATCGGCGTCACGTCCTACGCCACGGAGCAGCTCGGCGACGTCGTCTTCGTGGAGCTGCCGGAGATCGGCGTCCGGCTGGAGGCGCTCAAGACCTTCGGGGTGATCGAGGCCGTGAAGACCGTGAGCGACCTCTTCGCCCCCGTGTCCGGCGAGGTGCTCGAACGCAACGGCGCTCTCAGCGACAACCCCGCCCTGGTGAACCAGGATCCGTTCGGCGAGGGCTGGATCCTGCGCCTGCGGCCGTCCGACCCGGGCGAGTACGCGAAGCTGATGTCCAACGTGGACTACGAGAGGCACGTGGAGGAGCAGCACGCATGAGCTTCGTCGGGCTGGGGCGTGACGAGGAGCAGCGCATGCTGAAGGAGATCGGCGTGGCGCGCTTCGAGGATCTGCTCGCGGCGATCCCGCAGGAAGTGCTGCTGGAGCATCCGCCCCGGATCCCCGGGCCGCTCTCGGAGATCGAGCTGCGCCGCCTGCTGGGCCGGTGGGCCCGCGAGAACCACGCCGCGGAGCTGGTCTCCTTCCAGGGCGGCGGCATCTACGATCACTGGATCCCGGCGGCGGTGGACGCGCTCGCGAGCCGCTCGGAATTCGTCACGGCCTATACGCCCTACCAGCCGGAGGTCGCCCAGGGCACGCTCACGGCCATCTTCGAGTTCCAGAGCATGATGGCGGAGCTGACGGGCTGCGACGTGGCCAACGCCTCGATGTACGACGGCGCCACCGCCACGGTCGAGGCCGCGCTGCTCGCGCGCCGGCAGACCGGGCGCAAGCGCGTGGTCGTGGCGGGGATGGTCCATCCGCACGTCCTCGCGGTGCTGCGTACCTACCTTGATCCCGACGAGGTGTCGCACGTCGGGGACACGGCGGGGCTCGCCGTGCCCGCGGACGTGAAGGCGGCGCTCGGGCCCGACAGCGCATGCGTGATCTACCAGCAGCCGAACTTCTTCGGCCTGGTCGAGGACCCGCCGGCGCTGCACGCGATCGCCCATGAAGCCGGCGCGCTCGCCATCGCGGTCTGCGATCCCATCGCGCTCGCCCTGCTCGAGCCTCCGGGCCGCACCGGCGCCGACATCGTCGTGGGGGAGGCGCAGAGCCTCGGGAGCCCGATGTCCTTCGGCGGCCCGTTGCTGGGTTACTTCGCCGCGAAACAGAGCCTGCTCCGCGGGCTGCCGGGCCGGCTCGTCGCAGAGACCGTGGACCGCCAGGGCCGCCGCGGGTTCGTTCTGACGCTGCAGACCCGCGAGCAGCACATCCGGCGGGAGAAGGCCACGTCCAACATCTGCACGAACCAGGGGCTGATGGCCCTGCGCGCCACCATCCACATGGGACTGCTGGGCCGCCTGGGGCTGCGCGAGGTCGCGGAGCTGTGTGTCCAGAAGAGCCACCACGCCGCCCGGCTCGCCGCCGGGATCCCGGGCTACGCGCTCGCCCATGAAGCGCCGTTCTTCCGGGAGTTCGTCCTGCGCTGCCCGGTCGAGGCGCGCCGGGTGGTCGAGGCCGGCCTCGAGTTCGGGGTGAGCCCCGGGATCAATCTCGGGCGTTTCCGGCCGGAGTGGAAGGATCTCCTGCTGGTCGCGGTGACGGAGCTGCGGGATGCGGGGGAAATCGACCGCTGGGCGCAGACCCTGCACCGGGCGGGAGGTGCCCGATGATCATGCCACGCCGGCTGTTGATCGAGCAGGGCGGCGCGGGCCACCGGGGGCCGGCGCTGCCCGCATGCGACGTGCCGCAGCGTCCGCTCGCCGAGTTGCTCCCGGGCGTGGTCCTGCGTGCGGAACTGGTGTTCCCGCAGGTGAGCGAGCCCGAGGTGGTGCGGCACTTCACCGAGCTCTCGACGCTCAATCACCACGTGGATCGCGGCTTCTATCCGCTGGGCTCGTGCACGATGAAGTACAACCCGAAGATCGACGAGGAACTGGCCGGCCTGGCCGGCTTCGCGAAGGCGCACCCTCTGGCCGGTGACGACGCCACGCAGGGTTGCCTGCGGGCGATGGCGGAGGTCCAGCGGCTGCTGGCGGAGATCACCGGGTTCGCCGCGGTCACGACCCAGCCGGCCGCGGGCGCGCACGGCGAGATGACGGGCCTGTTGATGATGCGCGCGTATCATCGGTCGCGAGGAGAAGGCGAGCGCCGCCGCCGCGTGATCGTGCCCGACTCGGCGCACGGCACCAACCCGGCGAGCGTGAGCCTGGTCGGCTACGAGACCGTGGTGATCCCCTCGGGCCCGGATGCGACCGTGGATCTCGACGCGCTGGCGAAGGCACTGGACGACCGCACGGCGGCGGTGATGCTCACCGTGCCGAACACGGTCGGCCTGTTCGAGCCGAGGGTGCTCGAGGTGACCCGGATGGCACACGCCGCCGGGGCCCAGTGTTACATGGACGGGGCCAACCTGAACGCGCTGGTGGGGCGGGTGCGGCCGGGAGACCTCGGCTTCGACGTCATGCACATCAACGTGCACAAGACCTTCTCGACCCCGCATGGCGGCGGCGGCCCGGGAGCCGGGCCGGTCGCCGTGGCGAAGCACCTGGAGCCGTTCCTGCCGACGCCGGTCGCGGTGCTCCAGCAGGACGGCCGCGTGCGCCTCGATTGGGAGCGGCCGCAGTCCATCGGCCGGGTGCATTCCTTCAACGGGAACTTCAGCATCCTGTTGCGGGCTCTCGCCTACATGCTCACGCTCGGGCCCGAGGGGCTCGCCGAGGTCAGCCGGGTCGCGATCCTGAACGCCAACTACCTCATGCGGCGGCTGGCGAAGAGCTACGACCTGCCGAACCCGCAGGCCTGCATGCACGAGTTCGTGCTCTCCGGCCGCGGCCTCAAGAAGTACGGCGTCAGGACCCTGGACGTGGCGAAGCGGCTGCTGGATTTCGGTGTGCACGCGCCGACCGTCTATTTCCCGCTCATCGTCGAGGAGGCGCTCATGATCGAGCCCACCGAGACCGAGACGTTCGATCGCCTCGACCACTTCGCCACGGCGATGGAGCGCATCGCGGTGGAGGCGGCCGAGGATGCGGAGCTGCTGCACCAGGCGCCCCACACGACGCCCGTGGGCCGGCTCGACGAGGCACGCGCGAGCCGCGAGCCGAGGCTCCGGTGGAGCATCCCGTAGGGCCGCGTCCCGCAAGGCGGGAGGAGAGGAAGACTTGGGGCTGAGCGCAGGACGCGCTTCGCACGAACCTCACTCCACGGAACCTGGCAGGATGCCGCCCGCGGACCACGCGGGCTCTCCGGTCACGGTGGAGTGGACGCTCAGTCCGTGGCGGGAGGATCCTGCCAGGGCGGCGTTGGCGACGATCGCGGCGTTGCTCCTGTGGCTGCTGGCCGCCTGGCTCCTGGCAGGGGAGCACGTCCTCAGCACGCTCATGGGCCTGGCCGTGCTGGTCGTGCTGGCGCCGGGGCTGGCCCCGACACAGTGTCGCGTGGACGGCGACGGCGTGGCGCGGCGCGTGCTCTTCACCTGGGACCGCAGGGCCTGGCCGGAGATCCGGCGGGCCCGGGTGGGGGTCGGAGGGCTCTTCGTCTCGCCGTTCGCCCGGGGCAGCCGGCTTGACCGCTTCCGGGGCCTCTTCCTCCCCGTGCCGCGCCGCGCCGGCGGCGCCGCGACGCTGCTCGAGGCCCTGCGGCAGGAGGTGGTGCGCCATGGCCTCTGAGACGCCGCCGCTGGCGGCCGAGGACCTGGCCCTGCTCGAGCGCGTGGCATCGCGCGTGGTCGAGTTGCGCCTCGAGGTGCCGGCGATCCTGACCCTGGAGTCCGTACGGCCGCTCTCGTTCGTGGCGAGCCAGGCCATGATCTTCTTCCAGCCGCTGGTCCAGGCGCTCCTGCGTTTCAACGACTACCAGCGCTTCGCGGCGCTGGCCGAGCGGCGGGACGCGCTCGAGACGCTGACCACGCTCATCGAGCGCCGCGCCGGGGAGTCCCAGGCCGCGCGCAGAGCGGCACGCTCGGCACCCGCGAAGGGCGCGACGGAGACTTCCAGGGGGCCCGGCGGGCGCGCCGGGAAGACGACGTGAGCGGTCCCGCAGCGGTCCCACGCCTGGAGGACATCCAGTCGATCCTGGCCACGGACTGCGGCTCCACGACCACCAAGGCGATCCTCGTCGAGCGACGCTATGGCGTCTACCGGCTCATCGCGCGCGGCGAGGCGCCCACCACGGTGGAGGCCCCGTTCGAGGACGTGACGTGCGGTGTGTTGAATGCGGTGCGCGAGGTCGAGGAGCTGGCCGGGCGGCGCCTGCTGGACGGGGATGTCATCCTCACACCGATGCAGCAGGGCGCGGGTGTGGATCTCTACGTCACGACCTCGAGCGCGGGTGGCGGGCTCCAGATGATGGTCTCGGGCCTGGTGCTGCAGATGACGGGGGAGAGCGCCCAGCGGGCGGCCCTGGGCGCCGGGGCGATCGTGATGGACGTCGTCGCCCTGAACGATGGACGCAGGCCGCACGAGCGGATCCAGCTCCTGCGACAGTTGCGGCCGGACATGGTCCTGCTCTCCGGGGGGACCGACGGCGGGGACGTCCGGCGGGTGGCCGAGCTTGCCGAGTTGCTCGTCGCTGCCGGCCCGACGGCTCGGCTCGGTGCCGGCTACGAGCTTCCGGTGGTCTACGCGGGCAACCAGGATGCGGCGGGCGTGGTACGCGACCTGATCGAGCCGCACGCCGCCGTGAAGGTGGTGGCGAACCTGCGGCCCGCGCTCGAGCGCGAGAACCTGCGGCCCGCGCGCGACGCGATCCATGAGCTCTTCATGCAACACGTCATGGCGCATGCCCCGGGCTATCGGCGCCTGATGAGCTGGACGCCGGTGCCCGTCATGCCCACGCCCGCGGCCGTGGGGCGCATGATCGAGTGGCTGGCGCGGCGCGACCACCTCTCGGTGCTGGGCGTGGACATCGGCGGAGCCACCACCGACGTGTTCTCGGTCTTCCCCGGGGCCGGCGGCGAGCCGTCCTTCCATCGGACGGTGTCCGCCAACCTGGGCATGAGCTACTCCATCGCGAATGTCATGGCCGAGGCGGGGCTCGAGAACATCCTGCGCTGGGTGCCATTTCCGGTGGAGGAGTCGGAGCTGCGCAACCGGATCCGCAACAAGATGGTCCGCCCCACCAGCATCCCGCAGACCCTGGAGGACCTGCTCATCGAGCAGGCCATCGCGCGCGAGGCGCTGCGGCTGGCCTTCGAGCAGCACCGGGCACTGGCCGTGGAACTCAAGGGCGTGCAGCAGGAGCGCACCATCTCCGATGCGCTCCGCCAGTCGGGGGGGGGCGCATCGGTGGTGGACCTGCTGGAGCTGGGGCTCATCGTGGGCTCGGGCGGCGTGCTCTCGCACGCCCCGCGCCGCGTGCAGGCGGCGCTCATGATGGTGGACGCGTTCCTGCCGGAAGGGCTCACGCTGCTGGCGGTGGACAGCATCTTCATGACGCCCCAGCTGGGCGTGCTCTCCACCGTGCACGAGCAGGCCGCCAGCGAGGTCTTCGAACACGATTGTCTCGTGCGGCTCGGCGCGGTGCTCGCACCGATCGGTACGGGGCGCCCCGGACAGGCCTGCGTGACGGTCGAGGTGAGCGGTCCCGACATGGCTCCGGTGAGTCGCCGCGTGGCCTTCGGGGAGATGGCCCTCCTGCCGCTGCCCCCGGCGAGCGCGTTCGGCCGCGTGAGCGCCGTGCCCGAGCGCGGCTTCGACCTCGGCGCGGGGCGCGGCCGCCCGGTGAGCGCCCGGATCCCGGGCGGAAGCATGGGACTCATCGTGGATGCGCGCGGGCGCCGGCCCTTCGAGTTGCCCGCGGGTGCGGCCGGCATCGAGCGGCTGCGCTCCTGGCACCGTTCCCTCGCGCTCTACCCCCGGGAGATCTGAACTTGGCGCACGCCTACACCCCGGGACTCCGCGTGACCGCGAGTGCGATCCTGCGCCGCGAGCGACGGCTGCCGCTCAAGGGGCACGTCCTGGTCAAGGTCGGAGATGCCGTCGGCCCCCACGACGTCGTGGCGCGGACGGACCTGCCCGGAAACGTGCAGACCATCAACCTGGCCTCGCGGCTGGATGTCGATCCCGCGAACGTCGTCCAGATCCTCCGCAAGCGGGTGGGTTCGGACGTGCGCACCGGCGAGCTGCTGGCCGAGACGCAGGGGCTGTTCGGGTTCGCCCGGCGCAGCGTGCTGGCCCCGGCCGACGGCTTCATCGAGAGCGTCTCGTCCGTGACCGGCCAGCTGGTCCTGCGCGAGCCCGCGACCCCGGTCGAGGTCAGCGCCTACGTGCGCGGCGCCGTGGTCCAGGTGCTGCCCGACGAGGGTGTGATCGTCGAGGCTCGCGGCGCGCTCCTGCAGGGCATCTTCGGTGTGGGGGGCGAGACCTGGGGCGCCATCGCGATGGCGGTGGACGCGCCCGATGCCGAACTCGCGCCCGGGCGCCTGCGGCCTGAACACCGGGGGCACGTGGTCGTCGGGGGCGCGTTCGTCACCCACGACGCCCTCATGCGCGCCCGCGAGCTGGGCGTCGCGGCGGTCGTGGTGGGCGGGCTCGACGATCTGGATCTGCGCCGGCTCCTGGGACACGATCTCGGGGTGGCCATCACGGGCTCGGAGAACCTCGGCCTGACGCTCGTGCTCACCGAGGGGTTCGGGAACATCCGCATGTCGGACCGCGCCTGGGACCTGCTCCGCGCGCGGGCCGGGCGGCTGGCATCGGTGAGCGGTGCGACACAGATCCGCGCCGGAGTGCTGCGACCCGAGGTGCTGATCCCCGATCCCGACGCCGGCCCCGCGCCCGCCGACTCCGGCGCCCGAACGGAGCTCGCGCTCGGCTCGCTGGTGCGCGTGATCCGCACGCCCTGGTTCGGCCGGGTCGGCGAGGTGGTGGAGCTGCCGTCCGAGCTCAGGAGACTCGAGACCGAGGCCATGGTGCGCGTGCTGGTCGTCGCCTTCCCGGAGGACGGCGAGCGCGTCCTCGTCCCTCGCGCCAACGTGGAGATCATCGGCGGATGAGCCCGGGGCCCTTGGAAACTTTGACAGCACGAGCGGGGCATCCTATGGTTCGTCGGGGGTGTGCGCCCGCGCGCTGCCGGGGTCGGCAGGGATGCCGCGTTCGGAACAGGGAGGTCGCCTTGACGGGAGGGACGGCGTGCAACGCCATGCGGGCCTGACGGCTGCAGTCCTGCTGGTGGCGCTGCTCGCGCCGCCGGCCCGCTCTCAGGTGACGGTGGTGGGCGGAGCGCCGCCCAGCATCGTGGCCGGCCCCGTGGCTGCGACGGCTCCTGCGCCGCCGCCCGTCCCTGGAGCGTTGCCGGCTCCCCGTGCCGCCCGCGGCCTCACCTGGAAGGACGTTCCCGACGACGCCGGCCGGGCCGTGGACCTCATCTGGGACGCGTCCCCCGATGATGGGGCCAATGGCGGGGTGGGATGCTACTACGTGATGCGCTCGGAGAGCCCCGGCGGTCCCTGGACGCTGGTGGACTCGGTGGCTGCCGGAGTGACCGCGTGCCGGGACCAGTCGGCGAGCCTCCAGCGCGACGTGGGCTACTTCTATCGCGTGGACACGCGGGGCGCGGGTGGCGTCACGCCGGCCGGGAGCGTGACCGGGCCGGTCACCGCCAGCTCGCAATGGTTCAACCACACGCGCTGGAGCGTGCTGCTGCTGACCATGTTCTTCTTCGCCATGGTCCTGTTCTTCATCCAGAACGCGCAGGGCGAGGGGAAGAAGTCGTTCCTCCGGCGCATCCCCGGCATCGACGCCATCGAGGAAGCCATCGGCCGGGCGACGGAGATGGGGCGCCCGGTGCTGTACGTGCCCGGGGTGCAGGACATCGAAGACATGCAGACCGTGCAGGCGCTGATCATCCTCGAGAGCGTCGCGAAGACCACGGCCCGCTACGAGACCCCGCTCAAGGTGCCGGTCACCTACCCGATCCCGTTCATGATCGCGCAGGAGCTGGTGAAGAGCGGCTACGTGCACGCCGGGCGCCCGGAACAATACGATCCGGACAGCGTGCAGTTCGTCTCGCCCGAGCAGTTCGCCTACGTCGCCGCGATTACCGGCGTGATGGCGCGGGAGAAGCCGGGCGCCCACATCTTCCTCGGGGCGTTCTTCGGGGAGTCCCTGCTGCTGGCCGAGGCCGGCCACGCGACCGGGGCCATCCAGGTGGCGGGGACGGCCAACGCGGACCAGCTGCCCTTCTTCGTCGTGGCCTGCGACTACACGCTGATCGGCGAGGAGCTGTTCGCGGCGAGCGCTTATCTCTCGGGCGAGCCGAAGCTCGTGGGCAGTCTCAAGGGCGCCGACCTCATGAAGATCGCGATCATCCTGCTGGTGGTGGTCGGCTGCGTGCTCGAGACCTTCGGGCAGCACGGCCTCACGCAGTGGCTGGCGACGCAATAGGAGGCGAGGGGTGAAGCGCGAGATCCCGCTGTTCGTGACTGCTGCGGTCGGCCTCTTCATGATCCTGTCGTTCTTCGTGCCCCACCAGGCGGTGAGCGTGCCCGCGGACTTCCTCCAGCAGAGCGCGATCATCGTCGTGGCCTTCGGCATCGTGCTGGGCGGGGCGAACCTGCTGCGCGTGAACCTCGAGGCGGTGGTCCGGCGTCAGCCGGGCTGGCCCTACAAGCTCGTGCTCGTCGCCGGGCTGGTCGTGACGGTCGCGCTGGGCCTCATCGAGGGCCGGGACTTCCAGGCCGCCGGCACCCGCTCCACCTGGATCTACGACCAGATCTACTCCTCGATGAGCAGCGCGATGTTCGCCCTGCTCGCCTTCTTCATCGCGTCGGCGGCGTTCCGGGCGTTCCGGATCCGCACCACGGAGGCCGCGCTGCTCGCGGTGGCCGCCTTCATCGTGATGATGGGGCGGGTGCCGCTCGGCGGCGTGCTCACGGCCGGGCTCCCGCCCGCACTGCGGGTCGAGACCTTCGCGCAGTGGATCCTGGACGTCCCGCAGAACGCCGCCAACCGCGCCATCCTGATCGGCGCGGCGCTGGGCGTGATGGCCACCGGCCTGCGCGTGATCCTGGGGATCGAGCGCAGCTACCTGAGCGGGGAGGACTAGGCCGTGAGCCTCGCCGCGTTCTTCGACCGTCTGGACCGCCGCTGGATCCACGTCGTCACGGGGCTGCTCGTGCTCCTGCCGCTGCTCTGGCCCCTGAACCTGCCGCTGGAGCCGTCGCAGCCGGTGCGCGCCTACCACGCCGCGATCGCCGCCCTGCCTCCGGGCAGCACCGTGCTGATGTCCTGCGACTTCGACCCGGCTTCGGGGCCCGAGCTCGAGCCCATGACCCGCACGACCCTGCGGCAGCTCTTCGGCAGGCACTGCAAGGTCGTGGTGGTGGCGCTCTACCCGGGCGGTGCGCGCTTCGTGGACGCGATCGTCCAGGACGTGGCCCGGCAGAACCGGCAGGTCGACGGCGTCGACTACGTCAATCTGGGTTACAAGGCCGGGAACGAGGCGGTCATGGTGCTCATGGGACAGAGCATCGCGGGGACCTTCCCGCGCGACCACAACGGCCGCGACGTGGCGGGCCTGCCCATCATGCAGACCGTGCGGAACTACTCGGACTGCGCCCTGCTGGTGAGCCTCTCGGTGGGCTACCCGGGCACCAAGGAGTACATGCAGCAGGTGCAGGGGCGTTTTCACATCCCCATCATCAGCGGCGTGACCGCGGTGTCCGCCCCCACGCTCTACCCGTATCTGCAGACCGGGCAGTTGAGCGGCATGCTGGGCGGCATGGCCGGCGCCGCCGAGTACGAGGACCTCCGGCTCGAGCGCGGCATGGCGTCGCGGGGCATGGACGCGCAGTCGCTCGCTCACGTGTTCATCCTGCTGTGCATCGTGCTCGGCAACCTGGCGCAGTGGGAGCGGAAGCGGAAGGAGGCCGCATGAGCCCGCACCTGAGCCCGGACCTGGGGGTGTGGGTGGCGGCCGCGCTCACGCTCTGCATCTTCAGCTTCCTCTACAAGGACAATCCGTTCTACCGGTTCGCGGAGAACCTGTTCGTGGGCGTCTCGGCCGGCTATTACATCGTGCTGAACTTCTGGACCGTGCTGGTGGCGAACCTCTGGGACCCGCTGGCGGGCGCCTTCGGCGGCCGACAAGGCTCGCCGTTCGCCGCGCACCTGGGGGACTACCGCGCGTTCCTGGTGCTGCCTGCCCTGCTCGGGCTGCTGTTGTTCTCGCGCTTCCTCCCGCGCTACGCCTGGCTCGCACGCTGGTCGCTGGCGCTGATCATCGGCGTCTACGCCGGGCTCAAGACCACGGGCTTCGCCCAGAGCGACTTCGTGGCCCAGGTCCACGGCAGCATCCAGCCGCTCTGGACCGGGCATTGGGGCTCGAGCATCAGCGCCTGGATCTTCACCATCGGGCTCGTGACGTCGCTGCTCTTCTTCTATTTCAGCCGGGAGCACAAGGGGGCGCTGGGCTCGGCTTCGCGCGTCGGTGTCTTCTTCCTGATGGTCTCCTTCGGCGCCGGCTACGGTTACACGGTGATGTCCCGCATCTCGCTCCTCATCGGGCGCTTCCAGTTCCTGCTCTTCGACTGGCTGGGCCTGCGCTGAGGACCAGGTCCCGCCCGCGATGATCCTCTGGTGCGACGGGGGCCATGATCCCGCCGAGAACATGCGTCGTGACACGGCGCTCCTCGAGCTCGCGGCCAGCGGGGCCGGGCCCGTCCTGCGCATCTTCACCTTCGTCCCCCCGGGCATCACGCTGGGGCGCGCCCAGGACCCGGCGCGCGAGCTCGACCTGGACCGCTGCCGCGCGGCGGGACTGCCGTGGGCCGTGCGGCCGACCGGAGGTCGGGCCATCTACCACGACGAGGAGTGGACGTACTCGCTGGCCGCCGGACTGGCCGACCCTTCGTGGGGCGGCGGGCTGGAATCGGCGTACGCGAAGGCGTCCCGCCTCCTGGTGGCCTCCCTCACGCGCCTGGGCGTGCCCGCGACGCTCGCGCGCGGGGCGGCGCGGGGGGACCTCGCGCCGCGTTCCGCCCGGGGCGCCGCTGCGCCGTGCTTCACCTCGACGGCCCGCCACGAGATCGTGCTCGAGGGCCGCAAGCTGGTGGGCAGCGCGCAGCGTCGGACAGGACGGGCATTGCTGCAGCAGGGGAGCCTCCTGCTCGGCCCGGCGCACGTGCGGCTGGTGGACTTCCTCGCCATCCCGCTGGAGGCTCGCGAGCGGGCGCGCGCCGGGCTGGAGCAGGTCTCGGCGCACGCGGGCCGCTGGCTCGGGCCCCGGCCGCCGCTCGCGCGGTGGGCGGACGCCCTGCAGGCCGAGCTCCCCCCGGAGACGCGCCGGGTCGATGGCGACGAGGGGCTGAGGGCGACCGGCACGTCCGCCCCACCACCGGCCCCGGCGGGTTGACCCGTGCCCGGGGCGGCCGGATACTTCTGTTCCCACGCGCAGTCCCGCTCCTCCTGGAGGGCACGAAGATGGGCCGCCGCAACGCGATCCTGATCGGGCTGGCCACCGTGCTGGCCCTGGGCGGGATGGTCCGTGGGTCCCGCGCCCAGCCCCTGCGCGCGCAGATGCGCGAGCCCGGGGTGCCGGGCGGGCGCTTCGTGATCGGCGTGACGAATGACGCCAGGACGCTCAATCCGATCATGTCGAACGAGACCAGCTCGAGCGAGGTGAGCGACTTGCTCTTCACGGCGCTGACCGAGTTCGACAACATCTCGCAGAAGCCCTACCCGGTGCTCGCCCGGAGCTGGCAGGTGAGTCCGGACGGGCTCACCTGGACGTGGCACCTGCGGCGGGGGGCGCGGTTCTCCGACGGACATCCGATCACCGCGGAGGACGTCCTCTTCAGCTTCGCGGTGGCCTATGATTCCACGCTGCACCAGTCCATCTACGACCTGCTCACCCCGCACGGGCAGAAGCTGCAGGTCTCGGCCCCGGACTCCTACACCGTGGTGACCCGCATCGCCCGGCCGCACGCCCTCCTGGTGGAAGCGGTCGGGTCGCTGCGCATCCTTCCCCGTCACGTGCTCGAACCTGCCTGGCGGGCAGGTCGCTTCGCTTCGTCCTATGGCGTCGGCACACCGCCCGAGAGCCTGGTGACGAGCGGGCCCTGGAGGCTCAAGCAGTTCGTGCCGCGGGAGAAGACCGTCCTGGCGCGCAACCCGTACTGGTTCGGGGTGGACGCACGCGGAAGGCCGCTCCCGTACCTGGACGAACTGGTCTTCGCGGTGGTCCCGGACCTGAACACCGCGGTCCTCAAGTTCCAGGCCGGCGAGCTGGACGGCATCGACAACGTGAAGGCCGAGGACTACGGGGCGTTCGCCCGGAAGCAGGCGAGCGGCGGGTACACCCTCCACGACCTGGGGGCCGCGCTGACGAGCAACTTCTTCTGGTTCAACCTCAACACCGTGAAACAGCCCGGAGGCAGGAAGCTCCCCGGTTCGCCCTACGCGGATCCCGTGAGGCACGCCTGGTTCTCGAGCCGCGACTTCCGCCGCGCGGTGTCGATGTCCATCGATCGCGACGCCATCATCCGCAGCATCTTCTTCGGCGACGGCGTGAGGAACTGGTCGCTCATGACGCCGGGCTACCGGGCCTTCTACACGCCGCGCACAACCGCCCCGGACTACGATCCGGCCGCGGCGAAGCAGCTGCTCGCCCGGATCGGCTTCCGGGACCGCGACGGTGACGGCGTGATCGAGGACGCCGGGGGCAACCCCGTGCGCTTCACGCTCAAGACGAATGCAGGCAGCATGCGCGTCCAGATGGCCAACTTCGTGCGGGACGACCTGGCGCGGGTCGGCATCCAGTGCACCGTGGCCGCGGTCGATTTCAACACCCTGCTCAAGAACATGCGGGAGGACTTCGACTACGATGCGATCCTGGCCGGCCTCGGCGCCGCGGTACCGCCCGACCCGGGCATGTGCGGGAACTTCTACCGCTCGAGCGGGCTCTCGCATTTCTGGAACACCCGGCAGGCCCGCCCCGAGACCCCGCAGGAGGCCCGCCTCGACGTCCTCTTCGGCGAGTTGCTGCGCCCGGGCTCGCTGACCGCCCGCCGGCGGCTGAGCGCGCAGATCGACCAGATCGTGGACGAGCAGTGCTGGGTGATCTGGCTGCCGACCATGAAGATCAAGCTGCCGGTGAGGAACCGCTTCGGGAACGTGCACCCGACGATCCTGCCGAACCGCCTGCTCTGGAACATCGAAACGGTGTTCGTGAAACCGCAGGGCCGGAGATAGGGCCCGGGTCCGCCCGACCCCGCCCACCCACCGGAGCATGCGAACCTACGTCCTGCGCAGGCTGCTGCAGCTGGTGCCGCTCCTGCTGGCCGTCGTCGTGCTCACCTTCGTGCTGCTGAAGCTGGCCCCGGGCGACTACCTCACGACCCTCGCCGACGACCCCCAGGTCTCGGCCGCCACGCTCGACGCCATGCGACACCGCTTCGGGCTCGACCAGCCCTGGACGACGCAACTCATCCTCTATCTGAAGAACGTCATCCTGCACCTCGACTTCGGCGAATCCTTCTCACGCCAGCAGCCCGTGTTCGCGGTGTTGCGCGAGGGGTTGCTCAACACGCTGCTGCTGGCGGTGGCGGGCGCGCTGGTGACCTGGGGGCTGGCCATCCCGCTGGGCGCCTGGGCGGCCGCGCGGCAGGGCACCGCCGTGGACCGCACGCTCTCGCTGGTGGCCTTCGTCGGTCTCTCGGTGCCCGAGGTGCTCTCGGGACTGCTGCTGCTCATGCTGGCCGCGAACACCGGGTGGTTCCCGGTGGGAGGGATGCGCTCGCTCGACTGGGAATCACTTCCGCTCGCGGGCCGGGTGCTCGACGTGCTGCGGCACCTCGTGCTCCCGGCGCTGGTCGTGGGGCTCGTGCCGCTGGCCAGCCGCATGCGGCAGATGCGCGCCAGCCTGCTCGACGTGCTGCGCCTCGAGTACGTCACGACCGCCCGGGCGAAAGGCCTCGACGAACGCACGGTGGTGATGAAGCACGCGCTGAGGAACGCCCTGAATCCGCTCGTCACGCTCTTCGGCTACACCCTCGGGTCGCTCCTCTCGGGCTCGCTCGTCGCCGAGATCATCTTCTCCTGGCCGGGGCTGGGACGCGTCACCTACGAGGCCATCCTGGCGCGGGACCAGTACCTGGTGGTGGGCTCGGTCCTGATGGCCTCGGTGGTGCTGGTGCTCGGCAACCTGGTCGCGGACCTGCTGCTCGCGGCGACCGACCCCCGGATCCGCCATGACTGAGGCCCGCCGCCCGGCCGCGGCGGGATCGCCGGGGCGGATCTTCTGGCGCCAGTTCCGGCGTAACCCGCTGGCGCTCGCCGGCGGCGTGCTGCTCGCGCTGTTCTACGCCCTCGCGCTGCTGGCGCCATTCGTCGCGCCCTACCCCCAGGACGAGCTGGACCGCAGCCGCTTCTACCACCCGCCCCAGGCGCTGCACTGGAAGGACGCCGGCGGCCGTCTGCACCTGCGCCCCTTCGTGTACGCGACCGTGCCGGGCCCGGGCACCTTCGAATACCGGGAGGACCGCTCGCGCGAGGTGCCGTTGCGGTTCTTCGTCCGCGGCTCCCGCTACCGGCTGCTGGGGCTCGTGCCCTCCGAGCGGCACCTCTTCGGGGTGGATCCACCCGCGCGCGTGGACCTGCTCGGCACCGACCCGGCGGGCCGCGACGAGCTCTCACGCCTGCTCTTCGGGGCGCAGGTGTCGCTCACCGTGGGACTCGTCGGGATCCTGATCTCCTTCACCCTCGGCCTGCTGCTGGGTGGCGTGTCGGGCTATCTCGGCGGCTGGGTGGACGGGCTCATCATGCGCTCGAGCGAGGTCCTGCTCAGCATCCCCGGGCTCTACCTGATCATCGCCCTGCGCTCGGCGTTCCCGGCCAGCCTGCCCAGCTGGCAGGTGTACCTCGCCATCGTGGCCATCCTGGCGCTCATCGGCTGGGCCGGGCTGGCCCGCGTCATCCGGGGGATGGTGCTCTCCATCCGGCGGTCCGACTACGTCACCGCCGCCGAGGCTCTGGGCATGAGCCGGACGCGCATCATCGTGCGTCACGTGCTGCCCAACACCCTCTCGTTCGTGATCGTGGCCGCGACCGTCTCCGTGCCGGGCTACATCCTGGGCGAGGTCTTCCTGTCCTTCCTCGGCGTCGGCGTGCAGGAGCCCAGCGCGTCCTGGGGGAACATGCTGCAGCAGGCGCGCAGTCTCACGGTCCTCACGGACTTCCCGTGGCTGCTGTACGCTCCGGGGGTGGCGATCTTCCTGACGGTGATGGCTTTCAATTTCCTCGGCGACGGACTGCGCGATGCGCTGGACCCGCGCCGGCTCGGCGCAGGCAGGGCGGGATGAGCGGAACCATCCTTCGGGTCGAGGAACTGAGGACGCACTTCACCACCGACGATGGCGTGGTGCGCGCGGTGGACGGCGTCTCCTTCGAGGTCCGCGCCGGCGAGACGCTGGCGCTGGTGGGGGAGTCCGGCAGCGGCAAGAGCGTGACGGCGCTCTCGATCCTGCGGCTGTTGCCGGAGCCCGCGGGGAAGGTCGTGGGCGGCCGGGTGATCTTCCAGGGCCGCGATCTGCTGGCGCTCCCGCCCGCCGCGATGCGCCGGGTGCGCGGCCGGGAGATCTCCATGGTGTTCCAGGAGCCGATGAGCTCCCTGAATCCGGTCTTCACCTGCGGCGAGCAGATCGTCGAGGTCCTCGTGCTGCACGAGCGCATGGCGCGGCGCCAGGCGCGCGCCCGCGCCGTCGAACTGCTCGAGTGGGTGGGCATCCCCGCCCCCGGGCAGCGCGCGGCCGAATACCCGCACCAGCTCTCCGGCGGCATGAGACAGCGGGTGATGATCGCGATGGCGCTCGCCTGCCGCCCCGCGCTGCTCATCGCCGACGAGCCGACCACGGCGCTCGACGTGACCATCCAGGCGCAGATCCTCGAGCTTCTGCAGCGGCTGCAGGATGAGCTCGGCATGGCCGTGCTGCTCATCACGCACGACCTCGGGGTGGTGGCTGAGACTGCGGACCGGGTGGCGGTCCTCTATGCTGGCCAGGTCGTCGAGTCCTGCGACTCCGCGGCGGCGTTCCGGCAGACGCGCCACCCCTACACGGCGGGCCTGCTGGCCTCGCTGCCGCGGCTCGGCTCGCGCGGTGAGCGCCTGCGCGTCATCCCCGGGCAGGTGCCCGACGCCGCTCACCTCCCGCCCGCCTGCCGGTTCCACCCGCGCTGTCCGGCGGCCGAGGAGCGGTGCCGCACCGTCGACCCGCCGCTGCAGATGCTGGACGGCGATCACCTGTCGCGTTGCTGGCGCGCGGGGGAGATCGCGGCCGGGGCCCTGGACCCGGTCACGGGGAAGGAGCCGGCCCGTGCCTGAGCCGCTGCTCGAGGTTCGCGACCTGATCAAGCACTTCCCGATCCGGCGCGGGCTCTTCGGCCGGGAGGCCGGGCAGGTGCGCGCGGTGGACGGCGTCTCGTTCGACGTGCGCCAGGGCGAGGTGCTCGGCCTGGTGGGCGAGAGCGGCTGCGGCAAGACCACGACCGGGCGCTGCATCCTGCGGTTGATCGAACCCGACTCGGGCACCGTGCGCTTCGACGGCCGGGACATCACGCGGCTTCCGCGCCGTGAGCTGCGTCCACTGCGCCGCCAGATGCAGGTCATCTTCCAGGACCCGTACTCGAGCCTCAACCCGCGTCTCACCGTGGGCAGCATGCTGGGCGAGGCGCTGGCGATCCACGGCCTGGCGCGGGGGGCGAAGGCACGCACCCGCGTGGCCGAGCTGCTCGACCTGGTGGGACTCTCGCCCGACCACGCCCGGCGGTATCCGCACGAGTTCTCGGGCGGCCAGCGCCAGCGCATCGGCGTCGCGCGCGCGCTCGCCGTCGAGCCGCGGCTCATCGTGGCGGACGAGCCGGTCTCGGCCCTCGACGTCTCGATCCAGGCGCAGATCGTGAACCTGCTGCAGGAGCTCCAGCGCAAGATGGGGCTCACGTACCTGTTCGTGGCCCACGACCTCTCCGTGGTCGAGCACATCAGCGACCGCGTGGCGGTGATGGTCCTGGGCCGCATCGTCGAGCTGGCCGGCGCCGAAGCGCTCTACCGCGCGCCGCGACACCCCTACACGCTCTCGCTGCTGTCGGCCATCCCGGTGCCCGACCCCGAACGTCGCCGCAGCCGCATCGTGCTCAAGGGCGACGTGCCCAGTCCCGCCCATCCACCCACGGGATGTCACTTTCATCCGCGCTGCCCCATCGCCCGCGAGCGCTGCTCGCGTGAGGAACCCGCGCTGCGCGAGGTCGCCCCGGGGCACGTCTCCGCCTGCCACTTCGCCGAGGAACTTGCGGAGCCGGGCGTGCTCACCAGGGCTCCGGCCGTCGCGTCCCAGGCTCCACCCGTTCCGCCAGGCTAGCGGCGCCCTCCACGGGCGCTGGCTCCCACGCCTTCCTGCGGGTTCCGCCCCATTCGGAGGCCCTGGAGCGGGGGGATTCCCCCGCGTCCTCCGCGCCGGAGACGCCCGGCCCGCCGAACCTCCGCTCGCCGTCGCGCATCAGACCAGCTGTAACGGACTGCGGCGGAATGCCATGGACTGAAGGCGGTCGTTCAGCGGGCCAGCCCGATCCGGTTCGGCACTGCCTATGCGAAGACCTGTCCATTGAGGCCGCCGATCCAGCGGGGCCAGGCAAGCGCCAGAGAGCGCGAGGACCCGCAGGGCGGACGCCAAAAGCCGAATACGATGTGTTCCCTGTGCGACCCGTGCTTCGCCGCCTTCAAGGCTGATCCCCCTATCGCGAGCGAAGGAGTCTTGAGGGACCGGCACACGGTCGATACGGGGAACCAATCTGAAGGGCCCTGGCCTGCGCGACCGGGGCCCTCGAACTTGTCCCGGTCCCGGTACCGTTCATCCGGGCTCGCGCCCCCGGCTCCCCGGCGGATCGGGCGCAGGCTCGCCCGCCCGTCATTCGCGCGCAGCGCCGATACTTGCGGCCGCCCGTGACGTTCCCGACTCGTTGACCGGCCCACCCATCCCTGATAGCGTCCCGCCCTCGGAGCGGGTTGAAACGACGTGCGGGTCATCTCTTATCGCCCGCCAGGGAGGAGTCCCAGGGCCGTGCCACGTGAAGCGTTGGGTCTGGTCGAGACGCGCGGGATGGTCGCTGCCGTCGAGGCCGCCGATGCCATGTGCAAGACGGCCCGGGTCCGCCTGACGCGCTTCGAGGTCACGCGTGACGCCCTGGTCACCGTCACCGTTCGCGGAGCGCTCGCGGAGGTCGAGGCGGCGGTGGCTGCCGGAGCCGTGGCGGCCGCGCGCAGAGGCGAGGTCATCGCGCGCCATGTGATCCCGGCGCCGGAAGGGCAGCTCGAGGAATCGATCGCGGGACCCGCGCCGGCTGCGGCGGCCCGTGGGAACGACACAACCCCTTAAGGAGAGTCCCATGCAGGAAGAGGCTCTGGGCCTGATCGAGACACGCGGCTTCGTCGCGATGGTCGAAGCATCGGACGCGATGGTGAAGGCTGCGCGGGTGGAGCTGGTGCACTACGAGAAGATCGGCGGCGGCTACGTCACCACGATCATCCGCGGGGACGTGGCGGCGGTGCGCGCGGCCACCGAGGCGGGCTCGCTGGCCGCGGCGAAGGTGGGCGAGGTGGTCTCGGTCCACGTCATCGCGCGTCCGCACGCGATGCTCGAAGACGTGCTGCCCATCCGGCGGCCCGAGAGCAGCGGCAAGAAGTAGCGATGATCCTGGCACGCGTGCAGGGCACCGTGGTCTCGACCCGCAAGGACCAGGGGCTGATGGGCCTCAAGCTCCTCCTGGTCCGCGAGGTGGACGCGCAGTTCAAGCCCGCCGGCAGCCACGTCGTGGCCGCCGATGCGGTCGGCGCGGGCGAAGGCGAGATCGTCATGGTGGTCGCGGGTTCCTCGGCGCGTCTGACCGAGGTCTCCCGCGACAAGCCGGTGGATGCGGTCGTCGTCGGGATCGTGGATGCGGTCGAGGTGGCCGGGAAGGACGTCTACCTCAAGAACTCCGGCGTGGCGGGCTGAGCCGCCTGCCATGACGCTCGACGAGAAGCGGATCGCGTCCATCGTGAGCGAGGTGCTGGAGCACCTCGAGTCCGGCCGGCGGACCAGCGGGGCGGCGCCGGGACGGGGCGCGCCGCTGGGCGTGCACCCCGATCTGGACCGAGCGGTCGAAGGTGCCCGCGCGGCCTTCAAGGCGTACGACCAGACCCCGCTCGAGACCCGCCGTCGCATCATCGCCGCGGCACGCGAGGCGCTCTCCTCGCAATACGAGACGTTCGCGGCGCTCGCGGTCGAGGAGAGCGGCCTGGGCCGGGTCGAGGACAAGATCCAGAAGAACCGCCTGGTCACCGAGCGCACGCCCGGGACCGAGGACCTCGAGCCCGTCACCTGGACCGGCGATCACGGCCTCACGCTGATGGAGCGGGCGCCCTACGGCGTGATCGCGGTCATCACGCCCGTCACGAATCCCAGCGAGACCATCATCAACAATGGTCTCTCGATGATCGCGGGCGGCAATACCGTGGTCTTCTGCCCGCATCCGTCCGCCCGCAAGGTCTCGACCCTGACGATCGACGTGATCAACCGGGCGGCCCTGCGCGCGGGGGCACCGTTGCCGCTCCTGCACACGGTGGAGCAGCCCAGCATCGAGGTCGCGAAGGCGCTGCTCAATTACAAGGGCATCCGCCTGAACGTCGTGACCGGGGGCCCCGGGGTGGTCAAGGAGGCGCTCGCGGCCGGCAAGAAGGCCATCTCCGCCGGCCCCGGCAACCCGCCCGCCGTGGTGGACGAGACCGCCGACCTCGAGCGGGCCGCACGCGACCTCGTGGCCGGGGCATCCTTCGACAACAACATCATCTGCACCGACGAGAAGGCGGTCGTGGCGGTCGCGCTGATCGCGGATGCGCTCAAGGAGGCGTTCGCGCGCGCTGGGGCGATCGTGCTGCCACCGCACCACGTCGAGAAACTGCGCCGGCTGCTGCTCGAGAAGGAGCACGGCCCCCGCCAGCACGCCGAGATCAACCGACGGTACGTCGGCAAGGACGCGGGGCTCATCCTGCGCGACGCGGGGATCCCCTGCGACCCCCGCACCCGACTGGCCCTGTGCGAGGTGGATGCGGACCATCCCTTCCTCTGGACCGAGATGATGATGCCCGTCCTGCCGCTTACGCGGTCGCGCACCGTGGACGACGCCATCGACTTCGCCCTGCTCGTGGAGCAGGGCTACCGCCACACCGCCTCCATGCACTCGCGCAACATCGAGAAGCTCTCGAGGATGGCGCGTCTGTGTGATTGCTCGATCTTCGTGAAGAACGGTCCCAACTACGCCGGCCTGGGCTTCGGCGGCGAAGGGCCCACGAGCTTCACGATCGCGAGCCCCACGGGAGAGGGCATGACCACCGCACGCAGTTTCACCCGGGTGCGCCGCTGCACCCTGGTGGACCATTTCCGGATCGTCTGATGCACGTCGCCATCGCCGCTGTCGAGACCAGCAGCATCGCCCAGGGGACGGTCGCGGCCGACGCGATCCTGAAGACCGCCGAAGTGGAGATCCTCGAGCTCGGGCCGCTCTCGCCGGGCAAGTTCTGGATCCTGATCGGCGGGGAGGTCGCTACCGTGCGGGCGTCCTTCCAGCGCGGTCTCGCGGTGGCGGGTGAGACCCTGCTCGACTCGCTCTTCATCCCGCAGCTCCACGAAGGGGTGATCCCCGCCCTGCGCGGCACCTGCCCGCCCCATGACCACGACGCGCTGGGCGTCATCGAGACCCTGAGTGCCGCCTCGGCCATCGTGGCGGCCGACCGCGCCGCCAAGGCGGCGGAAGTCGTGCTGCGTGACCTCAGGCTCTCGAACGGGCTCGGGGGCAAGGGCGTGCTGTGGCTCAGCGGCGCGGTGGGCGACGTCCAGGCCGCCGTCGAGGCCGGGAGAGCCGAGGCCCTCCAGAAGGGCCTGCTGGCCCGCTCGGTCGTGATCCCCAGGCTGCATCCGCAGCTGAAGGCGAGGCTCTTCTAGTGTACTTCGCGCGCGTCGTCGGGACCGTGGTCTGCTCTACGCGCGTCCCCGCGTGGACCGGCCAGCGCACGCTGCTGCTGCAGCCCACCGACGTCGAGGGCAATGACCAGGGCCGCTGGCTCGTGGCGGTGGACCTGGTGTCCGCGGCGCAGGGCCAGCGGGTCTTCTACGTGCGCGGCCGTGAAGCGGCGAACGCTCTCGCCGACCCCGACAACCCGGCCGATGCCGCCATCGTGGGCATCGTGGACGAGGTCCGGGCGAGCGCCTGGGCGACGCCGGGAGACGCCTGATGTTCCTGGCCCGGGTGATCGGCGACGTAGTGGCCACGGTCAAGCACGGTCACCTCGGGGGCAGGAAGCTGCTCCTGGTCCAGCCGGTGTCGCCCGCGGACGTGGCCACGGGCAAGCCAGCCATCGCCGTGGACGCTGCGGGCTCCGGCCCGGGCGAACTGGTGCTGGTCGCCGACGAGGGCAACACGGCGGCCCAGGTGCTCCAGTGCGCGCGCGGGCCCATCCGGACGGTGATCGTGGGGGTGGTGGACCGGGTGGAGGTCGGAGACGCGGCCGGGCGGATTCGGGGCCCCCGGGACCTCCCCGCGAGGAATGGGCTGCGCAAATCGCCATCTTAGTGTAGATTACCCGGGTCCGGCGCCGAAGAGGTGACTGTGCCGATCTACGAATACCGCTGCAGGGCCTGCGCGCATCGCTTCGAGGCCCTGCTCAAGCGCATGGACGAGTCCGCCCCGGAGTGTCCGAAGTGCGGGGCGTTGCAGTCGGATAAGATGCTGTCCGCGTTCGCCGTGACCCGGGGGAACCGTCAGGCCCCGCCGGGGGCATGCGGTGCCACGGATTGCGGAGGTTGCAGGCGCTGACCGCCGGGAGAAGTCCTGCCTGGTGGACGGGGAAACCACCGGCCCCGGCCGGTGGTGCGGGCAGGAACACGGAGGACCAGCCATGACCAAGGCGGATCTGGTGGAGGAGATCGCGGCGCAGACCGGGATCTCACGCAACCAAACCGCGGTCATCGTGGACCAACTGCTGGACGCGATGTCCCGGGCACTGAGCGAGGGCAGGCATCTCGAGATCCGAGGCTTCGGCACCTTCAAGGTGCGGGAGCGCCGCGCGCGGCGGGCACGGAACCCGCGCAGCGGCTGTGAGGTCCTGGTACCCGCGAAGCTCGTGCCGGTGTTCAAGCCGAGCAAGGAGCTCAAGGCCGTAGTGCTGGGAGAGGTCGCCGAAGTCGCCGAGCCCGTACTGAGCTGAATGACGCCGATCGCGGAATGCCATCGGGCAAGGGTATGGAGGATGAGGAATGGGGTCAGGCAAGAAGCGCAAGCGTAAGAAGATCGCAACCCACAAACGCAAGAAGCGGCTTCGCAAGAACCGGCACAAGAAGCGGATCCGTTAGTCCAGCGGAGCCGCCCGCCAGACGCCTGATCGGCCGCGCGTATGTGACGCGCGGCCGTTGGGTGTTCGACCCGGCAAGGCGCTGGCGGGGGGGCCGCAGGGAGCTGGTGTGGCGCGGGGACCACGAGCCGCTCGACGGCGACTGGTGCATCGCGGAGGTGCCCGACGAGGGTCCGGCTTCCCTCGTCGAGGTGCTCGGTGCGGACGATCGTCCGGAGTGGGACATCGCGGGTGTGGCCTCGCAGTTCCGGCTGCGCACGCGGTTCCCGGGCCCGGTGGAGCGTGAGGCGCTCGGGCATCGCGAGCCCGGTGCCTGCGAGCGCCGCGGGCGGCTCGATCTGCGTGAAGAGCTGGTCTTCACGATCGACCCCGAGGATGCGCGGGACCATGACGACGCGCTCTCGGTGCGGGCGACGGGAGAGGGCCGCTTCGAGGTCGGCGTCCACATCGCCGACGTCTCCCATTATGTGACCCCCGGCTCGGCGGTAGACCGCGAGGCCCAGGCGCGGGGCACGAGCTGTTACCTGCCGGGCGCCGTCATCCCGATGATCCCCGAGGCCCTTTCGGGTGATCTGTGCTCCCTGCGCCCCGAGCGCGACCGGCTCGCCCTGTCGGTCCTCGCCGAACTCGACCTGCATGGGCGCCTTCTCGGCTTCCGTTTCGCCGAGACGGTGGTGCGCAGCTGCCATCGGCTCCATTACGGCGAGGTCCAGGCAGCGCTCGACCATCCGGGGAACGTCGATCCCGCCCTCCAGGAGGCTTTGCAGACGCTCCTGCGGATCGCCCGGGCCCTGAGGCGGCGGCGCGTGATCGCGGGGGCGCTCGAGTTGGAGGTGCCGGAGGTCAAGGCCTGGGTGGACAAGAACGGTGTGCCCTGGAAGATCGAGCGCCGCCCCCACCTCGAAAGCCACGAGTTGATCGAGGAGTTCATGCTGCTCGCCAACCGCTGCGTGGGGCAGGAGGGCGCCAGGCGCAAGGCCGGGCTCCTCTACCGGGTGCACGAGCCGCCTTCTCCGCTCAAGCTGGAGGCGCTGGACTCGATGCTCGGGACGCTGGGGCTGCCCCGCCTCGCCGTCCCCGGGCACGGGCGGAACGCGGGCGCGTTCACCGACCCGGCCAAACCCCTGCAGGCCCTCCTGCGCGCCCCGCTCGACCCGCCGCGCCGGCGGCTTCTGCACCGGCTGGTGCTCCGTTCACTGGCCCGCGCCCGCTACCTCGAACGCGACCTCGGTCACTTCGGGCTGGCGGCCCGCGAGTACTGCCACTTCACCTCGCCCATCCGGCGCTACCCCGACCTTCACAACCACCGCCGCGTCCGCGAGTGGATCCATTCCCGACCCAGCCAGGCCTGGGATCCGGTCGCGCTCGAAGCGCTCGCCCTCGGCTGCAGCGCCACGGAGCAGGCCGCCACCGACGCCGAGCGCGAGGGCACCCGCGTCAAGGGCCTGCGCTTCCTCGAGGGTGTAGCACCGCAGTGATTCTGTCACCCCTACTCCGCAGTGATTCTGTCACCCCCCAGCCCCTGCCTTCGCGGGTAGGAGGTTAGGGTTGTACGGCTTGCGCCAGGGGTGTGCCTTGGCAGGTGGGCGGGCGTTGGTGAGTT
>JANXPZ010000102.1 GCA_025357055.1 Candidatus Eiseniibacteriota bacterium | reverse complement strand
TGGTGATGCCGGGGGACAACGTGGACGGGATGACGGTGGAGCTGATCACGCCGATCGCGATGGAGAAGGAGCTGCGCTTCGCGATCCGCGAGGGCGGCCGCACCGTCGGGGCCGGCGTCGTTACCGAGATCATCCAGTAAGGGGATGACGATGCTGCAGAAGATCCGCATCAAGCTCAAGTCCTACGATCACGCCACGCTGGACCAGTCCGCCGCGGAGATCGTGCGGACCGCGCGTCGCACCGGCGCCGAGACTTCTGGACCCGTGCCGTTGCCGACGAGGAGGACCGTTTACACCGTGCTTCGCAGCCCGCACGTCGACAAGAAGTCGCGGGAGCAGTTCGAGATTCGCATCCACAAGCGCCTGATCGATATCACGCGCTCGACCCCACAGACGATGGAAGCGCTCGAGAAACTGGATGTCCCGGCGGGCGTGGACATCGAGATCAAGACCTGAGCGGGCAAGTGGGACCAACCATGATCGGTTTGCTGGGCAGAAAAGTGGGCATGACTCAGTTCTTCGACGAGAGGGGCGAGGCCATTCCCGTCACCATCATCGAGGCGGGTCCGTGCACCGTCACCGAGCTGCGCAGCACGCAGCGCGACGGCTACACGGCGGTGCAGCTCGGCTTCGGGACCAACAAGGAGTCCCGGTTCACCCGGCCTGCGCTCGGGCAGTTCAAGAAACGCAACCTTCCTCCGCTGCGCCACCTGCGCGAGTTCCGCGTGGAGAGCATCGAGGGGCTGGCGGTCGGCCAGAGTCTGGACGTCTCGATCTTCGAGAAGGGCCGGCACGTCGACATCCAGGGGGTGACCAAGGGCCGCGGATTCGCGGGCGTGGTCAAGCGCTACGGCTTCAGCGCCGGTCATGCTTCGCACGGCCCGACGGCCGGCAAGCAGCCCGGCTCGATCGGTGCCTCCGCGTACCCCTCGCGCGTCGTCAAGGGCAAGCGTCTGCCCGGCCACATGGGCAACGTCAATCTGACCATCAAGAACCTGGAAGTCGTCGCGATCGACCCGGAGCAGAACATGCTCATGGTGCGCGGCGCCGTGCCGGGGCCGACCAACGGCCTGGTGGTCGTGAAGAAGCGGGAAGGCTGACATGAGCGAGATCAACGCCAGGGTCTGTGGCCTCGACGGGGCCGACAAGGGCACGACGAGCCTGCCGGAGGCGCTGTTCGGGCAGCAGGTGCACGAGCACCTGCTGTACCTCTCGGTCAAGCGCCACCTGGGCAACCAGCGGCAGGGCAATGCCAAGGTCAAGAGTCGCGGCGACGTGTCGGGCGGCACGCGCAAGCCGTTCCGCCAGAAGGGCACCGGCCGCGCGCGCCAGGGTGCGAACAACACGCCGCTGATGCCCGGCGGCGGCCGCGCCTTCGGTCCGAAGCCGCGTGACTACCGCACGGATCTGCCGAAGCAGCAGCGCCGCGCGGCACTGGCTTCCGCGCTCTCACAGATGGCCTCGGCCAACGCGGTGACGGTGCTCGAGTCACTGGCGTTCCCGGAGCCGAAGACACGCCAGATGGTCGAGGTGCTCGAGCGCCTGGGCCTGGCGGGCAAGCGCACGCTGCTGGTCGTCGGCCAGGCGGACGCGAACCTGCTCAAGTCCTGTCGCAACATGCCGGATCTGAACATGACGCTGGCGCACCAGGTGAACGCGTACGAGTTGCTGAACAGCGACGCGTTGCTGGTGACTGCCGACGGGCTCGAGCGCATGAAGGAGGTCTTCGTCAAATGAACGATCCCCGCTCCATCGTGCGCCGGGCGCTCATCACCGAGAAGGGTACGACGCTTCGCGAGACGCAGAACCAGTACCACTTCGAGGTGGCACGAGACGCCAACAAGATCGAGATCAAGCGCGCGATCGAGACCATCTTCTCGGTGAAGGTGGGTTCGGTCCGCACTCAGCAACTGCGCGGCAAGGTCAAGCGGCAGGGCCGCTCCTCCGGCCGGCGCAGTGACTGGAAGAAGGCCATCGTCACGCTCAAGCCCGATCAGAAGATCGAGCTGTTCGAGCAGATCTAAAGGAACGGCCATGGGTCTCAAGAAATTCCGTCCGACCACCCCGACGCTCCGGCACACGGTCCTGCCGGACTTCAAGGAGTTGACGCGGAGCCGTCCCGTGAAGTCGCTCACCGAGCGGCTCTACAAGACCGGCGGCCGCGACAACCAGGGCCACGTCTCGCAGCGCTGGATCAGCGGCGGGCACAAGCGGCGCTACCGGATCATCGATTTCGGCCGGACCAAGGACGGCATCCCGGCCCGCGTCGCGAGCATCGAGTACGACCCGAACCGCTCGGCGCGCATCGCGCTGCTCAACTACGCCGACGGTGAGCGCCGCTACATCGTGGCGCCGGACGGTCTGAAGGTCGGGATGAAGGTGCAGTCGGGCGCAGATGCGGAGATCAGCCCGGGGAACTGCCTGTCGTTGAAGAGCATCCCGCTCGGCACCAACGTCCACAACGTGGAGTTGTTCCCGGGGCGCCGTTCCCGGGTGGCACGCTCGGCGGGCACCTACTGCCAGCTGATGGCGAGGGACGGGGACTACGCGCAACTGCGGCTGCCGTCGGGCGAGGTGCGCAAGTTCCACGTCAACTGCCGGGCGGTGGTCGGGCAGGTGGGCAACCTGGATCACGAGAACGTCTCCCTCGGGAAGGCCGGGCGGAACCGCTGGCGGGGCCGTGCGCCCAGCGTCAGAGGCGTCGTCATGAACCCGGTTGACCACCCGATGGGCGGCGGCGAAGGCAAGTCCTCGGGCGGGCGGCATCCGTGCTCACCGTGGGGCAAGAAGTCCAAGGGTCTCAAGACGCGGAAGCGCAAGCTGAGCGACGCGCTCATCGTGCGCCGCCGGACGAAGTAGCGGGGAGAGGACTCCATGGCGCGTTCAATCAAGAAGGGACCGTACGTCGTCGAGTCCCTCGTACGGAAGATCGAGACGCTGAATCGCAGCGGCGTGAAGCGGGTGCTCAAGACCTGGGCGCGGCGCTCGACGGTGCTGCCCGAGTTCGTGGGCCATACGCTCGCGGTCCATAACGGCAACAAGTTCATCCCGATCTACATCACCGAGAACATGGTCGGTCACAAGCTCGGCGAGTTCGTGCCGACCCGGGTCTTCCGCGGTCACGGTCAGCACGTGGCTGAGAAGACCCCGGTGCCCGGAAAGTAGAGCCATGCAAGCCAAAGCCATCCAGCGGTACGTGCGGATCACCCCGCGCAAGTGCAACCAGGTGCTCGATCTCATCCGCGGCGAGGCCGTGGAGAGCGCCCAGACCACGCTGCAGTTCACGCCCAAGGCGGGAGCGCGCATCGTGCAGAAGGTGCTCAAGTCCGCGGTCGCGAACGCCCTCCACGAGGGCAAGGTGCGGCTCGAGGACCTGTACATCAAGGAAGCGATCGTCGGGGCCGGACCCACGCTCAAGCGCTGGCTGCCCCGCGCTCAGGGGCGCGCCACCCCCATGCTGAAGCGCACGAGCCACGTGTCGGTGACCGTGGCCACGAGGGAGTAGTCATGGGTCAGAAGACACATCCCATCGGCCTGCGCCTGGGCATCGTGAAGACCTGGGACTCGCGCTGGTTCGCCAAGCGCGGGTATGCCGAGTTGCTGAAGGAGGACCTGCTCATCAAGCGGTACCTCAAGAAGCGGCTCTACCAGGCCGGCATCTCGAAGATCACGATCGAGCGCAAGGGCGACAAGATCACGGTCGGCATCCGAACCGCTCGTCCGGGCCTGGTCATCGGCCGCAAGGGCGAACAGGTGGACAAGCTCTCCGAGGAGATGAAGGCGCTCACGAAGAAGCATGTCCAGCTGAACATCGAGGAGATCAAGCGGGCCGACCTCGACGCCCAGCTCGTGGCCGAGCACATCGCCAAGCAGCTGGAGCAGCGCGTCTCGTTCCGCCGTGCCATGAAGAAGGCGATCGCCTCCTCGATGCGCGCCGGCGCGCAGGGCATCCGCGTGGCGGCCTCGGGCCGTCTGGGTGGATCCGAGATGGCGCGCTACGAGACCTACCGCGAGGGGCGGGTGCCGCTGCACACGCTGCGCGCGGACATCGATTTCGCCCGTGCCACCGCCAACACCGCATACGGGACCTGCGGCGTGAAGGTGTGGATGTTCCACGGCGAGGTCCTGGACAAGCCTGCGGCCGCTCCACCGGCCGTCGGACGGTAGGGGGGATCCGCCATGCTGATGCCGAAGCGCGTCAAGTACCGCAAGCAGCAGCGCGGGCGCATGAACGGTAAGGCCTACCGCGGCTCGTCGGTCACGTTCGGCGAGTACGGCCTGATGTCCCTCGATCCGGCGTGGGTCACCAATCGCCAGATCGAGGCGGCCCGCGTGGCCATCACCCGTTCGATCAAGCGCGGTGGGAAGATGTGGATCCGCGTGTTCCCCGACAAGCCCGTGACCAAGAAGCCGGCCGAGACCCGCATGGGCAAGGGCAAGGGCGCACCGGAGTTCTGGGTCGCAGTCGTCAAGCCGGGCCGTATCATGTTCGAGCTCGAAGGCATCTCGCGGGCGGCGGCGCAGGAAGCGATGAAACTGGGCGCCTCGAAGCTGTCCGTCCGCACGCGCTTCGTCGAGCGCCACGAGCTCGGGAGGGAGTGAGCTGTGCCACACGTCAAGGCCAAGGCCATGCGGGATATGTCCCCGGACGAGATCCGGACGCGGCTCCAGGAGTTGCGCGAGGAGTTGTTCAACCTGCGCTTCCGCAACGCCATGAAGCAGCTCGACAACCCGCTCAAGATCCGGGAGGGGCGGCGCGAGATGGCGCGCCTGCTGACCGTGCTGCGCGAGAAGGAGCAGGTCGCCAAATGAATGATGACACCGAACGCAATCGCAGGAAGGCGCGGGTCGGCAAGGTGGTGAGCGACCGGATGGACAAGACGGTCGTGGTCTCCATCGAGCGCCTGGTCAAGCATCCCACCGTCGGCCGCTACGTGCGGCGGCGGGCGACCTTCAAGGTCCATGACGAGAAGAACGAGTGCCATATCGGGGACGTGATCCGCTTCATGGAGACGCGGCCGCTCTCGAAGGAGAAGCGCTGGCGTTTTGTGGAGTTCGTCGAGCGCGCGAAGTAGCGCTCCGGGAGTCGAGCCATGATCCAGTTGAGAACGATGGTGACCGTCGCCGACAACTCGGGCGCGAAGCGCGCCCAGTGCATCAAGGTGCTGGGCGGGCATCACAGGCGCTATGGCCGGCTCGGCGACATCGTCGTCGTGTCGGTGAGGGACGCCATCCCCGGCGCAGCGGTCAAGAAGGGCGACGTCGCGAAGGCGGTCGTGGTGCGCGTCGTGAAGGAGGGCCGCCGCAAGGATGGCTCCTACATCCGCTTCGATGAGAATGCGGTGGTGCTGATCAACGACGACAAGGAGCCGCGCGGTACCCGCATCTTCGGGCCCGTGGCGCGAGAGCTTCGCGAGAAGCAGTTCATGAAGATCATCTCGCTGGCTCCGGAGGTGATCTGATGGCCATGAAGATCCGCAAGGGCGACGTCGTGATGGTGATTGCCGGCGACGACAAGGGGAAGACCGGGCGCGTGCTCGCGGTGGACGCCGAGAAGCAGCGCGTCGTGGTCGAGAAGGTGAATTTCGTCAAGCGTCACACGAAGGCACGCAAGCAGGGAGTGCAGAGCGGGATCATCGAGAAGGAGGCCCCGCTCCATCTGTCGAACGTGCTGATCTACGACGCCAAGTCCGGCCGCGGCACGCGAGTCGGCGTCCGGGTTCTGGCGAACGGCCGCCGGGAGCGCATTTCGCGCGCCAGCGGCGAGACGCTGTCGAAGTCGGATTAGGCTGTAAGGACGGGGGAGCGGAACGCTCCCGGGCACGGTCCTGGTTTACCAGGGTCAGGTGGACCGTGCGAACTGGACCCTGGAGAGAATGAAGCATGGCGGACGAGAAGAAGCCCAAGGCGGCGAAACAGGAGAAGGCGCCCAAGCAGGAGAAGGCGCCGAAGGTCAGCAAGGCCGGCAAGGGCGACGCGGGTGGCAAGGGTGCCAAGGGCGGCACAGTCGAGATGGGCCGCCCGAAGGGCCCGGCCGAGAAGCCGCGGCTCGCGAAATTCTACGAGCAGACGGTGCGCCCGGCGCTGATGGAGAAGTTCCAGTACACCAGTGTCATGCAGGCGCCGCGCCTGGTGAAGATCGTGCTCAACATGGGCGTGGGTGACGCGCTGGTGGACGCGAAGCTGCTGGACGCTGCCGCGAACGAGCTGTGCGCCATCGCGGGCCAGCGCCCGACGGTGCGACGCGCGAAGAAGTCGATCTCGAACTTCAAGCTGCGCGAGGGCGTTCCGATCGGTTGTGCCGTGACCCTGCGCGGCGCGCGGATGTTCGAATTCTACGACCGGCTGGTCAACGTGGCGGTGCCCCGCATCCGCGACTTCCGCGGCCTGAAGCCGCGGTCGTTCGACGGCCGTGGGAACTACTCGGTGGGGCTGCAGGAGCAGACGATTTTCCCGGAGATCAACATCGAGAAGGTGGGCAAGATCCGCGGCCTGGACGTGACGATCGTCACGACGGCACGAACGGACGAGGAAGGGCGAGAGCTGTTGCGGCTCATGAACATGCCCTTCCGGCCGCAATAGG
Organism: Candidatus Eiseniibacteriota bacterium; assembly: GCA_025357055.1. Classification (GTDB taxonomy): domain Bacteria; phylum Eisenbacteria; class RBG-16-71-46; order RBG-16-71-46; family RBG-16-71-46; genus JANXPZ01. The sequence goes on along the minus strand of JANXPZ010000102.1, from coordinate 12,472 downwards.
CAGGGGAGGCGCTCGTGGCGAAGAAGTCCATCATGGAGAAGTGGAAGCGGACCCCGAAGTTCAAGGTGCGCGCCTATACCCGCTGTCATCGTTGCGGGCGGCCGCGCGCCTTCCTGCGTGACTTCGGGATGTGCCGCATCTGCTTCCGGGAGCTGGCGCTGTCAGGTCAGATCCCGGGCGTCGTGAAGTCGAGCTGGTGAACCCGCCCGGGGACCCACGCGAAGCGTGGGTCCGGGGCATGACGGGACCAGGCAGCAGGGTGCGGGTGGTCCGTGCTCTGAACGGTGGTTCTGGGAGGACGTGAATGTCGGTCAGTGACCCGGTGGCGGACTTCTTGACCTGTGTGCGCAACGCGATTCGCGCCAAGCATCGCAAGGTGGACGTGCCCGCCTCGAAGCTCAAGACGGAGCTGGCTCGCGTGCTGTTGCGCGAGCGCTACATCAACAATTTCAAGGTGATCGAGAACGACAAGCAGGGAACCCTGCGCGTCTACCTCAAGTACGCGACCAACGACGTGCCTGTCATCACCGGCCTGCGCCGCGTGAGCTCGCCCGGCCGTCGCGTGTACCTCGGGAAGGCGCGGCTGCCGAAGGTGATGGGCGGCCTGGGAGCCTCGATCCTGTCCACTTCACGCGGGCTGATGACCGACCGTGAGGCCCGCGAAGCGGGTCTCGGCGGCGAGCTCGTCTGCCAGGTCTGGTAGGGGGGCGGAATGTCGAGAGTCGGAAAGCTCCCGGTCCCCATCCCGAACGGCGTCACGGTCATCGTGGAAGGCGATAGCCTGATCCGCGTGAAGGGGCCGAACGGAGAACTCACGCACCCGGTGCTGGTCGGCACCCACGTGGTGGTCGATGGCGCGGAGGCGCGCGTGTCGTCCGAGCGCGTGGTCCGCAACCCGGCCTTCGGGACGATGCGCGCCAAGCTCAACAACATGGTGCTGGGCGTGACGACCGGTTTCAGCAAGAACCTCGAGATCCAGGGCACGGGGTACCGTGCCGCGATGGACGCGAACACGCTGGTGCTGCAGCTCGGCTACTCGCACTCCATCCGATACGAGGCTCCGCAGGGCATCACCGTCAAGGTCGAGGCTCCTACGCGGATCAAGGTGAGCGGCGCAGACAAGGCGCAGGTCGGCCAGGTCGCCGCGAACATCCGCGGATTTCGTCCGCCCGAGCCCTACAAGGGTAAGGGTGTGCGCTACGAGGGCGAATACGTCCGTCGCAAGGCCGGTAAGGCCGCGGGGTCGGCATAATATGAGCGGTCAGCACAACAAGTACGAGCGGCGCCGGATCCGGCGCTATCGCATCCGCAAGCGGGTCACGGGCTCGGTGGAGCGTCCGAGGCTCTCGGTTTTCCGAAGCTCCAGGCACATCTACGCCCAGATCATCGACGACGTGCGTGGCGTCACGCTGGCGGCCGCTTCGAGCCGTGAGGACGTGACACGCGAGGGCAAGGGCAAGCTCGGCATCTGCGCCGAGGTCGGCAAGCGTCTGGCCGCGCGCGCGAAGGAAAAGGGCGTTGCGCGCGTGAGCTTCGATCGAGGCGGTTACCTGTATCACGGGCGCGTGAAGGCGCTCGCCGACGGCGCGCGGGCCGGCGGCCTGGAATTCTAGGAGGACGACGTGCGAGGCCAGGATAATCGGGGCCGGGGCGGCCAGTCGGAAGCCCCCAAGTCCGAATTCGTCGAGCGGGTCATCAACGTCAACCGCTGCGCCAAGGTCGTGAAGGGCGGGCGGCGCTTCTCGTTCAACGCCATCGTGGCGGTGGGCGACCAGAAGGGTCGGGTGGGTGTGGGGTTGGGCAAGGCCAATGAAGTCGCGGACGCGATCCGCAAGGCCGGAGAAGTCGCGAAGAAGAGCATGTTCCGCGTCCCGATCACGCGCGGCAGCTCGATCCCGCACGTCATCGTCGGGAAGTTCGGCGCGGGCGAAGTGCTGCTGAAGCCCGCGTCACCGGGCACCGGCGTCATCGCGGGTTCCGGCGTGCGTGCCGTGCTCGAGGTGGCCGGGGTGCAGAACGTGCTGACCAAGTGCCTGGGCAGCCGCAATCCCCACAACCTGGTGAAGGCCACCGTGAACGGGCTGCAGCGTCTGCGTCGGCCTTCCGAAATCGCCGCCATGCGCGGCATCAGCCTGGACGAACTGTTCGGCATCCGGAGTGAGCCGCATGCCTAAGACGATCCGAATCCGCCAGATCAGGGGTGCGAGCGGGCACCCGAAGGACCAGCAGCAGACCATCTCGGCCCTCGGGATCCACCGGTTGCACCAGGTCATCGAGCAGAACGATACGCCCCAGATCCGGGGCATGATCTTCAAGGTCCGCCACCTCGTCGAAGTGGTGGAGGGTTAGAGGGGGATGGCGATGATTCGCATTGGGACGCTTCGTCCGGCCTCCGGGGCCACGCAGACCCGCAAGCGCCGCGGCAAGGGCTCTGCAAGCGGTCTGGGTGGCACGGCGGGACGCGGGCACAAGGGCCACAAGGCCAGAGCCGGCGGAAAGATCCCCTCGTGGTTCGAGGGCGGCCAGATGCCGATCCAGCGTCGACTGCCCAAGCGCGGGTTCAAGAACCCGGGCCGGGTCGAATACCAGGTCGTGTCGGTGGGCCGGCTGGCCGAGGTCCCGGCGAGCACCACCGTGGACCGCGCGTGGCTCGCGCAGCGGAAGCTCGTGCGCGGCAGATTGCCGGTGAAGCTCCTGGCCGGAGGAAAGCTCGAGGTGGCGCTCACGGTGCGTGTGGACGCCGCGAGTGAAGCCGCTCGCCGCGCGGTCGAGGCCGCCGGCGGCACCGTGGAGACGCCCAGGCCGAAGGCCGGGGCCTAGGAGCGCCGAGGAACCATGATCGAGAAGATCCGGAACATCTTCCAGGTCCCCGAGCTGAAGCGGCGCATCCTGTTCACGATGGCGCTCATCGTGATCTATCGGCTGGGCGAGCACCTGCCCACGCCGGGAGTCAACGCGCGCGCGCTGGCCGGGGCCTTCGCCGCGTCGGGCGCTGCAGGCGGGCTGTTCGGGCTCTACGACCTGTTCGTGGGCGGGGCCTTCTCCCGCGCCACCATCTTCGCCCTGGGCATCATGCCGTACATCTCCGCCTCGATCATCCTGCAGTTGCTCGGTGCGGTGGTCCCGTACTACGAGAAGCTGCGCAAGGAGGGCGAGGAGGGGCAGAAGAAGATCACCCAGCACACCCGCTTCGGCACGGTCCTGATCTCGTTCATCCAGTCCTATGCCTACAGCGTGTTCCTCACGAACCTGGGCCAGACCCAGGGACTGCCGATCGTGCCCGATCCAGGCTTCCTGTTCACCTTCTCGACCATCGTGACGCAGACGACCGGCACCATCCTGGTCATGTGGCTGGGCGAGAAGATCACCGAGCACGGCATCGGCAACGGCATCTCGCTCATCATCTTCATCAACATCGTCGGACGGGTGCCGAACACCATCCTGTCGGCGTTCGAGAGCCTGCGCGGTGGTTCGCTGAGCTGGCCGGTGCTCCTCGGCATCGTAGCGATGATGGTCGGCGTGATCGCGGCCGTCATCCTCATGACCCAGGCCGTGCGCAAGATCCCGGTGCAGTACGCCAAGCGCATCGTCGGCCGGCGCATGTACGGCGGGGCGAACACGCACATCCCGCTGCGCGTCAACACGGCCGGCGTGATCCCGATCATCTTCGCTTCGAGCGTGATGATCCTGCCGGCCACCGTCGCGGGGTTCGTCAAGGCGGACAGTCCGCTGGCAGGGCTGGGGCAGATCTTCAGCCCCACGGGCTGGATCTACAACATCCTCTACGGGCTCATCATCGTCTTCTTCACCTACTTCTACACCGCGGTCGTGCTGAACCCGAACGACCTGGCGGAGAACATGCGTAAGCACGGCGGCTTCGTGCCGGGCATCCGCCCGGGGCGGAAGACCGCCGACTACATCGACAAGGTGCTGTCGCGCATCACGCTGCCGGGCGCCGTCTTCCTGGCGCTCATCGCCGTGTTGCCGGACCTCATCATCGGCGCGACCAACATGCCGTTCATGGGCTTCGGGGGCACGAGCGTGCTCATCGTGGTGGGCGTGGCGCTCGACACGCTGCAGCAGGTCGAGTCCCACCTGCTGATGCGGCACTACGAAGGTTTCGTCAAGGGTGGCCGCATCCGCGGCCGCCAGAGGATGTAGCGTGCGCCTCGTCATGCTCGGCGCTCCGGGCGTGGGCAAGGGCACGCAGGGACGGCGGCTGGCCGCTGTGTGCGGCTGCGCGCTGATCTCGACGGGGGAGATCCTCCGCGAGGCGGCGGCGCGCGGCACGGCGCTCGGGCTCGAGGCCCGGCGGCAGATGGACTCGGGGCGACTGGTGGACGACGACGTGATGGTCGGGCTCGTGCGCGAACGCACGAGCGAGCCGGACGCCCAGGAAGGATTCGTGCTGGACGGGTTCCCGCGGACCGTGCCGCAGGCGGAGGCGCTGGACGCGATGCTGGCGGCGCGGGGGCAGCAGATCGACGTGGTGCTCTCCATCACGGTGAACGAGGACGAACTGATCCGGCGGTTGCAGGGACGGCGAGAGTGCCCGGTGTGCAAGCGCGCCTACAACCCGGAAGGGGCGCCGGCGCGGGACGGACGTCACTGCGACGAGCATCCGGACGCGGAGCTTCGGCCGCGGAAAGACGACAGCGAAGAGTCCGTACGGCAGCGGTTCGCGGAATTCCAGGCCAAGACCGCGCCCCTGGTGGCCTACTACGCGGTCGGTGGGCGGTTGCGCGCGGTGGCCGGCACGGGCACGGTGGACGAGGTGTTCGAGACGTTGCAGCGGGAAGCAGGCTGCGGCTCGCGGACAGCCCAGACGAACTGAGATGGTGTACCTGAGGGATCGGCGGGAGATCGAAGCCATCCGCGTGGCGGCGCAACTCGTGGCGCGGACGCTCGACATGCTGGGCCGGGAGATCCGGCCGGGCGTGACCACCGCCGCGCTGGACCGGCTGGCGGAGACGTTCATCCGGGACCACGGCGGACGGCCGGCTTTCAAGGGCTACCGCGGGTTCCCGGCGACCATCTGTCCGTCGGTGAACGAAGAGGTGGTTCACGCGATCCCGGGTCCGCGGCGCCTGGACGATGGCGACATGATCGGGGTGGACGTGGGTGTGGAGATGAACGGGTACTACGGCGACTCGGCCCGCACCTTCGCGGTGGGGGAGGTGAGCGCGGAGGTGAGGCGCCTGATGCAGGTCACGCGCGAGGCGTTGCTGGAAGGGGTCGCGCGGGCCCGGGGCGGGAACCGTGTGGGGGACATCTCCCACGCGATCCAGACGCACGTCGAGCGCAACGGTTTCTCGATCGTGCGCGCGCTCGTGGGACACGGCATCGGGCGCGAGATGCACGAGGAGCCGCAGGTGCCGAATTACGGGCCGCCCGACCGGGGGCCCCGGCTGATGATCGGGCAGGTGCTGGCCATCGAACCGATGGTGAATGTAGGCGGACCCGAAGTGGTCACCCAGCCGGATGGCTGGACGGTGGTGACGAAGGACGGCAGTCTCAGCGCCCACTTCGAGCACACCGTGGCTCTGGGTCCGAACGGTCCCGAGATCCTCTCGGCGGCCGAAGGAGAGTAGCGAGGGAAGCTTTGGCGAAAGAGGAAGGCATCCAGGTCGAAGGCACCGTGATCGAGCCGCTGCCGAACGCCATGTTCCGTGTGGAACTGGAGAGCGGTCACAAGGTGCTGGCCCACATCTCGGGCAAGATGCGGATGCATTTCATCAAGATCCTGCCGGGCGACAAGGTCACGATCGAGTTGTCGCCGTACGATCTGACGCGCGGCCGGATCGTGTACCGCTACAAGTAGGCGGTGCCGGGGTGCCCGGACCCGCTCGTGCGGGTGCCCCAGCGTGGGTAGGGTTGCAGGCGGCCCGAGTCCGGGGTGGCCTGCCGGAGGCAAGGCGATGAAGGTTCGTACTTCGGTCAAGAAAATCTGCGAGCACTGCAAAGTGGTGCGTCGCGAGGGCGTGATCCGCGTGATCTGCAAGCGCAATCCGCGGCACAAGCAGCGTCAGAAGTAGCGAAGGAGGCGTTTCGTGGCACGCATTGCCGGCGTTGATCTGCCGAACGAGAAGCGGATCGAGATCGCGCTGACCTATGTCTACGGCATCGGTCGCGCGACCGCGCGCAAGATCCTGGACACGGCCGGCGTCTCGGGCTCCATCCGGGTCAAGAACCTGACCGATGAGGACACCGGTAAGCTGCGCAACATCATCGAGCGCGAGTACAAGGTCGAGGGTGCGCTGCGCAGCGAGATGGCGATGAACATCAAGCGTCTGATGGACATCGGGGCCTACCGGGGCCTGCGGCATCGCCGGGGGCTGCCGGTGCGCGGTCAGCGCACCAAGACCAACGCGCGCACCCGCAAGGGCCCGAAGAAGACCGCCGGCGTGATGAAGCGCACCGTCGCCAAGCCCGCGCCCAAGAAGTAACCGTCGAGGAGGTACCGAGTGGCTGAGGTCAAGAAGACGAAGAAGCGCGACCGCAAGGTGGGCACCAACGGGGTGGCCCACGTGCAGGCGAGCTTCAACAACACGATCATCACCATCACGGACATGGATGGTGCCGTGGTCACCTGGGGCAGCGCGGGCAAGGCGGGCTTCAAGGGTTCACGAAAGAGCACTCCGTTCGCGGCGCAGGTGGCCGCGGAAGCCAGCGCGCGCGAGGCCCTCAATCTCGGCATGAAGCGCGTCGAGGTCTGGGTGAAGGGTCCCGGCGCGGGGCGCGAGGCGGCTGTCCGTTCGCTGCAGGCGGCGGGGCTCGAGATCTCGGCCATCAAGGATGTCACCCCCATCCCGCATAACGGTTGCCGGCCGCCCAAGCGGCGCCGGGTCTAGGAGAGCGACATGGCGGTTTACCAAGGTGCGCGTTGCCGCATGTGCCGGCGGGCGGGCATGAAGCTCTTCATCAAGGGCTCCCGCTGCTACACCGACAAGTGCGCGATCGAGCGCCGCTCCTACGCGCCCGGAGAGCACGGCAAGACCCGCAGGATCAAGGAAACGAACTACGGCGTGCAGTTGCGCGAGAAGCAGAAGGTGCGCCGCATGTACGGCGTGCTCGAGCGGCAGTTCCGCAATTACTTCGAGAAGGCGGCCGAGTCCAAGGGCGTCACCGGCGAGGTGCTGCTCCAGATGCTCGAGCGCCGTCTTGACAACGTCGTCTACCGGATCGGCTTCGCGGCCAACCGCAGCCAGGCGCGGCAGCTCGTGCGTCATGGCCACCTGCTGGTGAACGGCCGCAAGGTGGACATCCCCTCGTTCCTGGTGAAGCCGGGCGACGAGGTCATGGTTCGTGAGAAGAGCCGCAAGTTGATGATCATCGCCAGCTCACTCGAGGCGCGCAAGGGCCAGACGGCGCCCGAATGGCTCGAATTGAGCCCCGAGCGCCTGGCGGGCCGGATCCTCAACGTTCCTTCGCGCGCGGCCATCGCCGCGCCGGTCAACGAGCAGCTCATCGTCGAGCTCTACTCGAAGTAGCCCACGCCTTCTCCTCTGGGGGGCTCCCTGATGAAATGGAAGAATCTGACCATGCCGAAACAGGTGGTCGCGGACCTCGGCAATACTACCGGGTACGGCAAGTTCGTCATCGAGCCGCTGGAACGCGGGTTCGGGATCACGCTGGGCAATTCGCTCCGGCGCGTGCTGCTCTCGTCCCTCCAGGGCGCGGCGATCACCGCCGTGCGCATCGAGGGCGTGCTCCACGAGTTCTCGACCCTGCCCGGTGTGATCGAGGACGTGACGGAGATCATCCTCAATCTCAAGCAGGTGCGGCTGAAGCTCCACGGGGACGGCCCGAAGAAGGGCATTTTCGAGGTGAGCGGCAAGCGCGAGGTGAAGGCCTCCGACATGAAGGCGGATGCGGACGTCGAGATCCTCAACCCCGACCTCCACATCGCCACCCTGAACCGGGACGGCGATCTGCGCATGGAAGTGGATCTGAACGGTGGCCGCGGCTATGCCACCGCCGATTCGCACTCGCAGACGGACCGGCCCATCGGGGTGATCCCGATCGACTCGCTGTTCTCGCCGGTCACGAAGGTGAACTACCAGGTCGAGGCCACGCGCGTCGGGCAGCGCATCGACTACGACAAGCTGACCCTCGAGGTGTGGACCGACCAGGGCATCCTTCCGGCGGACGCGGTTGCCTGGGCGGCGAAGCTGCTGCGCGACCACTTCGACATGTTCATCCGCTTCGAGGTGCCGATCGAGATGGAAGGCGACGAGCCGGATGACCCCCAGGTCGCCCGCATGCTCGGACAGCTGAACAAGAATGTCGAGGAGTTGGAGTTGTCGGTGCGCTCGAGCAACTGCCTGCGCGCGGCCGAGATCAAGTCCATCGGGGACCTGGTCCAGAAGAGTGAGTCGGAGATGCTCAAGTACCGCAACTTCGGCCGCAAGTCCCTCAAGGAGATCCAGGACCTGCTGGCCGAGAGTGGGCTGTCCTTCGGCATGGACGTGACCCCGTATTTCCAGCACAAGACGCCGACGACAGTCGAGGGCTGACCGGGCCTGCGGGATGACGCGGCCGGCGCGGCCGGTCGAAAGGGAATCGGACTGACATGCGACACCGAAAAGACCATCGCAAGCTGAGCCGCACGGCGTCCCACCGGCGCGCGGTGCTGCGCAACCTCGTCACGGCGTTGTTCCAGTACGAGCGCATCGAGACGACCGTCGTGAAGGCCAAGGAATCGCGGCGGCTGGCCGAGCGCCTGATCACCTTCGCCAAGCGCGGCGATCTGGCGGCGCGCCGTCACGTGGCGCGTTTCGTGATGCGGCCGGCGGTCACGGCGAAGCTGTTCGCCACGATCGCGCCCTGGTACGAGGAGCGTCACGGCGGCTACACGCGCATCGTACGGATCGGGCGACGGCTCGGCGACGCCGGAGAGACCGCCTATCTCGAGCTGGTGAAGACCACCGAGCAGAAGGAGACGGAGCGCAAGGATCGCATCGCCGCGGCGGAGGCCCGGGAGAAGGCGCTCAAGGGCAGCGAGAAGAAGAAGGCGAAGAAGGGCGAGGAAAAGGACGAGGAGGCGAGTGCCGAGGAGAAGTCGAAGCGGGGTGGCCGCCGTCGCGAAGAAGGCGGTCCCGTGGCCCCGGCGAAGAAGCGCACGCGCACCGGGGTCAAGACCGGATAGCGTCGCCCGCATCCCGAGGCTGGAGCGCGCGGGCGGAGGAGTTCCCATCCGCCCGCGTTCGCGCGCCGGCCCCGCCGGCGCTCCTCGATCCCCGCGACCCATGTTCCCGCTCCTTGCTCTGGTCCTCGTCGTGAGCCTCGCCGGCCCGCCGGCTGGCGGGGGGATGGGGCTGTCCCCCACCGACACGTCCGCTGCGGCCGCGTCCGCCACCGACACGCTCGCCGCGGCCGTGTCTACCGTCGACACGCTCACCGCGGCCGCGTCCACCGCCGACTCGTCCGGCGCGAGACGGGTCACGGCCGTGGATGCGGGGGGCGCCGACCGCTCCGCCGCGCGATCCACCTTGTTCGTCGACTACCTCTGGGTCACGCGTTCCGCGCTGCTCGACAGCGCGGCCATCGAGCGGCTGGTGAGACGCGCCAGCGCGGCCGGCGTGCGCGGGCTCCTGGTACAGGTCGTGGGCCGCGGCGACGCCTATTACCGCTCGGACCTGCTGCCGCGTGCCGAGGCGCTGGACCGGTCCGGCTTCGATCCGCTCGGACTCGTGCTGGAACGCGCGCACGCGGCCGGGCTCGAGGTCCACGCCTGGATGAACTGCGTGCTGGTCTGGTCGGCGCCGCACCGTCCGCGCGATCCGCGCCACGTGCTGAACCGGCATCCCGAGTGGGTGGCGCACCTGCCCGATGGCCGCTCGATGACGCAACTGAGCGCCGGGGAGCGCCGCCGGCTGGGAGTCGAGGGTGTCTACCTGAGCCCGGCGCGGCCCGCCGTGCGCGCCTGGATCGCCTCGATCGCGCAGGAGATCGCCACGCGCTACGCCGTGGATGGCATCCATCTCGACTACATCCGGGAGCCCGGCGCGTTCGCCGGGCTCGACGCGAACGCGCGTGCCACCTTCGCGCTCGAGCAGGGCGCCGACCCCGCTCGCTTCGGGCTCGAACCTGCGGCCCGGCACGCGGCGCTCGACTCGTCCTGGATGGCCTTTCAGCGCGCGCAGGTCACGGCCATCGTGCGCGGGGTGCGCGACTCGATCGCACGCAGCCGTCCGGGGCTCGCGCTCAGCGCCGCGGTGCTGGCGGACACGGTCTCGGCCGAGCGGAATCACGCCCAGGAGTGGCGCGCCTGGGTGCGCGAGGGCCTGCTCGATCGCGTGTTCGTGATGTGTTACGCGCCCGGGGTGCAGACCGTGCTCAGCCAGATGCTGGCCTATTCGTCCGATCCGGGCACGGGGCGCGTGGTGCCCGGGATCGCGGTCTTCAACTCGACCGCCGCAGCGACCGCGGCCAAGATCAAGGGGGCGACCGAGCTCGGCTACCGCACGCTCGCGCTCTATTCCTACGATTCACTCGACGAGCGCGCCGGTTACTGGGACGCGCTCGCCGGCTTCCTCGGGACGCCGCCTGCGGCGTTCCCGTCCAAGGGGTCACGATGACCAAGACTTTGAAGCCGCGCGACGAACGCGGCAAGACCCCGAACGCCGGCCTCGCCGTGCGCGAGGACCTGCGCAACATCGCCATCATCGCTCACGTGGACCACGGCAAGACCACGCTGGTGGACGCCATGCTCTGGCAGAGCGGCGTGTTCCGCGAGAACCAGGAAGTGGTGGAGCGGGTGATGGACTCGAACGACCTGGAGCGCGAACGGGGCATCACCATCCTCGCCAAGAACACCGCCGTGCGCTTCGGGCCCACGAAGATCAACATCGTGGACACGCCGGGGCACGCCGACTTCGGCGGCGAGGTGGAGCGCACCCTCAAGATGGTGGACGGCGTACTGCTGCTGGTGGACGCCAGCGAGGGCCCGCTGCCGCAGACGCGCTTCGTGCTGCGCAAGGCCCTGGAGCTGGGCCTGCCACCGATCGTGGTCATCAACAAGATCGACCGCAAGGACGCGCGCCCGCAGGAGGTGCTGAGCGAGGTCTACGATCTGTTCATCGATCTCGACGCGACCGAGGAGCAGCTCGATTTCCCGGTGCTTTACACCATCGCCCGCGACGGCATCTGCCGGCTGACGCCGGACGGCGAGGATCTCCCGCTCAAGCCGCTCTTCGACGAGATCATGCGCACCATCCCCGCGCCCTGCTACGAGCCGGAGATGCCGCTGCAGATGCTCGTGCTGAACCTCGACTACTCCGACTACGTGGGGCGCCTGGCGATCGGGCGCATCGTCAACGGGCGCGTGTCGGCGCGCCAGGACGTGGCGCTCGTGCGGGTCGACGGGCAGGCCGAGCGGGCGCGGGTGACGAACCTCTACGTCTTCGAGGGCCTCGAGCGGACCGAGGTCGAGACGGCGGGGCCGGGCGAGATCGTGGCGCTGGCCGGCTTCTCCGTGGTCAACATCGGCGAGACCATCACGGACGCGGAGAACCCGCGGCCCCTGCCGCACGTCGTCATCGACGAGCCCACGGTGAGCATGATGTTCCAGGTCAACACCTCGCCCTTCGCAGGCCAGGAGGGGCGCTACGTCACCTCGCGCAATCTCCGGGAGCGGCTCGAGCGCGAGCTGCTGATCAACGTGAGCCTGCGGATCGAGCCGAGCGACACTCCGGACGCCTTCAAGGTCTCGGGGCGTGGCGAGTTCCAGATGGCCATCCTCATCGAGATGATGCGGCGCGAGGGATTCGAGCTGGCGGCCAGCAAGCCGGAGGTCATCACGCGCGAGGTCGGCGGCGTGCGGCACGAGCCCTTCGAGAAGCTCGTCATCGACTGTCCGGAGGAGTACATCGGCGTGGTGACGCAGAAGATGGGCACGCGTCGCGGTCGCATGACCAACATGGTCAACCACGGCACCGGGCGGGTGCGGCTCGAGTTCCACATCCCCTCGCGGGGGCTCATCGGCTTCCGCAACCAGTTCCTCACGGACACCCGCGGCACCGGTCTGCTCAACCACCTGTTCGACGGCTACGAGCCGTGGGCGGGGGAGATCCCGCACCGGGTGACCGGGGCCCTGGTCTCCGACCGCGCCGGCAAGGTCACCGCCTATGCGCTGGAGCACGTCCAGGACCGCGGCGAGATGTTCGTCGAGCCGGGCGAGCGCGTCTACGAGGGGATGATCGTGGGCGAGAACCCGCGCGAGGAGGACATCGACGTCAACATCGTGAAGGAGAAGAAGCTCACCAACATGCGCTCCTCCACCGCCGACGAGAGCGTGCACCTGTTCCCGGTGCATCGGAAGTCGCTCGAGGAGGCGCTGGAATGGGTCCGCGAGGACGAACTGCTCGAGGTCACGCCCACCAGTCTGAGGATGCGCAAGCGCGTCCTGCAGGCGGTCCATCGCCCCAAGTACTGGCAGCGAGGGTAGGCGCAGCGCCACCGGTCCGGGAGT
>JANXPZ010000096.1 GCA_025357055.1 Candidatus Eiseniibacteriota bacterium | reverse complement strand
GGTTCGTCGTATCCCCTCGTCGTGCGGCTTCTACCAGGCCCAGCCGCCGGGCCTCCCGAACTCCCATGAGCATGTCGTCCATGGGGGTGACACTCTCACTGCGGAGTTAGGGGGTGACAAAGTCACTGCGGAACGACACCGGTGACCGGTCTCGGGCCGTGCCGCACCGTGCTGTGCTAGAGTCCGCCCCTCCGCTTCGATCCCGTGACACGTCACCTTCAGGGGCGCCATGCCGGATGCGAACATGAACCAGGATCCGCCGACCCAGGAGCACCAGGACTTCATCCGGGAGCTCGTCCAGCAGGACCTCGCCTCGGGCCGCTGTCGCGGTGTGGTGACCCGCTTTCCGCCGGAGCCCAACGGCTATCTCCACATCGGTCACGCCAAGTCCATCTGCCTCAACTTCGGCATCGCCCGCCAGTTCGGCGGGCAGTGCAACCTGCGCATGGACGACACGAATCCGACCAAGGAGGACATCGAGTACGTCGACTCCATCACGGCGGACGTGAAGTGGCTGATCGCCGGCTGGGCCGACCACTGCCTGGGCCTGAAGCCGGCCGGCCGGACGGCGGAGCCGCGCGCCGTGGAGGGCCGCCAGGACTACTACCTCGCTCCGGTCATGCCGGCGCAGGGCCGCGGTGAGGCGCTGGAGCCGTTCTACGCCTCGGACTACTTCGGGCCGCTCTACGAGTACGCGCTCGAACTGATCCGCAAGGGCAAGGCCTACGTCTGCGACCACTCCGCCGAGGAGATCGACCAGATGCGCGGTGCCCCCGACCGGCCGGGGCAGGAGAGCGCCTACCAGGGCCGCCCGGTGGCGGAGAACCTCGACCGGTTCCAGCGGATGCGCGCCGGCGAGTTCCCGGACGGCGCCTGCACGCTGCGCGCGAGGATCGACATGCGCGCGCCCAACGTCTGGCTGCGTGACCCCGTGCTCTACCGCATCCGCCACGCTTCGCACCATCACACGGGCGACCAGTGGTGCATCTACCCGATGTACGACTTCGCCCACGGCCTGAGCGACTACATCGAGGGCATCACCCACAGCATCTGCACGCTCGAGTTCGAGGTGCACCGCCCGCTCTACGACTGGCTCCTCGAGGCGCTCGAGCTGCCCCGTCCACAGCCTCGCCAGCACGAGTTCGCGCGGCTCAACGTGACCTACACCGTGATGAGCAAGCGCAAGCTGCTGCGGCTCGTGCAGGAGGGGCAGGTGCGGGGCTGGGACGACCCGCGCATGCCGACCCTCTCGGGGATGCGGCGGCGCGGCTATCCGGCCGAGGCCATCCGCGCCTTCTGCGAGCGCATCGGCGTGGCGAAGCGCGAGAACATGGTCGAACTGGGCCTGCTGGAGCACTTCGTGCGCGAAGACCTCAACCGGCGTGCCCCGCGCGCCATGGCGGTGCTGCGGCCGCTGCGGGTGGTGATCGAGAACTACCCCGAGGGGCAGGCCGAGGAGATGGAGGCGGTCAACAATCCCGAGGACGCCGCGATGGGCACCCGCCGGGTGCCGTTCTCCCGCGTCGTCTACATCGAGCAGGACGACTTCCGCGAGGTGCCGCCGCCGAAGTACCACCGCCTGAGCCCGGGAGTGGAGGTGCGGCTGCGCTACGCGTACCTGATCACCTGCACCGGCGTGGTGAAGGACCCCGCGACCGGCGAGGTCGTCGAGGTGCGCGCCCGCTACGACCCGGCGACGCGCGGCGGCGACACGCCCGACGGGCGCAAGGTGAAGGCCACGATCCACTGGGTGTCCGCGGCTCATGCGGTCGAGGGCGAAGTGCGGCTCTACGAGACGTTGTTCGGCGTGGAGATCCCGGAGGCCGTGCCCGACGGCCAGGACTTCACGCGGAGTCTCAACCCGAGGTCGCTGGAGACCCTGCAGGGCTGCAAGCTCGAACCGTCGCTGGCTGCGGCGGTGCCTGGCGCGCCGTGCCAGTTCGAGCGGCTCGGCTACTTCTGCGCCGACCCGGCGGACTCCAGCCCCGGCGCCCCGGTCTTCAACCGCACGGTCACGCTGAAGGACGCCTGGGCGAAGATCGAGAGGAAGCAGGGTCGGGGCTGACGGCCCCGCCCGGCGACCGACCGCAGCCCGAGGATCCGCACGTGACCGTCCGCGTCCGTTTCGCTCCGAGCCCCACGGGCTTCCTGCACGTCGGGGGCGCGCGCACCGCGCTCTACAACTACCTGTTCGCCCGCGTGCACGGAGGGGTCTTCGTGCTGCGCATCGAGGACACCGACGCGGCCCGCTCCACCGATGAGTCGGTGGCCGCGATCCTCGACAGCCTGCGCTGGCTCGGGCTGGCGTGGGACGAGGGTCCGGAGGTCGGTGGCGCACACGGGCCCTACTTCCAGTCCGAGCGCCGCGACCACTACCACCGCCACGCCGCGGCGTTGCGGGCCGCAGGCCGGGCCTATCCGTGCTACTGCACTCCGGCGGAGCTGGAGGCGATGCGCGAATCGCAGGCGGCGAACAAGGAACCGCAACGCTACGACGGCCGCTGTCGTGGCCTCGATGGGGCGGCCCGCGCGCGGCTCGAGGCCGAAGGCCGCGGCGCGGCCCTGCGCTTCGCCCTCGACACCGCGGGGGAGACGGCGTGGAAGGACGTGGTGCGCGACCGCGTGGCCTTCCGCAACGACGTGCTGGACGACTTCGTGCTGTTGCGCGCCGACGGGCTGCCGACCTACAACTTCGCCTGCGTGGTGGACGACCACGAGATGGAGATCAGCCACGTCATCCGCGGCGACGACCACATCTCGAACACGCCGCGGCAGGTGGCGCTCTACGCCGCGCTCGGCTGGGAGCCGCCGGTCTTCGCCCACGTGTCCATGATCCTCGGGAGCGACGGGTCGCGCCTTTCGAAACGGCACGGCGCCACGTCGGTGGCGGCCTACCACGAGCTGGGCTACCTGCCGGCCGGGATGGTGAACTTCCTGGCGCTGCTGGGCTGGGCCTACGACGACAAGGCCGAGTTGTTCACGCTCGCCGAGCTGGAGCGGGTCTTCCGCCTGGAGCGGGTGAGCCGCAACCCGGCGATCTTCAACCTCGAGAAGCTGGACTGGCTGAACGGTCAGCACCTGAAGCGCCTGTCCGAGGGTGAGCGCACGGAGCTGGTCACGCGCTTCCTCGCCGGGCGCGGCTTCGATCTCTCGGGACACCCGGCCGAGTGGTGGACGGCGCTGGTGCGCACGCTCGGCGAACGGGTGCGCACACTCGCCGACGCGGAGACCGCCGGGGCGTTCGCGCTGAACGATGTGCTCGAGACCGAGCCCGCGGCGTGGGCCGAGCTGCTGGAGAAGCCGGCGGTGGGCCCGCGGCTCGCGCAACTGGCCGCGGTCCTCGAGTCCGACCCGGATTTCAGCCTCGAGAGCCTCGAGCGCGCGACCCGCGGCCTGGCGGTCGCACAGGGCGTGAAGCCCGGAGAGCTCATGGCCGCCGCGCGCGTGGCCCTGACGGGCCGCAAGACCGCGCCAGGCCTGTTCGAGGTGATGTGGCTGCTGGGCCGGGCGCGAACCGTGGGGCGGCTGCAGGATGCCGCGGCGCGCTGGGGCGCCGGATCGGCCCACGCCGGCGACTGAAGGGGAGGAGTGCGGGGCTCCCGTGTCAAGCCATTTGAGAATGTAACCCGGAGGGGCATCGTCAAGCCGTTTGCGATGTAACCCGGTTCGAGTGGTTGGGGCGACTCGCCAGGTCCCAGATGCGGGCGAGTTTGGTGTCGATGGTCTTGGACAGCAGGA
>JANXPZ010000083.1 GCA_025357055.1 Candidatus Eiseniibacteriota bacterium | reverse complement strand
GCTCCCGGGAGAGCAGCGACCGGAGATCGCGCAGCAGGACCGGGTCGGGAACGTGCGTCAGCGAGTAGTGATTCACGGCGGTGACTCCGCGGGGGCGGGTCACGGGGGCGGAACTCCTTCTCTATATCATGCCCATTTCCGGCGCTCGTAGAGCCCTGCTGCGCACACAACGAGGAGCGGCGCGAGTTCAGTCTCGTCGTGGAAGGATGGACGCCACCCACGCGCGCCTGGCGCGCCGAGGTGGGCTGCTGGAGCGCGTCCGCCGGGGCGGCAGCGTGCACGCGCGAAATCCTGTCAAGAGAATTCGGTCCAGACCGGGCACACTGGTAACAGTTCAGACCGGGTACATGGGTGACACTTTCGGGCACCATCGGCGACCAAGGAGGGTCGCACGATGCCCTGGAACAGGATCGACTGGATGTCCGCGCGTGTGAAGTTCATCGCGGTTCTCACGCGGTGCCTGGGCGTCGGGATCAGCGGTTCGAGGATCGGCCAACGCTCGTGCGTGAGATCCAGGGCTCCCTCCCTGCCGCCCTCCGTGGCGCCGTCGGGGAGCAGGCTGCCGCAACCTGCCCACCTGCGGGAGTGCTTCTGACCTTCCGTCCATGCGCATCGAACCCGTGGCCCTCGAGGGCACGCACGTCCGGCTCGATCCAGCGACTGCCGCGGGTACGCGGTTCCGTGCTAGCCTCGTGGCCATGTTCATCGAACCCGTCACGCTCGAAGGCGCGTTCGTCCGGCTCGAACCGCTCTCGCTCGAGCGGCACGCGGAGGGCCTGGTCGCGGTGGGGCTCGATCCGGACCTGTGGCGCTGGGCCACCGCGAGGATCGAGACCGCAGCCGACCTGCGGGCGTACGTCGGGCACGCGCTGGCGGACCAGGCGGCTGGACGGGCGCTGCCCTTCGCCACGATCGAGCGGGCCGGCGGGCGCATCGTGGGCAGCACGCGCTTCATGTCGATCGCAGTCCCGCACCGGCGCGTGGAGATCGGCTGCACCTGGATCGCGAAACGCTGGCAGCGCACCGCGATCAACACCGAGGCCAAGTACCTGATGCTGCGCCACGCCTTCGAGAACTGGGGCTGCCAGCGCGTCGAGCTCAAGACCGACACGCGCAACCAGCGCTCGCGGCAGGCCATGCTCCGCCTGGGCTGCGTCGAGGAGGGCGTCCACCGCAAGCACATGGTCACCGGGCGGGGCGAGGTGCGCGACACGGTCTACTACGGCGTCGTGGACGACGACTGGCCGGCGGTGAAGGCGCGGCTCGAGGGGTTGTTGGGATCGCGCCAGCCCGCGGACGACTGCCCGGCATGCGACGGCCCGCCCGGGACCCGGGGCGGCGCCGGGGACGCCCCGGGACGCTGATCTCCGCGGCTGCGCGGACGACGGTGCTCCGCTAGGCCTCGCGCGGCTCCGGCGCCTCCGGGTCGAGCCCGTGGTCGCGGATCGCCTGCGCCACGGCCTCCGGCTCGACCTGGCCGTCGCGCGCCAGCGCGGCGAGCGTGGCCACCACGATGTGCTCGGCGTCCACCTCGAAGTGCCGCCGCAGCGCCTCGCGCGTGTCGCTGCGTCCGAAGCCGTCGGTGCCGAGCGGCGTGAACGGACGGGGTACCCACCGCGCGACCATGTCGGGCATCGACTTCATGAAGTCGGTCGCAGCGATCACCGGGCCCGGCGCGTCGCCGAGCGTGGCCGTCACGTAGGGCACGCGCGGCGCCTCGAGCGGGTGCAGGCGGTTCCAGCGCTCGACTGTGAGCGCCTCGTTGCGCAGTTGCTGGTAGGACGTCACGCTCCACACGTCGGCCGCCACGTCGTGCTTCTCCGCGAGCAACTTCTGCGCGCGCAGGGCCTCACGCAGGATCACGCCGCTGCCGAAGAGTTGCGCGCGTCTGGCGCCCCCGCCGCCCCGGCGGAAGAGGTACATGCCCCGGAGGATGCCCTCCTCCACGCCCTCGGGCATCGGGGCCATGGGGTAGTCCTCGTTGTAGAGCGTCAGGTAGTAGAAGACGTCCTCGCCCCTGCGGAACATGCGCTCGAGGCCCTCGCGCACGATGACCGTCATCTCGAACGCCCAGCACGGGTCGTAGGCGAGCAGGTTGGGGATGACCGAGGCGAGCACGAGGCTGTGGCCGTCCTCGTGCTGCAGCCCCTCGCCGTTGAGCGTGGTGCGGCCCGCGGTGGCGCCCAGCATGAAGCCGCGCCCGCGCGCGTCGGCGAACGCCCAGGCGAAGTCGCCGGTGCGCTGGAAGCCGAACATCGAGTAGAAGATGTAGAAGGGGACCATGGGCTCGCCGTGCGTGGCGTACGACGTGCCCGCTGCGGTGAAGGAGGCCATCGAGCCGGCCTCGGTGAGGCCCTCCTCGAGCACCTGGCCGTCGGCCTTCTCGACGTAGGAGAGGTAGACCTTCGAGTCCACGGGCTCGTAGCGCTGCCCGCCCGCGGCATAGATGCCGACCTCCTTGAAGAGCACCTCGAGGCCGAAGGTGCGCGCCTCGTCGGGGATGATGGGCACCACGCGGCGGCCCCACGCGGGCTCGCGGATCAGGTTGCGCAGCAGTTTCGCGAAGGCCATGGTGGTCGAGACGGCCTGGTCCTCGCGCGTGCCCTCGAAGAACTCGGCGAACACCGCGTCCTGCGGTCTCGGCAGCGGCTGGGTCCGGACGATGCGCCGGGGCAGGCAGCCGCCGAGCAGGTGCCGACGCCCGGTCAGGTACTTCACCTCGGGGCTCTCCGGTCCCGGGTGGTAGTAGGGCGCGTCCTTGAGCCGGTCGTCGGGGATGGGCAGCTGGAGCCGGTCGCGGAACTTGCGCAGCTCCTCCTCGTTCATCTTCTTCTGCTGGTGCGCGACGTTGCGCGCCTCGGTGGTCCCGCCCAGCGTCCAGCCCTTGACGGTCTTCGCGAGGATGACCGTGGGCTTGCCCTTGAAGTTCACCGCGGCCGTGTAGGCCGCGTAGAGCTTGTGGTAGTCGTGCCCACCGCGGCGCAGCTTCGTCAGCTGGTCGTCGCTCAGGTGCTCCACCAGCTTGAGCAGCCGCGGGTCGCGTCCGAAGAAGTGCTGGCGGATGTAAGCGCCGTTCTCGATCGAGTAGCGCTGCCACTCGCCGTCCACGGTGTCGTTCATGGCCTCGACCAGCACCCCGTCGTAGTCCTGCGCGAGCAGGGGATCCCACTCGCGGCCCCAGATGACCTTGATGACGTTCCAGCCGGCCCCGGTGTAGAGCGCCTCGAGCTCCTGGATGATCTTTCCGTTGCCGCGCACCGGGCCGTCGAGCCGCTGCAGGTTGCAGTTCACGACGAAGGTCAGGTTGTCGAGTCCCTCGCGCCCCGCCAGGGCCAGCCCGCCGGAGGCCTCGGGCTCGTCCGTCTCGCCGTCGCCGAGGAAGGCCCAGACGCGCTGTTTCGAGGTGTCGGCAAAGCCGCGGGCCTGCAGGTAGCGGTTGAAGTGCGCCTGGTAGACCGCGTTGAGCGGGCCCAGTCCCATCGAGACCGTGGGGAACTCCCAGCAGTCGGGCATGAGCCGCGGGTGCGGGTAGGAGGAGAGCCCGAGTCCTGCGACCTCCTGGCGGAAGTGATCGAGCTGCTGCTCGCTGATGCGGCCCTGCAGGAAGCCGCGGGCGTAGATGCCGGGCGCGGCGTGGCCCTGGAAGAAGACCTGGTCGCCGGGCGCGTCGTCCTTGCCGCGGAAGAAATGGTTGAAGCCCATCTCGTAGAGCGAGGCGCTGGAGGCGTAGGTGGCCAGGTGCCCGCCGAGGCCGGGGAACAGGTGGTTGGCGCGCAGCACCATGACCACGGCGTTCCAGCGGATGATGCGGCGGATGCGGTGCTCCATCTCCTCGTCGCCGATGAAGGAGGGCTCCTGCTCGGGGGAGATGGTGTTGATGTAGCGCGACTGCACCAGTCCCGGCAGCCCGATGTGCAGCATGCGCGCCCGCTTGAGCAGCTTGCGCATCAGGAAGTCGGCCCGCTCGGGCCCGTGCGCCAGGACGACGCCGTCCAGCGCGGCGGTCCACTCGCGGGTCTCGACCGGGTCGGAGTCGGGTAGTTGCCGCTTGAAACCGTCCAGCTGGCCGATGCGGTAGCCCTCGCCGGGCTGGAGCTCGTCGTGCTCGGTCAGCGACTGGTCGTCGGTGATGCCCATGGAGCCAGCCCTCTTCGGGTGTGCGCGGCCCAGCCTGTCCGGGTTCAGATGCGGCGACCACGGCCCCGGCTGTCGCCCCCGGGGCCGGAGCCCGCAGGATAGCGCAGGACCCGGCCCGCAGGGAACGCGCAGGAAGCGTCTACGACGGCAGCGGCTGGTGCCGGTCGAGGGCCTCGCGCAGCTTCTGCGCGATCTGCTGGATGCGGTAGGGCTTGGCCACGAAGCTCACCGCGCCCGCCGCCATCCACGACGACTGGCTCTCCACCGTGGCGTAGCCGCTCGCGATGATGACCGGCAGGCCGGGCGTCAGCTTCCGCACCTCGCGCAGCACCCGCTCGCCCGAGATGCCCGGCAGGGTCAGGTCGAGGAGCATCACGTCCACGTGCGGCTCCCCCAGGCGCAGGATCTCGAGCGCCTGTTCCCCGGTCTCCACCGCGACCACGTCGAAGCCGCGCTGCTGCAGGCCGGTGCGCGCCAGGGCCCGCAGGCCCGGCTCGTCGTCCACGACCAGCACGGTCTCGTGGCCGCGGGCGGTCGCCGAGGCCGGCACCAGCAGCGGCGCCTCCTCGGCCGTGTCCACCGGGAAGACCGCGCGGAAGGCGGTCTCGTCGGTCCCGGCCGGGGTCACGAGCCAGCCGCCGTGCGCCCGGATGATGTCCTCCACGATGGTGAGCGTGAGTCCCGCCCGGTCGGGCGCCGGCTCCACCGCGCGGCGGGCCTGGCCGCCCGCGGTCGTGCGCAGCTCGAGCGCGACGGCATGGCGCGGCTCGCCCGCGCCGAGCGCCTCCTCCGGCGGGCGCGGCTGCTCGACCAGGCGCGTCACGAGCGTGAGCGTGCCGCCCGCGCCGATCCGCTCGCGCACCTCCTGGGCGAGATGGACGAGCACCTGCTGCAGGAGCAGCGAATCGCCGAGCAGCAACGGCAGGTCGGGCTCCAGGCGGAGCGTCAGGGAGGCGGACGGGTCGAGGGCGCTGCGCAGCACCTGGTAGGCATCCTCGATCACCTGGTTCAGGTGCAGCGGCAGCCGTTCGAAGCGGGCGCTGCGGCTGAAGTCCAGCAGCGCCCGGGTGAGGCGCGAGGCCCGCTCGGTGGCCCTCACGATCTGCGCCGCCGCCTCGTGCCGCGGATCGGGCGCGGAGGTCTGCTCGAGCAGCATCGTGCCGAAGCCGAGGATGGTGCCGAGCAGGTTGTTGAAATCATGCGCGACGCCGCCGGCCAGCCGTCCCATGCTCTCCATCTTCTGCGCCTGCGTGAGGCGGCGCTGCATCACCCAGCCCGCGGTGACGTCCTCCGCGGTGAGGATGCGCCCCACCACGGCGCCGCCCGCGTCGCGCAGCGGCCCGGTGTAGGTGCGCAGCACGCGCAGCGGCTCGCGCAGCTCGGCGACGTACTCCTCGGCCTGTTCGCTGGTGAGGCGGGGGACGGACTCGCCGGCCCCGCCGCCCTGCAGGAGCCGCAGCAGGTCGGGCGTGGCCCTCGACAGCGGCGTGCCCGGCCGGATGGGCTCGTCGAGCCGGAGCATCTCGGCCAGGCGCCGGTTGCACAGCGCGACTTCCGCCCGTCCGCGCCGCAGGCGCGCCACCAGCACGCCCGTGGGGATCGAATCGAGGATGTGGCGCAGGTGGGCGCGCGCCTCGGCCAGTTCCTGCTGGAGCGCGTCGCGCGCGCTCAGGTCCTCGATGAACCCGTGGGCGCGCTCGGCCCAGGCCCGCTCGCCGCGCACGGGGACCACGTGGTTCACCAGGTGGGGCAGGTCGCGACGGTCGCGATGCACGCCGGTGAAGTGGACGTCGAAGGGACGGCCGGCGGCGACGCCGGCGCGGAACTCGGCGCGCACGCGTTCCCGGTCTCCCGGGTGCACCAGCTCATCCCACGCCTCGTGCCGCTGCAGGAGCTCCGCGGGCTGCTGCCCGAAGAGCCGCTCGGCCGCCGGGCTCACGTCGAGCAGGCGCTCCTCGGGCAGCGCCATCGTCCAGGCCACCCCCGGCAGGGCCTCGGCGGCCGCGCGTTGCAGGCCGTCGGCCGCGCGCACGGTGGCGCGCGCGCGCAGCGTGGCGCTGGTGTCCTGCAGGTGCAGGAGCACGCGTCCGTCCGCCAGGCGCAGGGCCTCGACCTGGCACTGCAGCGGCTGGCCCTCGATGTCCGTCACCGTGACCTCGTCGCGCAGCACGCTCGTGCTGCCGCGCAGTCGCTGCGGCACGTTCGCGTCGCCGAGCACGCGGGCCAGCAGCGCGGACTCGAGCACCGAGCGGCCGGGCAGCTGTCCGTCGGGCACGCGCATCAAACGGTGCGCGGCGGCGTTGGCCATCCCGACGATGAAGTCGGGCCCGAACAGGATCATCGCGTCCGCGGTGGCCTCGAAGAACGGCATGAGCCCGGGATCCGCCGGTGGCGGTCCGCCGCCGCTCTCGTCCGGGGATGGATGGCGCGTGCTCGAGAGCCCGACGATCAGGGGATGCGCGGCGAGGACTTGCAGTGTGCTCCGCAGACCGGTGAACCTCATGACGAGCCTCGGGAGTGTCGCGGCCATCGAGTGGGAGTCGGTGCAAGGCGGATGCTTTCACCGCGGGAGGGCACGGTCAAGGCAGTTCCGAAGCCCGGGTCGGGCAGGCTCGAAACGCGCCGCTCGCCGGGCGGCGGCAGGTCCGCTCGCGCGGGCCTGAGGGTTTCCACGCGCACCTCCTCCGTAGGACTGCCTAAGCCCACTCCTCATTCGTACGGACTCCGCTCTTCTGATGCGCGTTTTCCCGCTCCGAATCGCGTGGAGCGCGCATCTTTTCTTGACGCGCCTCAGCCTGCTGCCTAGTGTGCGCATCCGCGAACGGAGCGGTCCTTCGCGATGATCCCAACGGCACGCCCTGACGGGCGCGCATTCGTGAGCGGATGCGCGGCAGTCGGGGTTCGTCTCACACCAGGAGGCTGCACCCCATGGACACGTACGATCTGACCGGGTCTCCGCGGCCGCGCCGCGCCGCGCTGGCCGCGCTCCTGATGGCGGGTCTGGCGCTCGCGGGCGTGGTTCCGGCGCTGGCCGCGGAGGGGAAGCCGCGAACGGCGTTCGGCGACACGAGCAAGGCGGTGCTGTTCCTCAAGGAGACCCTGGTCACGGGTGCGCGCTACCCGCGCCTCTACTACGAGTCACCGCAGGCGCTGTCCTTCGTTTCCAGCCAGCAGTTGCGCGAGTCGGCGCCGGTGGTCCTGGGCGACGTGCTCTCGACCCTCCCCGGCGTCGAGAGCAACAAGGACAGTCCCTGGGAGCAGCGTCCGTCGATCCGCGGGCTCACCGGTCAGCGCGTGCTGGTGCTGGTGGACGGCAGTCCGATGAACAGCGTGCGCGGCAACGGCCCGCACCCCTCGCTCCTCGACCCCACGCAGGTGGAGCGCATCGAGGTCGTGCGGGGCCCGTCGTCGGTGGCGTACGGCTCGGACGCGATCGGTGGCGTGATCAACATCATCACCCGCGAGCCCCGCTTCTCCGCGGCCGACCAGGTCCTGAGCGGATCCGCCAGCCTCGGCGGCAGCGTCAGCGGCCTGCCCGCGCGGAACGGCTCGCTGGAGTTCTCGGCCCGCGCGCGGAAGCTCTCGGGCTTCTTCGCGGCCAGCGGCCGCAAGACCGATGACTACCGGAACGCGGCCGGGACCATCCCGCACTCGAGCTTCAGCGACTGGAACGCGCTCGCGAACCTGCGCTACGACCTCGGGGACCGGCTCGCGCTCAAGGGCGGCTACCAGCTCTACCGAGCCAGCAAGGTGGGGATCCCGGGACTGGACGTCTCCGTGCCGGGATACTCGCAGACTTTCCAGTTCAAGAACTACGATCGTGACTACGCCCACCTGGCGCTCGATCATCAGTACGCCGTGTCCTCGTGGCTGGCGAGCACGCACATCAAGACCTACTGGCAGCGGGAGCACCGCAATTTCTTCTCGGACATCGGCATCACCATCCCGATGGGCCCGGGCGTGAACGGGCAGCTGGCGCTCGCCAAGGATCGCGGCCTGGACCTCAACACCTACGGCCTCCAGGTGCAGATGACCTCACGGCGGACCGCGGTCTACCGGTTCAGCGCCGGGGTCGACGCCTCGCGGGACATGACGGGAGGGACCAACTCCGAGCTGCAGAGGATGACCAGTCCCTACGGCAACTCCGAGTCGACGGTCCTGTCCTCTTCGGTGCCGACCGGGCGATTCGACAACTACGCCGGGTTCGTGCAGGGCGAGTTCTTCCTCGCGCCGAAGTGGACGCTCAACTCCGGCGGGCGGCTCACCCACTACCGCTATCGCACCGACTACACCCTCATGCAGCCGGGCTTCCACTTCGAGCCGAAGCGGCTGGATGACGACGCGCTCTCGGGCTCGCTGGGCCTTGTCTACAACCCGGTCGCCGACCTGCACCTCACGGCGAACGTGGCGAACGGCTATCGTGAGCCGAACGCGCAGGACCTCTTCTTCAGCGGTCCTGGTTCGGTCGGATTCGTGGTGGGCAATCCCGACCTGAGACCCGAACGCAGCGTCTCGTACGACCTGGGACTGCGCTGGGGCCCGCGCACCCTGGCGATCTCGGCGAACGTCTTCTACTCGACCTTCAAGGACCTGATCAACGCGCTGCCGGTGACGCCCCCGCCCGAGGCGCAGGGCGACAACACCTACCGCTACACCAACATCACGACCGCCACGATGTGGGGTGGCGAGGTCGAGGCGGAGTGGCGTTTCCATCCGCAGTGGACGGCGCGCACCGGGATGTCGGGCACGGTGGGGGACATCACGAACCGCGCGGCGATCCTCGAGATCTACCGCATCAGCGCCGACCGCGTCCCGCTCGAGCTGGTGCCGCCCTTCCGGGGACAGGTCTCGCTGCGCTGGACCGAGCCCGCCCGCCGCTTCTGGGCCGAGGCGGGCACGCGCTACTCGTGGCGCACCAACCGGCTGCCACCGGTCACGCCCGGGGCGGAGCAGCTCGCCGAGTTCAAGAAGGAGTGGATCGTCGGCGATGTGTCCGCCGGGGTCAGGCTCGACAGCGGGCAGCGCGTGGTGCTGGGCGTGCGGAACCTCACCGATCTCCGCTACCGGCAGGCGCTGGGCTCGGTGGTGGAGCCGGGCGCGACGCCCTATGTCCTGCTGAGCAGCGACTTCTAGACCTGCGCGTCACCGCATGACGAGAGGGGCGCCTCGGCTGAGGCGCCCCTCTCGTCGTATCGATGTGTCCGTCGCGCCGGACGATCGCGTGACGCCCTGCTAGCGCAGGTTCTTCGCGCTGCCCATCGCCCGCTGCGCGTGGGCGGCCGTCATGCCCGGCGTGCTGATGAAGTCGATCGCGGACTGCAGCAGTCCGACGATGTACTTCGGATTGTGGACGCCGTGGCTGCGGTCCTCCTTGGCCAGGAGCAGGTTGTAGACCGCGCCGGCCGAGTCGGCGGAGGTCTTCACCGCGGCTGGCGCACCGTCTGCCATGAGGCCCGCGGTCACGAGGCGTGCCTCGAGATCCACGATCAGGGCGTCCACCTCGTCCTGCGAGAGGCCCGTGCCGCTCTGGACCTCGGCGAAGTCGCTGATCTCGCCGTGGCACTTCAGGCAGGCCTCGGTGTTGAGGATCTCGGCGCCCTCCTCGCCGTACGCCATGTTGAACGAGTGCCCGCCGACGACGTTCTGGCTCGTGGTCCTCATGTGGCAGTCGAGGCAGCCGTCGGTGGTCGCCGACCGGTGGTTCGACTGCTCGTAGGTGTAGCCGGCGTACTCGTAGCCGTTCGAGCCGATCAGCATGTCGCCCTGCGGACCGTGGTGCGGACCGAAGCGGGTGCTCAGGGTCGTCCGCGCCGGCGCGGCGGCGATGTACGTCCTGATGTCACGCCTCGAGCGGTGACACGCCAGGCAGAGGTTGCCACCCTTCAGGTCGTAGGTCGTGCCGTTCATCAGCGTCGCGACGGTCGTCCAGCGGACCCTGAAGTCGCCATTGGTGTGGGGCGCGTGGCAGGTGAAGCAGTGGATCGACGTCGGGTTCTCGACCACGTCGGCGATCGTCGCCCCGGTCGCGCGGGCCACGAAGCCCTCGCTGGTGTGGCAGCCCTTGCACTCGCCGTCCTTCTCGTTGAGCGTTCCCCCGCTCGCGTGCTTGGAGTGCTCCCACTGCTGCTCCGCGGCCACCATGAACGTGGTGGTGTCCGTGTGGCACTCGAAGCAGGCCTGCGGCCCCGCCGCCACCTGCTCGACGCGCGTGATGTTGCGTGAGCAGGCCGCGAGCGCCAGCCCGAGCGTCGCGATCCCCGCAAACGCCATGAGTCTCTTGAACGTCAGCATCTCGGTGTCCTCCTCCGTGTAGGGCGGCAGACTTCCTTCTCCGGCTACTTCAGGTGCAGGTTGTATCCGACGTTGATCCGCAGCACATTCGCGGTGTAGTAGCGGTCCAGCAGGATGTAGTCGTCGTAGTTGAAGGCGTTGTACTTGAGCTCGATGGAGTAGTCGTTCGACAGGGTATAGGCGCCCTCCAGGAACACGATCGACTTTTCGATGTCCAGGTCCCCGCCGACGTTCAGGTAGGTCACGCCACCGGCGAGCCGCAGGTCCTTGATCCGTTCGAACTCGACCCGGCCGGTCGCGAAGTGACTCTCGGTGTGGAAGCCTCCGGCGAGGTCGAGATAGTCGTCGTTCGAGAAGCTGTAGTCCCCGGAAAGCGCCCCCCAGGCCTTGACCTCGTAGCGGCCGAACGCGTTCGCGACCTCGCCATCGACGGTGACGCCCAGGTCGGGAAGCTCACGCTCACGCTTCGAGTAGCCGCCGCCCAGGACGACGTCGTCCCGGGGCTGCACCTGCAGCTTCGCGCGGACCTGCGAGGCCTCGACGTCCTTGAGGAGGGTCAGCTCCTCCTGGTCCTGCTTGACGCGACTCGCGTAGTCGACCCTGGCGTTCACGACCTTCCCGTAACGGAATGCCGTCCCGACGCGCCAGTTCTGGTAGCTCGTCAGTGTCCGGTCGTCGTCGTTGGTCTCGTAGCCGTAGCCGCCGCTGACCTGGCCGTACTGGTAGAGCCAGGTCGCGTCGAAGTCGTTCTGGATCCGGTCGGTCACGAGCCGCGTGGACTGGTCGTCGATGCGGTTCGCGTCGAAGCTGTAACGGAACCGGAAGGCGTCGGCCGGCTGGACCACGCCGGTGTACTGGAAGTTCGCCAGCGTGTACTCGAGGTCACGTTCGGTAAGGCTGCGGGTGCCGTAGGCCGCGCGGACCAGATGGGTCCACTTGTTGTAGAACATGCAGGGTGTGTAGAGCCGGGCCGACACCACCCGCCCCGTGCGGTCCGCCGCCGGGTCGAGCGCGTCGGTGAAGGCGGACGCGCGATAGGTGATCGCGCCACCGCGCCGGTCCTTGTGGACCTCCGCCGTGAACTCACCGCTCTTCAGCGCGTTGTCGTACCGGTTCCCCAGCACGCCCAGCGTGCCCGCGGGGAACGGCAGGCGGTCCCCGTCGCGCGTCAGGTAGTTGAAGCCTCCGGAGAGCCCCAGCCACGGGGTCGCCGTGAACTGGGCGGCCGTCTTCCAGTCCTTGCGTCCGGAGTTGACACGGCCCTCCGGGGAGAAGATCTGCCGGTGCTGGTCGAAGCCCGCCGTGAGCTTGAACGTG
>JANXPZ010000077.1 GCA_025357055.1 Candidatus Eiseniibacteriota bacterium | reverse complement strand
CGACGGCAGCGCGTTGTTCTGGATTGAGACTCTCGAGGAGGTCCAAGGGCGCTCGTCGGGTCGGAGAGGCGGTCGCGGAGAACGCGCGCAATCTAGCCGAACGCCGGGAGGCCGTCCAACCTCGGGGCCGGAACTGTGGCCCGACGCCGGACTCCCGGCGCGGCCGACCCACCCTCGCCGGATCCGCCCACGCGCGCGGCCCGCGCTTCAGGACCACGAGGCCGAAGTCCGTCCGGCGGACCCGGCCGGTTCATGGACCGCCGCCGCGAACGCGCTTCATCGGCCGGGTCAGTACTCCCAGCGGGCCTTCAGGTTCACGTTGAACTCCGGAACCAGCGTCGGAACCGCGGTCGTCGTCTGCGTGCGCCGCTGGGCCAGTTCGGTCGTGATGAAGAAGAACCGGTTGATCCGGTACTCGGCGGCCACATTGCGCTCCAGCAGCCCCTGCTCGATCGAATTCACCGTTCCCACCGATCCGAGACTGGCGGCCCCGGGACGCTCGAAGCCCGGCAGCCGCTGGCGGTAGCTCGCCTGGACCCGGGGGTTGAACTGGTGGGCCACGGTGACGAACACGTCCCCCCGGCCGCCGAACAGGCCGCCCTGCTGCCGCTCCAGCCGCCACTGCCCGACGTCCCGCAGGAACGTGCGCGAGAGCAGCGGCGAGAGCTGTGCGTTGATCATGCGCGTCACATAGCTGTCGAGCGGGTCACTGAGCTGGGAGACCACGGCGCCACCACTGAGGACCGTCAACTGGTTCAGCGTGCTGCCGCCCAGGAAGCGACCCACCGTCAGCTGGCTCAGGATGGTGGGCTGGTCCCAGTCGCTCGGATCGCTCTCGAACGCGATCGTCGGAGTGGCGGCCCGGTCGGTGATCCGCACGGTGATGGTGTGCACCTTCCCCGCGGTGCCGGACCCGCCCTGCAGCTCACCCCCCCCGGCGCGCACCGCCGGCATCACGCGGGTCGTGGCCTCGATGTCCAGCGTCGGGTTGACGCCGCCCACGTTGTCGAAGGTCAGGTCTGCCACCACGACGTTGAAGCGGTTGCTCAGGAAGTCGTAGGTCCCGCGGATCGCGCTCAGATCCCCGAAGATGCCGAGGGTCTTCTCGGTCTGTTCGAGGGTGAGATCGGCGTTGAACTCGATGTCGCCGTCGGGCGGCTGCCACCGGAGGTTGCTGTTCGCCAGCAGCCGGATGCGATACGTCCAGTAGAGCGGCTGCGTGCGCGCGGCCAGCTGCTGGGTCTCGCTCTGGTTGGCGAAGTCAAACAGCACCCGCGCCCCCCGCAGGGTCACGTCGCCCTCCACGTGCGGCAGGACCTGCCCGTTCACGCGCGGGCCGTCGATGACCGTGAGCCCGGGGGCGTCGAACTCCGCCGCGTACAGACCCGGCTCCACCGCGGTGAAGCCGTTCATGGCGAGGCGGAACGCGTAACGCTTCAGCCGGCCGCCGTCCAGGTCGATGACGCCGTCCGCCCGCAGCGTGCCTCGGCGGCCCGAGCGCGCGAACAGGCTGTCCATGGTGATGCGCGTCTCCTCGAGCCGGAAGTCGGCACGCAGGCCCTCGATCAGTTCGCTGCGGCCGGAGATGAGCATCTGACCGTCGCGCACGGCCGCGGTCCCATTGAGGTCGGGGTGCCGTGGCGTGCCGCCCACCGTGCCGTGCAGGTCGAGACGGCCGCGGGCGTCCGCGATCTGCGGCACCAGCTGCGGCAGCAGCGCGAGGTCCCCGTTCTCCAGGTCCACCCGCCAGTTCATGGGCGCTTCCGGCACGACCGGCAACGCGCCGAGCGCGAGTCGCAGCGGCATGCTCCCCGACGCGGTCGAGACACTACTCGCGCGCGTCAGGCGCAGCTCCGGCACCTCGAGGCGCTCGTCCCGGTAGTCCGCCCGCAACACCACGCGCTCGGCGGCCAGGCTGTCCCACGCCAGCGGCGTCGCCTCCACGCGCAGGCCGAACCGCGGTGCGGCCGGCCGCCCCGACAGGTCCAGCGCGCCCGCCAGACGGCCCGACACCCCACGCGCGCCCGGCACCAGCCGGTCGAGCCGGTCGAGCGGGAAGCCCTCCGCGCTCACCCGGCCGCTCCACGCGGCCGCGGTCGAGAGCCAGCGCGTCACCCCCTCGCCCGTGAGCGTGTCCGGCCAGGGGTAACTCGTTCCGTCGAACGCCACGCTGGCCTGCAGGGAGCCGGCCCCGAGCCGGTAGACGAAGTCCTGGACCGTCAGCTGGGACGGCGCGCCCGCGAGCGCGATGCGGAGCGAGTCGCCCCGGTGGCCCCGCGCACCCGGCCGCAGCGCGCGACCCTCCAGCGCCCAGCGCGGATCGCCCGCGCGGCCCGTGACCGTGAGCACGGCGTCCGCCGTCCCCGCCAGCTCCCAGTCCAGCGGCAGACCCAGGCGGTGCAGTTCGAGGCCCGTGGCGCGGCCCGTCCAGTCGTAGCTGCCGCCCGGAGCGGCCCAGCGACCTTCGATCTCGAGCCGCGCCGCGCTGTCGCGCGCCGCGAAGCGCCGGAACGTCACACCCTCCGCGTCGCCCGTCAGCTCGAGCGGGCCCTCCGCGACCCAGTCGAACTGTCCGCTGCGAGCCTCGGCCCGCTCCAGCGTCGTCCCCCAGCCCGCCTTTCCCCAGCGGCTCGTGCCCGCCGCCGTCACCACCGTATCGCCCCCGGCGGCTGTCACCCGCTCGATCCGCGCCTCTCCGTCGCCCACGTGCACGACGGCGCGCGCGCTGTCGAAATGCACCCCGAGGAAGAACACGTCCCGCAGACCCACGTCGCTCAGTTCGAGGTCGGGCTTCGGCAGCAGTACGCCGCTCACGTCCCCGAGCCGCCAGGACGCGGTCTGGAGCCCGAGCCACTCCGCCGGGCTGCCGGCGAGCGTACCCGCGACCCGCAGTTCGCCGCTCCGGCTCTCCGCCGTCCCGCGCCCTTCGCCCAGCATGCCCCGGATGCCGGTCGCCCGGCCGTCCGGCCACTCGTCGAGCGGAAAGCGGGTGGCTTGCCAGGTCCCCTGCCAGCTCCCGTGGTCCATCTCCGCGTCGAGCTCGACGCGGCCCCCGCGGCGGAGCATCACGACGTCGAACGTTCCGGGAGCCTGCGACGGCGCGTCGACCCCGACGCGCGCCGAGTCCGCGCGCCAGCCGGCCAGCTCCGACGCCCCAAGATCGGCTTCGAAGCGCGAGCCGGCCGGCGCCTCGCGCCAGGACCAGTAGTGCATCTCGCCCGTCAGGTCACCCGCGGGCCAGCCCGCCAGTCCGATCGCACGCCAGAAGACCGGGTTCCCGTGCGTGACGCGGCCGCGCAGGTCGAGGTTCCTCGCCGTGTACACCACGCGACCATTGAACGCGCCGGCCGGGGACGTGCCGTCGAGCGGGGCGATCGTGAGCCGGCCACCGTCCCAGACGAATCCGGCACGCGCCTTGAGCGGCACGCTGTCCCACACGGCCTCGGCCACGCCCGTGCCGCTGATCGCGTGGCCGAAACGCACGTCGAACCGGCCGCCGCCCTCGCCCGACACGTCGAAGAGCTTGTTCGTGAACACCCTCGCCAGCCAGCGCCAGCGCACGTGCCCGACGTCCACCGCGGCGAAACGTGCCTGCGCCCCGCGACGCCAGCCCCCCGTCGCCGAGAGCGCGAGGTCGGGCGTGCGCAGCTCGTCCAGCTGGAAGTGCGTGCTGTCGCCGGCGACGAGGCGCCCCCGCAGCGCTTCGAGTTGCGTGCCCAGCGGACCTCGCGCCCAGCTCATGCGCTGCACCTCGACCTCGTCCTGCTTCCCGAGCAGGGCGCTGGCACGCAGGTCGAGGCCGCGGATGTCCTGGCTCGAATCCGGCGCGTGGAGCTCGCCGCCGCTCACCGACAATCGCACGTCGAACTCGCGAGCCGGGCCCCGCCCGGCGGGACCCGAGCGCCAGTGCGGCAGTCGCAGCCTCCCGTCCGTCCCCCGCGCCAGGTGGACCACCGGGCGGTCGAGCCCGATCTCGAGCGAGCGACGGCTGCCGAAGGCGAGGTCCCAGGGCGCGTAACGCAGCACCATCGAGCGCGCTTCGAGCAGGGCCGGCCCGGCATCGCCGCGGATGCGCAACCGCGGCTCCACGATGGTCACGCTCCGGAAGGCGTTGCCGCGCACGTCGCGCACCTCGAGCACCAGGTCGCTGTGGTCGGCCAGGACGCGATTCACGACCCCGGTGAGGGAACCGGCGACGTACTCCGTGTGCTGCGTGAGCCACACCAGCCCGCCCCCGACCAGCAGCACCACGAGGCCGAACAGGGAGAGCACGATGAGCCAGGCGATCCGTCCCGCGGACCAGCGGGCCTTCCGGGGCAGCGCGTGCTCCACCGCCTCCTCGACGCGGTCGTGCAGCCCCTGGACCTCATCCCGGAGCGTCTCGACCACGCCCTCGTGCCGGGCGGGACGCCCGTCCTCAGCCCGGGGCGGCGTCTCTTTCGGGTCGTGCGGGTCGGAGGGGCTCATGTCCATTCAGAAGGTGGGGCCGACCGCGAACTGGAGGCTGCCGGCACGGTGCCCGGCCTCAGCGCCCCAGGCCACGTCCAGCCGTACGGGCGCGAAGGCCAGGTTGAGCCGGCCCCCGGCCCCGAAGACGTACCGCACGTCGCCGGCGGCCAGTTCCGCACGCCCGAGGCGCGGCGTGAAGTCCCCGGGCCGGATGAACTCGGGCCGTGCCCAGACGTTCCCGGCGTCGACGAACACTTCCAGGCCGAAGAGCCCCACGACCGGGACCCGCAGCTCCAGGTTGGCGTTCAGCAGTGCGAGCCCCCCTGCGGAGGCGATCTCGTTCTCGGCGTAGCCGCGAATCGAGTTCACGCCGCCCAGCCGGAACAGGTCCTCGGTGGGGACCCGGGCGACCTCGCGGTCCACGCCGGCCAGCGGGATGAAGTCCTTGCGCATGCCGAAGGGCTTCACCAGTCCGCCGCGCCCACGAGCCGCGAGCACCCAGCCGGGACGGCTCAGCGGCATGAACCAGGACGAGCTGACCTGGAACTTGGTGAAGCTGGTGGAGCCCTTGAACGGCCCGCCCGCGAGATCGGCGGAGACCACCTGCAGGTTCCCGCGCGTGGTGCTGAGCGGGTTGTCGCGCCGGTCACGCAGGCCGGACAGCTGCAGGCGGTGGGTCGAGTACGACGGCAGGAAGCCCTGCAGCAGGCTGTCGCGGATCGCCGGTGAGAGGTCCAGGTTAAGGAATCTCGGCTTCTGGTCCACCACCCACGTGTTGTCCTGGGTGAGCCGCACGTAGGCGAGCCGGCCGAAGCCGCGCTGCACCTGGAAGGCCACGCCCCGCGCCCGCTTCTCGATCTCGAGCGTGTCGATGCGGAAGTCCCGGCGCTTCTCGACGTAGATCGTCACCTGGGCCCGGTTGCGCGTGCCGAGCAGCCAGGGCTCCAGCACGGACACCTCTCCCCGCGACAGCAGGAACCTCGCGTCCTTGTCCAGCGCGAGACGCGCGCCGAGCAACCCCTGCAGACCGTGCTTGCCCAGGTTGCGGTGCCCCCACTCTCCCTCGAAACGCAGGCGCTCCTGCGTGCCGCTGCCCACCCCGGCATCCAGCCACCGCGGCTTGCGCCCCCGCACCCGCACGAGGAACTCCATCAGGCGGTTCGTGGAGTCGGGCTGAGGCGTGATCTGGGCCTCGCTGAAGAGCCCGGTCTCGTAGAGCCGCTCCTCCGACTCCTGCATCCTCGACTGCCGGTAGATGCTCCCGGGCTTGAGCAGCAACTCGCGCTGCACGAGCTTCTCGCTCAGCCGCAGAGCCTCCGGATTCACGATGTGGACCGCCCCGACCCGGTAGGCCGGCCCCTCGTCCACCCGGTAGACCACGTGCACGCCCAGCGAGTCCCGCTCATCGCGCCGCGCCGCGCCGACCACGCGCGGCAGATGCCCGTGCTCGCCCTCGAGCCGCGCGATGATCGCCGTGTCGGCGACCAGATACGCCGGGTTGAACGGCCGGCGGGGCCGCGCGTAGATCGCGCGGCGCAGCGCCTCCCGGGGCACGGCCTGCACGCCTTCGAACTCCACGTCGAAGATCCGCGAGCGCGAGCCCTCCTGGATCAGGAACAGCACGCGCACCCGACCCGGGTCCCGCACCGGCAGCAGGCTGTCACGCACGGCAGCGTCCAGGAACCCGTGCTGATGGTAGACCGCCTCGACGGCCGCGCAATCCGCATTCAGGAAATCGGTGCGCAACGGCCGGCGCTCCGCCCACGGCCAGAACGAGGGCGACCGGGTCTTCAGGACCGCGCTGAGCTCGCGGGCGCTCACCGAGTGCCGACCGCGGAACCCGACCGCCGCGACCGTCTTGAGCTGGCTCTCGAGATCGCTGCGGGAGGCGGCGGGGGCCGGGAAGCCCAGGAGCAGCCCCAGCAGCGCAGCGCCCGCCTGGCGCGCGGCCCGCATGCGGACCCTAGGGTGGGGACGGGGCAAGCGTCTCTACCTGGGGAGCCCTGCCGAGCGCGCGCTGGCGCTGCAGCCACCGCAGCGGGTCGTTGGCCACGATCAGGATGAAGAGCGCGCCGACCACCACCAGCCCGACCTTCTGGAATCGGAGGTAGCCGCGCGCCGAGATGGCCTGGCGCCGCACGGCCTCCAGCAGGGCGAGCACGATGTGGCCACCGTCGAGGATGGGGATGGGAAGCAGGTTGAACGCCATGATGGCGATATTGATCATGGCCAGGAAGCGCAGGAAGAAGCTGAGCCCGCGCTGTGCCTCCTGGCTCTCCGCCTGCGCGATGAACAGCGGTCCACCGAGGTACTCCCGGTAGTAGAGCGGACGGCTCACCGTGAGCCACATGCCGGCGTACACGCCGGTGACCAGCGCGGCGGTGTTCTGGAAGCCGAACCCCACCGCCTCGACCAGATTGCCGCGCACGACGTAGACGCTGTGCCGAGGGGCCTCGATGCCGATCCGGCCGCCCGCAGCCGCCTCGCCGGAACTCATGGGCGTGACAGTGAGATCGAAGTCCTGGCCGCCCCGGCGCACCCGCAACTGCACCGGCCTGTCCGTTTGACCCTGGAGTGTCGCCGGCAGCTCCTCCCAGACACGGATGGGCTTGCCGTTCACCGCCAGGATGAGGTCGCCCTCCTTGATGCCCGCCTTGTAGGCCGGCATCCCGGTCACCACCACGCCCACCACCGGCGGGTCGGAGGGGCGCCGCAGGCTCGAGAGCACGGGCTCACGCTGCTCCGGCGAAAGCGTGATCGGGATCCGGTCAGCCCCCCGCTGCACGAGCACCGGCATCGGGCGATCCTTCGGCGCGCGCTCGCTCTGCGCGAAGATCTCGATCCATGACTTCACCGGCCTCCCACCCACCTCCACCACGCGGTCGACTTCACGCAGCCCCGCCTGGAACGCCTGGCTCGTGGCCGCGGTGGCACCGAGCCGGCTGGGGGAATCCGCCAGTTCGTACCCCACGAGCCCCACCACGACCATCACGATGAACGCCGTGAGCAGGTTCGCGAGCGGGCCCGCCACCGCGATGATCAGCCGCCCCGCCCACGGGTGCGAAAGGAACTCCTCCCGGCCGCCGGGCATGCTGCCGTCCTCGCCCGGGCTGTCCCCCGCCATCTGGACGTACCCGCCCAGCGGGACCCAGGCCAGCCGGTACTCGGTCCCGCCACGCGTCGTGCTGAGCATCGCGGGGCCGAACCCCATCGAGAAGCGGGTGACCTTCACCCCCCGCAGCTTGGCCGCGAGGAAGTGACCGAGCTCGTGGACGAAGATGACGAGACCCAGCAACGCCACGCCGGGGACCAGGGCCATCACGATGCTCATCCAGTGCAAGAGAGTTCCCTTCCAAGGGGCCGGCTGCGCGCAGGCTATCAGGCTCCGTAGCAGGCTATCGCGCTCCGGCGCAGCGGGTCAAGCATCGCTCGCGCGCAATCCATCGGTGGACACGCGCGCATCGAGGCCGGGCGCGGCGCGCAGCCGACCGGGTGCAGCCGGCACACCACCGGGGCTCATCGCGCCGACACAGCAGCGCGGGCCGCGTCGCGCGCCCAGGCATCCACGCGCTCCAACTGCTCCACGGACTCCACCGGCTCCACCCGGTGCGTCTCGAGGACCCGGGCCAGGATCTGCGGCACGCGCTCCAGCGGGATCGCCCCGTCCAGGAACGCGCCGACCGCCACCTCGTCCGCCGCGTTGAGCGCGCACGGCGCCGTGCCGCCCGCCCGTCCCGCGGCGAGCGCGAGGGCGAACGCCGGAAAGCGCTCGACCCGGAGCGGCGCGAACTCGAGCCCGCCGAGCGCCACGGGATCCAGCGGCCGCACGGACTCGCTCCAGCGCTCCGGCCACGAGAGCGCGAGCTGGATCGGGAGCCTCATGTCCGGAAGCGCAGCCTGAACGACCGACGAGCCATCGCGGAAGGAGACCACGGCGTGGACCACGGTCTGCGGGTGGATCACCGCGTCGAGTTGCTCCCAGTCGAGTCCGAACAGCACCTGGGCCTCGATCAGCTCGAGCCCCTTGTTGAAGAGCAACGCCGAATCCACCGTGATGCGCGGGCCCATGTTCCACACCGGGTGCGCCAGCACCTCCTCGCGCGTCGCGCGCCGCCAGTCGGGATGGGCGCGCAGCGCGCCCCCCGAGGCCGTGAGCGTCAGGCGCTGGACCTCGTGCGGCGGACGTCCCCCCAGGCACTGCAGCGCCGCGCTGTGCTCGCTGTCCACGGGGATGAGCTCTCCGCCCCGGGCCAGCGCCGCCCTCACGAGCGGCCCGCCCACCACCAGCGACTCCTTGTTGGCGAGCGCCAGCCGCGCCCCGCGCGCCAGGGTCGCGAGCGAGGCGCGCAGCCCGGCCGCTCCCACGATGCCGTTGAGCACCACGTCCGCGCCGCACTCCGCCGCCAGCCGTTCCGCCGCGCCCGCCCCCACCTCGACGCGGGCCCCCGGCGCCGCGGCCGCGAGTGCCGACCGCGCCGCCGCCGGGTCCGTCGCTTGTTCGAGCGCCAGGTGGCCGGGCCGCCAGATGCGCGCCTGCGCCACCAGCGCCTCCAGCGAGCGGCCGGCGGCGAGGGCCACGACCTGCACGCGCTCGCGCTCCCGGGCAGCGACCTCGAGCGTCTGCGTCCCGATCGAGCCGGTCGAGCCCAGCACGGCGAGCCGCTTCGCCGGGGCCGCGCTCATGGGATCCGGAAGACCACGATCTTGAGGTAGTAGAACACCAGCGGCGCGGCGAAGTAGAGCGAGTCGAAACGGTCGAGGATGCCGCCGTGGCCGGGGATGATGTCGGACGAGTCGCCGTGCTGCGCGTCCCGCTTGAGCATGGACTCGACCAGGTCCCCGACCTGCGCGAACACGCCGACGCCGAGACCCAGCACCGCGGCGTCGCCCAGGCCCAGGAAGGGCGCGAACCAGGCCCGCGCCACGAACGCCGCCACCACCGCCGCGACCAGCCCGCCCACCGCGCCTTCCACCGACTTGCGCGGCGAGATCCGCGTCCACGGGCGCGTGCGTCCGAAGATGCGGCCCACCGTGTACGCGGCCGTGTCACAGCTCCAGGTCAGGAAGAACGCGAGCAGCACGTACGCGGCCCCGTCGGCGTAGGGCGTGCCCGCCCGCCAGGGGAGCTCCCGCAGGAGCACCAGGTGCGCGGAGAGCCAGCCCACGTAGAGCACGCCGAAGAGCGTCACGGCCATGCCCTCGATGCGGCCCTTGAGTTCCGGGCGTCGCAGGCCGAGGCCCAGGGTGACCAGCACCGCACCGGTCAGCAGCAGGTCGCTCTGGCTCTGGTGGGGCCGGAAGGTCTTCCACACCACGCCGAGGCCGCACAACAACCCCAGCAGCGGGTACGGGTGAAGGCCCTTCCCCCGCATCATCCGGTAGAACTCGCGCAGCCCGAACATCACCTCGAGGGCGACGAGCCCCGTGAAGGCGAAGCCTCCCGCGCGGGCCAGCAGCACCAGCAGCGGCACGAACACGACGCCGCTCGCGATGCGCAGCCACAACGACCACGCCGAGCCCTTCGCGCGGCCGTCGGCCGCCCCACCCTCGCCCTGCGGGGACCGGGGCGCGTCGTCCACGTCAGTCCACCCGGCCGAAGCGCCGTTCCCGGCGCTGGTACTCCGCGACCGCCTGCAGCAGGTGCCGGCGCCGGAAGTCGGGCCAGAGCGTGTCGGTGACCCAGAACTCGGTGTAGGCGAGCTCTACGTGGGCTGGCTCTCCGCGCACCTGGTGCTCCTGCGGGAGCTCCCCTGGCGGGCGGGCACGCCCTACGCCGACGGGGCCGCGTACGTGCTGCTCGCGTTCTTCC
>JANXPZ010000224.1 GCA_025357055.1 Candidatus Eiseniibacteriota bacterium | reverse complement strand
CGTCCGCACCGAGATCTTCGGGTTCTTCAGCGCCAGCACCATCGTGATCGCCGCCGTCAACGTCGTCTTCCCGTGGTCCACGTGCCCGATCGTCCCCACGTTCACGTGCGTCTTCGTGCGCTCGAACTTCTGCTTGGCCATGAACCTTTCCTCCGTCGTCCGGGACGACGCAAAAGACCGGGTGCGACCCGGGTCTAACCTCTCGCCTTCGCGACGATCTCTTCCGCCACCGACTGGGGCAGCGTGTCGTAGCGGGAGAACTGCATGGAATACACGGCGCGCCCCTGGGA
This sequence comes from Candidatus Eiseniibacteriota bacterium, assembly GCA_025357055.1. Classification (GTDB taxonomy): domain Bacteria; phylum Eisenbacteria; class RBG-16-71-46; order RBG-16-71-46; family RBG-16-71-46; genus JANXPZ01. The sequence goes on along the minus strand of JANXPZ010000224.1, from coordinate 7,790 downwards.
GATCGAGCGCATCCGCGTCGCATATCCGAACATCTCCGCCAGGGGCACCGACGCCGCGATGACGCGGGCCTCCGCGCGGATGAACATGCCGCCGATGCGGCCCCGGCGCGCCGACAGATCGCCGATGATGTCACCCATGTACTCCTCGGGCACCACGACCTCGACGTCGAAGATGGGCTCGAGCAGCTTGGGCTGTGCCTTCGCGCAGGCCTCCTTGAAACCGATCGAGGCCGCGATCTTGAACGCCATCTCGGACGAATCCACCTCGTGGAAGGAGCCGTCCAGGAGGGAGACCTTCACGTCCACCATCGGGTAGCCCGCCAGCACGCCGCCCCGCATGGCCTCCTCGACGCCCCGTTCCACCGCGGGGATGTACTCGCGGGGGATGGCGCCGCCCGTGATCAGGCTCACGAACTCGAAGCCCTTGCCGGGCACCTGGGGCTCCACCCGCAGCGTGACGTCGGCGAACATCCCGTGACCGCCGGTCTGGCGCACGAAGCGGTGGCGCACCTCGGCCGGCACGGAGACCGTCTCCTTGTAGGACACCTGGGGCTTGCCCACGTTCGCGTCCACGCTGAACTCGCGCTTCATGCGGTCCACCAGGATCTCGAGGTGCAGCTCGCCCATCCCCGAGATGACGGTCTGGCCCGAATCCTCGTCCGTGCGCACGCGAAAGGTGGGGTCCTCTTCGGACAACCGCTGCAGGGCGTTCGAGAGCTTCTCCTCGTCGATCTTGGACTTGGGCTCGATGGCCACGTCCACGACCGGCTCCGGGAAGATCATGGCCTCGAGCGCGAGCGGGTGGTCCGGATCGCACAGCGTGTGGCCCGTGCTGACCTTCTTGAAGCCGATGCCCGCGGCGATGTCGCCCACGTACACCTCGCTGGTCTCTTCCCGCTTGTTCGCGTGCATCTGCACCAGGCGGCCGACGCGCTCGTTGCGCCCGGTGGCCACGTTCAGCACCTGGTCACCCGTGCGGACCGAGCCGGAGTAGACCCGGAAGAACGTCAGCTTGCCGACGTACGGGTCGGTCGCGATCTTGAAGGCCAGGGCCGCGAAGGGCTGGTCGTCGCTGGGCTGGCGCGTCACGCGCTCCCAGGTGTCGGTGGTGTGGCCCTGCACCGGCGGCATGTCGAGCGGCGAGGGCAGGTAGTCCACCACGGCGTCCAGCAGCCGCTGCACGCCCTTGTTGCGGTAGGCCGAGCCGCACAGCACGGGATGGATCGCGCCCAGGAGCGTCCCCTTGCGCAACGCGCGGCGGATGTCCTCCACGCTGCAGGGCTGCTCGTGCAGGTAGCGGTCGAGCAACTGCTCGTCGAACTCGGCGATGGACTCGAGCAGGTGGAAGCGCGCCTCGTCGGCGCGGACCCGCAGGTCCCGCGGGATGTCCTGGATCTCGAAGGTCGTGCCCTGGTTGGCCTCGTCGTAGGCGACGGCCTTCATCTCCACCAGGTCGATCAGCCCCTGGAACTGCTCACCCAGGAACATCGGGACGTGGATGGGGACGGGCTTCGCGCCGAGGCGCTCGCGCATCATCCGGACGACGTTGTCGAAGTCGGCGCCCACGCGGTCCATCTTGTTGACGAAGGCGATGCGCGGGACGTTGTACTTGTCCGCCTGGCGCCACACGGTCTCGGACTGGGGCTCGACCCCGCCCACGGCGCAGAACACGGCGACCGCGCCGTCGAGGATGCGCAGCGAGCGCTCCACTTCCACGGTGAAGTCGACGTGACCCGGGGTATCGATGACGTTGATGCGGTGCTCGCGCCAGAAGCAGGTGGTGGCGGCGGAGGTGATGGTGATGCCGCGCTCCCGTTCCTGTTCCATCCAGTCCATCGTGGCGCCGCCGTCGTGCACCTCACCCAGCTGGTGGATCCGGCCCGTATAGAACAGCACGCGCTCGGTCAAGGTGGTCTTGCCGGCGTCGATATGGGCCATGATACCGATGTTCCGGTATTGCTGGATGGCGGTCTGCCGAGACATGTGCTGCGACTTCCGATCCTGATGAAGGTTACCGCGAAATCACCACCTGCCTTTCCGTCGTCGAAAGCGCGGTGATGGGATGCGTTACCATCCGCAGTGTTCAGACCCGGCCCGGCACCTTTTCCGGGATCCGGGCCCAGGCCGGCCTGACGCCGACCTTCACCCGTCGATGGTGTCTTGAGCGACTCCAGCGTGGCCCGGGTTCCCCGGACCCCGCGTCCTACCAGCGATAGTGCGCGAAAGCCTTGTTGGCCTCCGCCATCTTGTGCGTATCCTCGCGCTTCTTCACGGCACCGCCCTCGTTCTTGGCGGCTGCCATGATCTCGGCTGCGAACTTCTCGGCGAACGTGTGGTCCGGACGCTGAAGCGCGTAGCCGATGATCCAGCGCGTCGCCAGAGCGTTCCGCCGGTCCGGACGGACCTCGACCGGCACCTGGTAATTGGCACCACCGACGCGACGCGACTTGACCTCGAGCATGGGCTTGACGTTGGTCATCGCCATCTTGAGGACCGTCATCGCCTCCTGCCCGGTCTTCTGCTCGACCATCGTCATGGCGCCGTAGAAATGACGCTCGGCGATGGAGCGCTTACCGGTCTCCATCAGGCCGTTGATGAACCGCGTCACCAGGACACTGTCGTATTTCGGGTCCGCCGCAGGCTCCCGGCGTCTCACGAAACCCTTGCGAGGCATGCGCCTTTCCTCTCCTCATTCGAGCAAGCGCCCTCTGGAGACTCGCTCCGGGGGCGATCCGGTGACACGCCTGCGGGGCCCGTGGGCCCGCGCCGTTCGCGCCGCTACTTCGACTTGGTGCCGTACTTCGATCGGCTCTGCTTGCGCCCGCTCACCCCGCTCGCGTCCAGCGTGCCGCGGATGATGTGGTAGCGCACCCCCGGCAGGTCCTTCACGCGGCCCCCGCGGATGAGCACGATCGAGTGCTCCTGCAGGTTGTGGCCTTCGCCCGGGATGTAGCAGGTGACTTCCATGCCGTTGACCAGTCGCACACGCGCCACCTTCCGCAGCGCCGAGTTCGGCTTCTTCGGCGTCGTGGTGTACACGCGCGTGCATACGCCGCGCTTCTGGGGGCTGCCCTTCAGCGCGGGCGCACCGGTCTTCGTCTTGATCGGCCGCCGACCATGGCGGATCAACTGGTTCAGCGTGGGCACGGATTGCCTCCAACCACTTGTCGATAATGGGATTGCGCGGTCAGTCTGGCCACGGTACCCGCGAGGGAAGGACACGCACCGTTGTCGCGCAGACCGGGGAATCTAGAAGCTTGGCCTTCGCTTGTCAAGGTGTCAGGCCGTCTTCTCTCCCTCGTCCTCCTCCGGCAACAGGGCTGCCTCAGCCTGCTTCTCCGCTTCCAGACGCAAGTTACGGTATCCGGCCATGCCCGTTCCGGCCGGGATGAGGTGCCCGATGATGACGTTCTCCTTGAGGCCGCGCAGATAGTCGATCTTGCCCTGGATCGCCGCCTCGGTCAGTACCCGGGTGGTCTCCTGGAAGGAGGCCGCCGAGATGAAGCTGTCCGTCGAGAGCGAAGCCTTCGTGATACCGAGCAACAGCGGCTGGAAGGTGGCCGGTGACTGCCCCTCGCGCAACATGCGCTCGTTCTCATCGAGCACCGTGAGCCGGTCCACGTGCTCGCCCTCGAGGAAGGCCGTGCTGCCCGGATCCTCGATGCGGACCTTCTGGAGCATCTGGCGCACGATGACCTCGATGTGCTTGTCGTCGATGCGCACGCCCTGGAGGCGGTAGACCTCCTGGATCTCGTCGACCAGGTATTTCTGGACCTCTTCGATGCCCTTGATCTTGAGGACGTCGTGCGGGTTGATCGGGCCTTCGATGAGCCGGTCGCCCGCGCGCACCTGGCTGCCCTCCTGCACGTAGAGGTGGCGGCCCTGCGGGATCTGGACCTCCTGCGCCTCACCGTCCTCGCCCCGGATGCTGACCTTGCGCATGCCGCGGGTCACTCCGCCGAATTCCACGCGCCCGTCGATCTCGGCGACGATGGCGGCCTCCTTCGGCCGGCGCGCCTCGAACAGTTCGGCCACGCGCGGCAGACCGCCGGTGATGTCGCGCACCTTGCTGCCCTCGCGGCGGGTCCTCACCAGCACGTCGCCGCTGCCCACCTGCTGCCCGTCACGCACCTCGAGGCGCGCACCGGTCGGGAGCGGATAGTGCCCGATCTTGCGGCCGGCCTCGTCGATGATGTCCACGGCCGGCTGCAGCTCCTTGTTGCGGTCGTCCATGATGACCAGCAGCTTGAGGCCGGAGGTGTCGTCCACCTCGTCGCGCACCGTGACTTTCTCCTTGATGTCGACGAAACGCACCGTCCCCGACTCGCGGGTCACCATGGGCTTGTTGTAGAGGTCCCACTCGAACAGCAGCTGGTCGGCCTTGACCGACTCGCCGTCGCCGACGGACACGTGCGCGCCGTAGGGCACCTTGAAGCTCTGGCGCACGCGGCCGGCCGGATCCAGCAACTCGAGTTCGCCGTTGCGCGCCAGCGAGACCCACATGCCGGGCCGGTAGGCCACGGTATCGAGCTCGACATAGCGCACCACGCCCGCTTCCTTGGCGACCGTGCGCGACTCCTCGACGATGCGGCCCGCCACGCCACCGATGTGGAAGGTGCGCAGCGTGAGCTGCGTGCCCGGCTCGCCGATGGACTGCGCCGCGATGACACCGGTCGCCTCGCCGAGGTCCACCGGACGGCCGGTGGCCAGGTTGCGCCCGTAGCACTTGGCGCAGACACCGCGCCGCGCGTCACAGGTCAGCACCGAGCGGATCTTGATCCGGTCCAGGCCCGCCCTGGCGGCCTCGTCGATGAGCAGGTTGATCGCCTCGTCGATGAGCTGCCCGGCCTCCACCACGATGTCGCCGGTGATCGGATGGACGACGTCCTCGGCCACCACGCGCCCGAGCACCCGGTCGGCCAGCGGCTCGATGATGTCCTCACCGTCCTTGAGCGCGCCCACCGAGAGGCCGCGGATCGTCCCGCAGTCCGGCTCGTTGATGATGACGTCCTGGGCCACGTCCACGAGACGGCGCGTCAGGTAGCCGGCGTCCGCGGTCTTCAGCGCCGTGTCCGCCAGGCCCTTCCGCGCGCCGTGCGTCGAGATGAAGTACTCGAGCACGGTGAGACCTTCCTTGAAATTGTGGATGACCGGCGACTCGATGATCTCGCCCAGCCCGCCGATGAGCTTCTTCTGCGGCTTCGCCATCAGGCCGCGCATGCCGGCCAGCTGCCGGACCTGTTCGCGGTTTCCGCGCGAGCCGGAGTCGGCCATCATGAAGATGGGATTGAAGCCCTGGCGGTCGCTCGACAGACCCTCGAAGGTGACCTGCTCCACCTCGGTCGTGGTCAGCGTCCAGGTGTTGATCACCTTGTTGTAGCGCTCGCTCTCGGTGATCACGCCGTTGCGATAGTTGCTGTTGATCTGGCCCACTTCCTTGCGGGTGCGGGCGATGATCTCGTCCTTCTCCGGCGGGATGCGCACGTCGTCGATGCCCACCGTGAACCCGGCCCGGGTGGCGTACTCGAAGCCCAGGTCCTTGAGCGCGTCGAGCAGGTCCGAAGTCACCTCGGAGCCCAGCCGGCGGTAGCTGTCGCCGACCAGGTTCTCGAGCCGCTTCTTGTCCATCGTGTCGTTGATGAACCCGAGCTGCTGCGGCACGACGTCGTTGAACAGCACGCGTCCCGGCGTCGTGACGACGTAGGGGCCGTCGACCGGCTTGGCCAGCGCCAGGCTGCTGGCGCGCAGGGCGACCAGCCCGTGGAGCGGCACCTCGCCGTTGTCATGGGCCGCACGCACCTCGTCCGGGCCGTTGAACAACCGCAACCGGCGCGGATCGCCCGGCTCGAGGCCGGCCTTGGTCGCGCGCGGGTTGAGCTCCTCGCCACGCGACTTGGTCAGGTAGTGGCAACCCAGCACGATGTCCTGGTTCGGCGTGGCGAGCGGCCGCCCGTTCGCCGGCGACAGGATGTTGTTCGTCGACAGCATCAGCAGGCTGGTCTCGATCTGCGCCTCGAACGAGAGCGGGACGTGGACCGCCATCTGATCGCCGTCGAAGTCGGCGTTGAAGGCCTGGCAGACCAGCGGGTGGATGCGGATGGCCTTGCCCTCGACCAGCACCGGCTCGAAGCCCTGGATGCCGAGGCGGTGCAGGGTCGGGGCGCGGTTCAGCAGCACCGGGTGGTTCTCGATGATCTCGCCCAGGATGTCCCACACCTCGGGCTTCTCGCGCTCGACCAGCCGCTTCGCGCTCTTCACCGTCTGCACCAGGCCGCGGTCCTCGAGCTTGCGGATGATGAACGGCTTGAACAGCTCGAGGGCCATGTTCTTGGGCAGGCCGCACTGGTTCAGCTTGAGCTCCGGACCCACGACGATCACCGAACGGCCCGAGTAGTCCACGCGCTTGCCGAGCAGGTTCTGGCGGAACCGGCCCTGCTTGCCCTTGAGCATGTCGGAGAGCGACTTGAGGGGCCGGTTGCCCTGCCCGCGCACGGCGCGGCTGCGCCGCCCGTTGTCGAACAGCGCGTCCACGGCCTCCTGCAGCATGCGCTTCTCGTTGCGCAGGATCACCGCCGGGGCCTTGATGTCCATGAGCTTCTTCAAGCGGTTGTTGCGGTTGATGACGCGCCGGTAGAGGTCGTTCAGGTCCGAGGTCGCGAACCGGCCCCCCTCGAGGGGCACCAGCGGACGCAGGTCCGGCGGCAGCACCGGGATCACCTGGAGGATCATCCACTCGGGGCGGTTGCCGCTGTGGCGGAACGCCTCGGCCACGCGCAGGCGCTTGAGGACTTCGCGCTTGCGCTGGATGGAGGTCTCGATCTTGGCCTGGGCGCGCAGCTCGGCGCACAGCTCCTCGAGCTCGATGCCGGTCAGTAGCTCGCGGATGGCCTCGCCGCCCATCTTGGCGGTGAAGTTAATCTTGTCGTCCGACAGGACCTCGTCCATCTGGTCTTCCGTCAGGAGGTCCTGCTTCTTCAGACCCGAGTTGCCCGGATCGATGACCACGTAGCTCTCGTAGTACAGCACCCGCTCGAGGTCGCGGATCGACATGTCCAGCAGGTGGCCGATGCGGCTCGGAACGCCCTTGAAGTACCAGATGTGGGCGACCGGCACGGCCAGTTCGATGTGTCCGAGGCGCTCACGGCGCACCTTGGCCTGGGTGACTTCGACGCCGCAGCGGTCGCACACCACGCCGCGATAGCGGATCCGCTTGTACTTGCCGCAGTTGCACTCCCAGTCCTTGACCGGCCCGAAGATCTTCTCGCAGAACAGCCCGTCCTTTTCCGGCTTGAACGAACGGTAGTTGATGGTCTCCGGCTTGGTAACTTCGCCGTAGGACCAGTTGCGGATGACCTCCGGGGAGGCCAGCTGGATGCGAATCGAGCTGAACTGCGACGGCTTGCGACGGTCGCGATCCTCGCCGCGTGATGAGGATTTGGTGATTGAGGTTCGGTCAAAGATGGCCTGAAGATGAGATGCAATTCAGCAGCCGCAGCCGCAGTTGTGGCAAACTTTTCTGTTGTGATCCTCAGGTGGTATCGTCTCTGGCGCAAACGCAACACGTTTCACCGCCCGCCTGATGTCTTCCATAAGGTCAAGATTTTCGCTCTTCCCGATTATGTGCCCTACACATTGACTGATTATGCCGTCAGAAGGTGATGATATCCTGACCGAATTGAGAAGATCCGCATAACTCTTGACATCAATGGTAATGGAATCATTGTGAACGTAGCCGAGCTCAACCCCGAAACCAGCCAGTTCGGAGCTGAACTCAATAAAAAAACTACGGA
>JANXPZ010000223.1 GCA_025357055.1 Candidatus Eiseniibacteriota bacterium | reverse complement strand
CGTCCGCACCGAGATCTTCGGGTTCTTCAGCGCCAGCACCATCGTGATCGCCGCCGTCAACGTCGTCTTCCCGTGGTCCACGTGCCCGATCGTCCCCACGTTCACGTGCGTCTTCGTGCGCTCGAACTTCTGCTTGGCCATTCCAGGGCTCCTGTTCTGCGGTGTGGCGGTCTTGAGGTCTCCGTTCGGCGGGCGCCGCGGCGGGAATCGCCGGCCGCCGCAGTCCATTGGTGCGGCCCTGCCGACCGAATCAGCCCAGCACGGTGCCCGGCACCGCTCGATCTGCCTGCTGCTTACATCACCCCGACCGGCCGCGCGACCTGCGCGCCAACCGGGAGCCAAGTCCATCTTGCGAAAAGAAAACTGGAGCCCACGAGCGGAATCGAACCGCTGACATTTTGCTTACCATGCAAATGCTCTACCGACTGAGCTACGTGGGCTTTGGACACCAAGATGCGCGACGGTCAGCCAGAAACGGGCCTTCTCGAAGCGATGGAGCAAGGCGACCCGACCCCGGAGAACCTGCTCCGCGTCCGGATGTAGAAAGACGCACTTCCCCAAGCCGGCTTCTCAAGCACAAAAGCCGTCGGGGAATAGCGGGCACGGAAATCTAAGCCCCAGCCACTCCGATGTCAATGCGAGAAGCAGGGAAAAACGAAATCCACCGCTCCGCCTGGGTTCGCCACGACTGGCGTGCACCCCCGGAGGGCCCTGAAAGACACTGCCACCAAGGAGGATGGAGCGGGAAACGGGATTCGAACCCGCGACCCTCAGCTTGGAAGGCTGACGCTCTAGCCGCTGAGCTATTCCCGCTCAAGCCGTTGTTCATGAACAAGATGGTGGAGGGGGGAGGATTCGAACCTCCGAAGGCTTCGCCGACAGATTTACAGTCTGTTCCCTTTGACCGCTCGGGAACCCCTCCACACCTGCGGGAGCAAGGCGTCACCCTGGACACCCAGCCACGGGTCCACTCGGATCACGACGTCCCCGCTCCGGCAGGCCCCTGTCCATCCCGATGAAGGTGATGGACGACTGCTGAGCTGGCGAAGGGACTTGAACCCCCAACCACCTCATTACAAATGAGATGCTCTACCAATTGAGCTACGCCAGCAGACCCAGGAGCTCGCGCAAGAAGAGCGAAGTAAAGATAGACAGCGCACTCGGGGCTGTCAAGAAGCGCGGAGGGATCGACCGCTCACGCTCTGTCCTCCGGAGGCCCGGCCACCAGCGAAAAGGCAGCCAAGCCGAGTGAAACTGAACTCACTCTCTGGCTGCCTCTTCCCGAAAGAACAGGAGGTGACCGGGAAGAACCCCTCTGCTCTCCCGGCTTCGTTGACCGGGCGTATTTAGTTTTTTTGCAGAACGAACTACGAACCACTACTCAACAAGACACCGACCAAGTCGAGGTTCTTCTCACCCCTTTCTCGTTCGGCCTCATCGTCGAGGCCCACCTACAACCCAGGGTACGAGCCCTGACCAGCGGTCCCACAGCACCGCAAGATATCTAACTTGAATGAGTTGCCCCTGGAGGCCCAGCAGGCGACCAACTGCGCGTGGAGGTGCAAGACTCGCATCTGGCCGCCTGGGGCACGGGCCCACTTACCTCGCAGGGCCCAACTCCAGAGTTTGCTCGACTGACCACCTCAGCAACCGATCCGTGCATCCTGCATTGCAGGGCGCGTGCCACAAGCCTGGCCATGGCACGTCCGAGCCGAACAAGCCCATTAAAACGTTCAGTTGCAATATTTTATGAGAACTGAGCCGGGATGCCGTCCGGGCGCTTGCAGACGCCCGTTACACTGGAGTGTTACGTCCACAGGTAACACTCAGTTGGACGTTCGACGAGCTAATGCCTTATGCCACAGCCGGTTCGTTTGTGTCACCGGGGAGGTGACACTGTTCCCCATGGTCGGGGGCCCAAACAAGAGTCGGGGCGGGAATCACTCCCCGCCCCGACTTGTGCCCCGGCCCGCTCAGGAGGGCAGCGTGATGCTCAGACGCTTGAGCCTCGCGTAAAGCGTCTTGCGGCTGACGCCCAGCAATTCGGCCACCCGGCTCTTGTTTCGGCCCACCCGCTGATAGGCCTCCAGGATGGCCGTCCGCTCCTGGTCCGCGCCTTCGCGGGCCGGGCGGGCTGGCGAGGCCTGCACGAGGAATGGCAGCAGGGCGGCCGCGTCAAGGCGCTCGCTGCCGACGTGGAGCGCGCCCACGCGCTTCATCACGTTCTCGAGTTCGCGGACGTTGCCAGGCCAGGGGTGCGAGAGCAGCACCGCCTCGGCGTCGGCGCTCAACCGCGGGCCCTGGAAGCCCCCGTAGAAGGCCAGGAAGTGCCGGGCCAGCGGGACGATGTCATCCAGCCGCTCGCGCAGCGGCGGCACGCGGATCTCGATCTCGTTCAGGCGGAACAGCAGGTCGCGGCGGAACAACCGCTCGCCCTCGCTGCCGCGCAACTCCCGGTTGGTGGAGGCGATGATGCGCACTTCCGCGCGCCTCACCCGCGTCTCGCCGAGCCTCATGTACTCGCCGCTCTCGAGGAAGCGCAGCAGGGTCACCTGCACGTCGGCCGGCAGGTCTCCGACCTCGTCCAGGCACAGCGTCCCGCCGTCGGCCGCCTCGACCAGGCCAGCCGTGTCCGCGTGCGCGCCCGTGAAAGCGCCCTTGCGATGGCCGAAGAGCTGAGAAAGGGCCAGTTCGGCACGCAGCGCGCCGCAATTCACGGCCAGGAAGGGCCGGTCCGTCCGGGAGGAGAGCGCGTGGATGGTCCGCGCGATGAGTTCCTTGCCGGTCCCGGTCTCGCCCGTGATCAGCACCGACAGATCGGTGCCTGCCGCGCGCCGCGCCAGGGCCTCGACCCGCTGCATGGCATGGGAGTAGGCGACCAGCGTGGGGGCCCGGTGCTTGCGGCCCGGCGGGGTCACCCGCGCAGCGGACTCCGCGGCCCCGGCCGCGCCCAGCAGGCGCTGCAACTCCTGATCGGTCCGCTCGAGCCATTCGTGCGCCGAGAGCTCGGCGAAGAGCGCGCCCGCGCGGTAGAGATGCCGCCGGCCTTCGCGAGGGTCACCGACGGCCCGGCCCAGTTCGAACAGCGTGCGGGCCAGCTCGTAGCGCTCGCGCAGCCCGGCCAGCATGCCCACCGCGTCCGTCCAGCCGCGCACGGCGTCCTCGCGCCTGCCCTGTGCAAAGGCGATGGCTGCCTCGGCGCGGTGCGCCAGCGCCAGCTCGAGCCGGTCTTCGGTGCGCTCCGCCAGCCGGAGGGCCCGCTCGCAGGCTCGCTGCGCCTCGTCCAGCCGGCCCAGCCGGGTCAGCGCATCGGCCCGGCGCCTCTCCAACTCGACCACCAGGTCGCCCTCGGGGGCCAGGACGGTGGCCAGCAGGCTCGCCTGGTCGTAGCGCGCCAGGGCCTCGGCGTGCCGGTCGCGGTCGGCGTCCAGCTCACCCAGGAACTCGATCGCCAGGACCTCTTCGCGGGGCGCGCCCTGCCGCTGTGCGCGCCGCAGGGCGTCTCCGAAGAGCGCCTCGGCATCGGCGAAGCGGCGCTGCAGCCGGGCGATGTTGCCACGCGCGATCCGGACCGCCGCCAGGCGCAGCGGGTTCGCCAGCTGTTCGTAGACCTGCTCGGCCTGGACGTAGCACTCCTCGGCCCGCTCCCACTCCCCGCTCTTCTGGTAGACGATGCCCAGATTGAGGAGCGCGTCGGCCGTCGATGGGAACCGGCCCAGACGCCGGAATGCGTCGAGCGCAGAGCGCAGGCAGGCCACCGCGGCGTCCCACTCGCACAGGTTCTTGAGGATGAGCCCCAGGTCGCTGCGGGCCCGGGCGGCGCGCCATTCGTCACCGAGACGCCGGTAGAGCCCGAGCGCCTGCTCGTAGAAGTCCCGAGCCTCGTGCAGGTCACCCTGGCGGTAGGCGACCCGGCCCAGATGGTGAAGTGCCCGCGCGGCGAGGTCGTGATCGCCCGCGGTGTCCGCGAGCGTGAGCGCCGTCGAGGAATGCACGTTGGCATCCTCGAAACGGCCCAGCCGGAAGAGCGCCTCGGCGCACTGCAGGTGGACCCCGGCCCGGACCGGAACGGAGTCGATGCGCTCCTCGGTCGCCAGCAATTCCCGGCAGTGGGCCAGCGCTCCGAGCGCGTCGCCCTGGGCCAGCCTGCACGCCACGGCCCGGCTCTCGAGCGCCACCCTGCGGGTGGGCGAGAGCGTCTGGGCAGCGGGCAGCGCGAGCAGGCGCTCGATCGTCTCCAACGCGGGGACGTAGCTGTCCGCCTGCATGTACAGGTCAGCCAGCATCTCGAGCTCGGCCAGCGCGGCCTGCGGGGGGCCCCCGGTGGGCGGTCCCGATTCGCAGGTCAGCGCAAGCTTTTCTTCCAACTCGGCAATCCGATTCCGGTCATCGATCGGCACGCCGGTACTCCGGTCAATGCAGGCCCTTGCCGACTGGGTGTCAGAAACGCAGGTAGAGGCTCCTGAGGCCCAGCAGGAACAGTTGAATCCGGTCCATCACGCTGGTCGGAACCGCCCCGTTATCCACGAGACGAGCCCGGTCCTTCGACATCACCTGGTTCGACCCACCGCGAACCGCGCCGAACTTGCCGACCTTGCCGTCCCCGGGACCCATCGGCACATCCGGGTCTCCGAGCGACTGAGGGGGTGGCTGTTCGTCCGTCGGCGCGTCAAAGCTGCCGGAGGAGGCGGTCGCAACCGCCGGCTGCTGTGCGGCAAGGAGGAAGAAACAGGTGGTGAAGAGACACAGCGCCAGGACGAACGCCCACGAGCGATTCACTCTGAATCGAAGCATGCGATCCCTTCCTGCGTCATGAAGCGAACAACCAAATCGCCCGGCCTGCCTTCACTTCTCCCGCAAGAGGGGTCGCCGTCGTGGAGTGAGGTCTGGATACAGGGTCATCCCCCATCTCCGCAGACGCCGTTTGCGGGCAGCCCGGTACGGTAGGGATTGTAGTCCCCCGGCTCCGGGGGGGGCAAGGGATTGTTGGCACGCGATGCGGGGCCGTCTCCGTTGCCTGGCCGGCCGCCGTCACGACAAGGCCCCCGGGGAGGGGTTCCCCCAGGGGCCATCGTCCAGGGACTCACGGGCGACCACGGACTGGCCGCGTTCGCGGCAGCGGGTCGGCGGAGCCCCGGTTAGCGCCGCTTGAGCCTGGGCGGCTGTCCCTTCACGTCCTCGAGCACCACGCCGAACTCATCCAGGAGCCGCTGCCTCAGGGCATCCGCCTGCGCCCAATCGCGGTCCTTGCGGGCCTGCTCCCGCGCCCCGGCCAGCGCCAGGACCTCGGGGGGCCAGGACTCCCCGGCCGGCTTCCTCCAGAACAGCCCGAGCAGGCCACCCAGGCGGAGCAGGAGCCGGCCCGCTGTGACGCCGTCCGGCGAACCTTCGTCCAGCGCCCGGTTCACCTCGCGCGACAGATCGAACAGGTGCCCGATGGCCTTCGCGCTGTTGAAGTCGTCTTCCATCGCCTCGTGGAAGAGCCGCTCGCACTCGGCCACCGCCGGGCCCGGCTCCCCGGTCCGCGCCGTCCCGGGAGGCGCGTCCCACGCCCCCGCCCGCGCAAGCACGCCCAGCAGCCGCTGGTGGGCCACCGCCGCCTCGGCCAGCCGCTCCTCGTTGAACTCGAGCGGGCTGCGGTAGTGGGTCGAGAGCAGGTAGTAGCGCACCACCTCGGGGTCCGTGCGGGCGGCGATCTCGTCCACGTAGAACAGGCTGCCGGTCCCGGTGCTCTTCGAGATCTTGTCGCCACCGGTCGTCACCATGCCGTTCTCGGTCCAGAAGTTCGCGAACGGCTTGCCCGTGGCGGCCTCGCTCTGGGCGATCTCGTTCTCGTGGTGCGGGAAGATGAGGTCCTGTCCGCCGCCGTGCAGGTCGAAGGTCTCGCCCAGGTACTTCATGCTCATGGCCGAGCACTCGATGTGCCAGCCGGGGCGGCCCGGCCCCCACGGGCTCTCCCACGCCGGCTCGCCCGGCTTGGCGCCCTTCCACAGCGCGAAGTCGAGCGGGTCGCGCTTCTCCTCCCCCACGTTGGCCTTGTCGCCGGCCATCTCGCGCTCCCCCGCGCGCACTTCGTCCAGGCTGCGGCGGGAGAGCTTCCCGTAGTCGGCCTTCGAGCGGACGTCGAAATAGACGTCGCCGCCCGCCGCGTAAGCGTGGCCCTTCTCGATCAGGCGGCGGATGAGGTCGAACATCTCGCTGATGTGCTGGGTCGCGCGCGGGTAGTGGGTGGCGGGCAGGATGTTGTGCAGCGCCGCGCCTTCCAGGTAGGCCGTGATGTTGCGCTCGCTGACCGAGGTGTAGTCCACGCCCTCCTTCGTGGCCTTGGTGATGATCTTGTCGTCCACGTCGGTGAAGTTGTAGACGTAGGTCACCTCGTAGCCGAGGTGCAGCAGGTAGCGACGCATCAGGTCGCCCGAGAGCGAGGCGCGGATGTGCCCGACGTGGGGCTTGTCCTGCACCGTCATGCCGCACACGTACATGCCCACGCGGCCGGGGTGGACGGGCACGAACTCGCGCTTCTCGCGCGTCAGGGTGTCGTAGATGCGCAGCGTCACGGATTCTCCCGGGGGGTGGCGGTGGCAGCCGCCGGGACGGGCCCGGCGGTCAGCGGTGTGATGGTGATCTCGCGGTTCGTCCCGGTGCGGATGTTCCCTGCGACGAGCGCCTCGTGGCTCCTCAGCCGCAGCTCGCGCGCCACCTGGAAGGCGTCGGCTCCGGGCCGGGACCGTACCACCATGCGCAACTGGGCCTCGGCGCCGGCCAGCGACTCGACGCCCCACAGCTCGGCGGGTTCGATCAGCCGCTCGCGCCAGGCCGGCTCGGCGTTCAGCCCGTCCACGACCCCGCGGCAGAGCTGCAGAGCCCGACCGAGGTCCTCGTTGGCCCCGACGGGCACGTCCACGGTGAGCCGGTTCCAGTCGCGGCTGCGGTTCGTCACCATCTTGAATTCGCCGTTCGGCACGTAGTGGACGAAACCGTTGAAGCTGCGCAGCCGCGTGCAGCGCAGGGTCACCTCCTCGACCAGGGCCGGCTGGCCGTCGACCTCGACCAGTTCACCCACCGCGAATTGATTCTCGACCAGGATGAAGTAGCCGGCGATCAGGTCACGCACCAGCGTCTGCGCGCCGAAGCCCAGCGCCACGCCGAGGATGCCGGCCCCCGCCAGCAGCGGCTTCACGTCCCAGCCGAAGATGGCCAGGACGTGGATGAACGCCCCGGCCCAGATGACGGCGGTCGCCAGGCTGCGCAGGGTCTGGCCGACCGTCTGCGCACGCTGACCGCTGCCCGGCCGGTCGTGGCCGGCGCGGACCATCCAGTGCTGCACGCGGCCCACCAGCAGCCAGGCGACCTGCATGAGCAGGAACGCGCCGCCCACGGTCAGCGCCAGGCGGATCCCCATCTCGGCGAGCTTCTCCGATTCGGGAATCAGCTTCAGGATCAGCAGGTACGCAGGCAGGATCATGGGGTCACTCGCGAGCACGGCAGCCCGGGCGCCGGAGGCCGGCGCCCGCAGCCCGCCAGGTCAGACCAGGCCGTCGACCGTCTTGCGGTCGAGGCGCTTCACCAGCGCCACCAGCAGCTTCACGGCCAGCTCGAAGTCCTTCCGGCTGATGATGCTGACGTGGCTGTGGATGTAGCGGGCCGGGACCCCCATCGAGAGCGTGGGCACGCCCTGGCCGTTCAGGTGGATGCGGCCGGCGTCCGTGCCGCCACGCTCCACCGCTTCGAACTGCAGCGGGATCCGCAGCTTCTTCGCCGTGTCGACCACCAGGTCAAGCAACCCGCGGCTGGGGATCGCGCTGGCGTCGTAGACCACGATCAGCGGACCGCCACCCAGCTTCTCGTCGCCATCGGCGCCCGGCGTGTCGTGCGCGATGCCCACGTCCAGCGCCAGCCCCACGTCGGGCTGGATCTTGAAGGCCGAGGTCTGGGCGCCCCGCATGCCGACCTCCTCCTGCACCGTGCCCACCGCGTAGAGCGTGTTCGGGTGCGGCACGCCCCGCAGCCGCCGCACGACCTCGGCCGCGATGGCGCAGCCGATGCGGTTGTCCCACGCCTTGGCCAGCAGCAGGTCGGGGTTCGCCATGACCGTGAACGGGGAATCCGGCACGATCGCGTCGCCCGGGCGGATGTCGAGCTGCTTGCGCACGTCCCAGCCGGACGAGGCGCCGACGTCGATGTAGAGGTCCTTGATCTCGAGGACTTTGCGGCGGTCCTCCTCGCGGATCTCGTGCGGGGGCCTCGATCCCACCACGCCGGCCACGTCACCCTTGCGGGTCTTGATGATGAGACGCTGCGCCAGCACCACGTGGCCCCACCAGCCGCCGAGCGGCAGGAACTTGACGAAGCCCTCCTTGGTGATCGACTTCACCATGAAGCCGACCTCGTCCAGGTGGCCCGCCAGCATGACGCGCGGCGGCTCGGGCGCGCGGGCGCGACGCCCCGTGCGGGGCGCGCCACGCTTCTCGCAGA
>JANXPZ010000068.1 GCA_025357055.1 Candidatus Eiseniibacteriota bacterium | reverse complement strand
TCTCCCGTGTCCCGCCCATGATCGCGCGTCTCGCCCTGCTGCTGATCGCGTTGCTGGCCGCCCACTCCCTGGCTTCCGCGGCCGGGAAACCCGGCGGGGGGGCGCGTGCTGCCGTCGTCACGGGGCCGTGCGTCGAGCGCTCCCTGCCGGTCATGGACGACGTGCTGAGCATCATCGCCGCGAGCCGCGGCAACGTCACGGACACGGTCCGGGCCTCGGCCGCGCTCGACCTGGCCTTCGCGGAGGCGGAGCGGCTCGCCGGCGTCTTCGCGCCCGGGGAGGACGCGAGCGAACTGTCGCGCCTGAACCGCACCGCCGCCGAGCAGCACTTCCCCGGTTCCGCGGACCTTTACGACGCGCTCGAGGTCGCCACCGCACTGGCCGCCGAGACCGACGGCGCGTACGACCCGACGAGCGGTCCCCTGCTGCGCGCGTGGGATCGGCGCAGCGGCGCGCGCGCGCCCGACGCGGGCGACCTGGCGGCGGCGCGCCGGCTCACGGGCTGGCGCATGCTCACGCTCGATCCCGGCAACCGCACCGCGCGCTTCGTCAAGCCCGGCATGGAGGTGGCGCTGGGCGCGGTCGCGCGCGGCGTCGTCCTCGAGCGCGCGGCCGCCCTGCTGCGCGAGCGCGGCATCGCGCGGGCTCGGCTCGAGTTCGGCGGCGACGTGCTCGCCTTCACGACCTATGACGCCTGGTCGGTCGCGATCCCGGGCCCGGCCGGCGACGGGCGGACGGTGATGACGCTCATGGTCTCGAACGGCGCGGGCGCGACCGCGCGATCCGGCCGCGAGGGGACCGCGCGCGTCCTCGACCCGCGCACCGGCCAGCTCCCGGCGGGCGAGGCTTCGGTCACCGTGGTGACGCGCTCGGCCCTGCGCGCCCGCGCGCTCGCCGAGGCGCTCCTGGTGCAGGGTCGCGACGAGGCCGGGGCGTACGCCGGCGCTCACCCCGAAGCCGGTGTGCTGTGGCTCGAGCCGCTCGGGGGGGACGTGCGGGCCTGGGCGTGGAACCTCGACCGGATCACGCCCGAGCCGGGGGCGCGCCTGGAGTGGATGACAGAACCCTGACCCGCGGCACGACGCGCGCCGCCTGACTCCGCTCCGTGCGCGCCCGCCGTGCGCCCGCTGTGGCGCGCCCGCCACAGCGCACCCGGGCGCGCCGGCCCCCCGCACACCTGGCCCGGGCCGCAACCCCTTGCACGGCAGCCGGCGTGCCCCTCACCGCGCGCGTGGCACGCCATCTGCATTTGCTCTCCGGCGAAGATCCCGTCAGAGATCCCAGCGGAGGTGGTCATGAACCGGAACTCGATCCGAAACCGCGCACTTTCGACCTTGCTGCTCGTCGCACTCGCGAGCGCATCGCTCGCCCCCGCCGCCCTGGCGGACCGCGGCCACGGACGCACGAAGCGCGGGCCGGCGGACGCCCCGGGCGTGGTGCGCATGGTGCATCGCGGACCGCACTTCGAGCGCCACTCGGATGCGGGGGCGATCGTCGGCTTCCTCGGCGGGTTGGTGGTGGGCAGCATCCTGTCAAGCACCTCGCCCCCGCCACCCCCGCCGCCGGCCTACGAGTACTACGACCCGTACTGCCAGCGGGACTTCGTCACGATCGAGGCGTACGACCAGCACCTGGGCTACCACCGGCATCCGCGCTCGGTCGAAGTCATCGAGGCGCGCGGCGGACGCTGTGTGGACACCATGGACTGGCGCGACGGTCGCTGGTGCAGCCGGAACGAGCACCCGCCCTACGAGGAGTGGACCGAATGAAGTGAGCGGGCCGTGAGCGGCGCGCAGCGAAGCAGCGCGGCCGGGAGCGGTCCGCATCGAGCGAGTGGGTCCGGGCGAGTGCGGTTGGAGCTGGGGAGCGTCCAGAGCCGCGCGGCGGATCCACAGCGACGGACGGTCGTCCAGCGACGGCCGTCCGTTCGCGGTTCCTGGCCCGGACGATCCATGGAACGAACGGGCCAGGGACGGCGCGCCGGGACCCGGCAGCCTCCCGGGCCGCCGCGCTACGCCGCGAGCCGCTCCTGTGCGTCGATCGTGCTCTCCTCGGGACGCAGCACCCGCACCACGCCATCGCTCTGCGGCATCGGGTCCCAGGTCTCTTCGACATCCTCGGGGAGCGCGGTGCCGTCCGGACGGACCAGCACGCGGCAGTAGGGCCGCCTGAGGTCGGCGGGGTTCGGGCTCACGGCCAGCACGACGTGGTTCGACTGCGTGAGCAGCATGGAGCCCGCCGGGTAGAGGCCCACGGTCCGGATCAGCGACCACAGCACCGCGGGATCGAACTGCACGCGCGTGGGCCCGAGCAGGTACTGCAGCCCCTCGAAGGGCGTGCGCGCCCGCTGATGGTAGGAGCGGTGCGCGGTCATGGCGTCGAAGCAGTCCGCGAGCGCGACGATGCGCGTCATGGTGGCCTGCGCCCACTCGTGCTCGATCTCGGGGTAGCCGGTGATGTCGAAATTCATGTGGTGCTCGAGGCAGACGCGCATGGCGTCCAGCGTCAGGCTCGAGAGCCCCGGCATGCGGAACATCATCTTCACGCCCTCGAGCGGATGGCGCTGGATGAAGCCCCACTCCTCGGGCGTGAGCCCCGCGGGCTTGCGCAGCACGTCGCCGGGCACCGCGACCTTGCCGATGTCGTGCAGCAGGGCGGTCACGCCCAGGTCGGCGAGCGCCTGGCGCGGCAGCCCGAGGGCCTGCCCCATGCTCACCGAGAGCACGCTCACGTTGACGCAGTGGGCGTAGGTGTACTCGTCGTGCTCCTTCAGCGCGGTGAGGCCCACGATCGAGTACTCGTTCCTCATGATGCTGTCCACGACCGGCT
The DNA here is from genome assembly GCA_025357055.1 of Candidatus Eiseniibacteriota bacterium. Lineage (GTDB taxonomy): Bacteria > Eisenbacteria > RBG-16-71-46 > RBG-16-71-46 > RBG-16-71-46 > JANXPZ01. The sequence continues at coordinate 10,096 of JANXPZ010000068.1, read as the reverse complement.
GCACCAGCCGCTTGGCCTGCCGCAGATCGGGCCGCCCGGTCTGCGCCGCGCGCACCACGATGCGCCGGGTGCCGAGCACCGCGCGCCAGAACACCTTCTTCGCGCGCCCGCGCTCGCCGACCGGATCCCGTTCCTCGTCGAGCGCCTGGGTGAGGTCGCCCTTGTCCAGGTCGGACGCGGGGACCGGCAGGATGTGCTCGATGCTCGCCTCGGCCACCGCCTCGGGCAGCCGCTCGGCCAGCGTCGCGTCCTCGGCCGCCATGAACAGCTGGAGGAAACGCTCCATCTCGGCCGGTGACACGCCCTGCAGGAACCGCACGCCACCCAGCGAGCGGCGGTCGAACTCCTCGATGAGCGAGTGATAGACGGTGAGGAGCGACGCGCTGGCCTTGAGCCGCACGCCGTTCAGGTAGAAGTTCTCGGCCACCGCGGCCAGCGCGACTTCGTCCTCCTCCTCCATCACCTGGAGGAGCACGCCCATGAAGTCCTGGAGCTGGCGCCGGAACGCCTGGTTCGAGACGTCGTGCGTGCGAGCGGTGCGCAGCAACGCCGAGAAGCGCACGAGCAGCTCCGACCCCATCGCGAGCAGGCGCCCGCTGTCGGCGTCGCCGGACTGCGGCGCCCCGCTGCGCGGCAGGCTCTCACTCATGGTCGTCCGCCCCCGCGAGCGCGTCCGCGCAGGCCTTGCGCACCGGCGCCCGCTTCGAGTGCGCCCCGCGCTCCAGCACGGCGCGCGCGTGCGGCGTGCCGATGCGGGCGATGCAGCGCGCCACCGCCTGGCGGTGGGCCTCCTGGTAGCGCGAGAACCAGTTGCCCTTGTGCAGTTCCTGCTCGAGGTCCGGGATGATCGCGTCACCGCCGGTGGCCGCGAGGGCGGAGTAGATCGCCCGCCGCACGTCGAGCGGGCGCTGCTCGAAGGCCGGATCCAGCAGGTGCCGCACCAGGACGCCCGCAGTGCGCTCGTCGCGCGCCACCGAGAGCTGATGCAGGACCGAGCAGAAGGTGCGCGCGTCGGCTCCGTCGAGCGCATCGAGCAGCAGCGGGCGCGCCCGCTCGGAGTCGGCCTGGCCCAGCGCCGCGATGACCTCCTGCCGCACGCGCGGCTCCGGGTGCCGCATCGCGGTCTCGAGCAGGTCGAACGTCCGGTCGCCACCGATCCAGCCGAGGATGTGCACGATGTTGCGCACCACGTACCAGCGCGGGTCCGCCAGCCACGGCGCGAGCCGTTCGGGATCGTCGCGGCACAACTCGGCGATCGCCTCGGCCAGTACGCGCCGCGTGCGCCGTTGCTGACTCTCCGCCAGCGTCAGGTTGAGCCAATCCACCGCCAGCGTGCCCAGATCCCCCGCGAGCGCGATGAACTCGGCCAGCTCGGGGACGTCCTGCAGGTCCAGCTTCTCGACCACGCCCGCCACCGAGATGGGCTGGAACAACTCCTGGGAGAAGCCCTCGATCGACCACTCCGAGCGGCGCCCGCACCGGCGCAGCAGCGCCAGGCAATGGCGCGCCTCGGTCCACGCGCCCGCGGTGATGGTCTGGCGCAGCACCCGCGGCAGGAAGCGCGCCAGCTCGGCCTTGTCGGCGGCCACGATGCCCGCGTGCAGGAACGCGCTCGAGATCGCGATGGTGGCGGTCGCGAGCGGCACCTCGTGCTCGGCCCGGTACTCTTCGAGGAAGCGCAGAGTCTCGGCGGGCGCCAGGGATTCGAGCTCCTCGAAACCCGCTTCGACCTCGACCGCGAGGTCGCCGAGCAGCCAGTCGTCGGAGCGCCCCTCGGCGCCCGGGACCATCGCGCCCGGATCGATGCCGGTCCCGTCCGCCGACGGCTCGCAGGACGTCGGCCAGGGAACGGCGTCTCCCGTTTCGGCCGCGCCGCCGCCCATGTCGGCCTCCGCGGGTACGTAGTCCAGGTCGAGATGCTGAAGATGCGACTCCCACAGCAGCGTCACGAGGTCGTCCTCGCCCGCGTTCTGGCCGCTCACCTGCAGCACCGCGTCGAGGAACGTCTCGATCTCGGCCGGCAGGATGCCCGGCGAGAAGTGGACGGCGTAGATGCCGTCGCGGTAGAAGGGCAGCGCGAGGTTGTCGTCGCGCGAGCGTGCCAGGTAGAGCGACTGTTCCTCGCAGAGCACGTCGTCGGAGGTGAAGTGGAGCGACAGGATCCCGTGTTCGTCGAGGAGACGCGTGAGCGCCTGCGCCAGCTCCTCGCGGAACCGGATGACGGTGGGGTTGTTCGCGTCGTAGAGCCGGCAGGTCTTGAGCGTGCGGGCCAGATGATTCACCCACACGCCGGCCGCACGCGCCGTGGCTTCCTGCTCCGGCGAGAGAACGGTCTCTTCGGTGTCGTGCTTCGGTCGGGCACTGAGGCTCATGGACGGACCCGCTCCCGGGGGATGGCCCGAAGTGAAGATGGCCTAGCGTGTTATCGGCAGGAGACCGGCCGGGCTTGAGGAGCCGCGACCGATGCGGGCGGGGCTCACCCCCGCCCTGCGCCCCGGCGTGGCGATCGCCAGGGCGGGGGACTCACGCCGCTGGCCGGGTCGCCAGCCGCGTTCGTCCGGGGCAGGTTGTCGCCCGCCCACTCGTCCCCAATAATGGCGCGGCCCCATCCACCCCATCACTTCCCCAGAGGAGGGTTCGCCATCATGAGGTCCCGTCTGGTGCCCGTGGTCCTGGGCGTCGCGCTGTCCGCGCTGCTGCGCTCCGCCACGCCGGCCGCCGCGCTCGAGGAGTGCCGCCTGCTGCGTCAGCCCGACATCCAGGGTGACAAGATCGTGTTCGTCTACGCCGGCGACCTCTGGGGTGTCGCCCGCGCGGGCGGCGTCGCCCAGCGCCTCACCTCGCACGAGGGCAACGAGCGCTTCCCGAAGTTCTCGCCCGACGGCAGGACCATCGCCTTCACCGCCGAGTACGACGGGAACCTGGACGCCTTCACGATCCCCGCGGAGGGCGGCGAGCCGACCCGCCTCACCTGGCATCCGAGCCCGGACCAGGTGGCCGAGTGGTACCCGGACGGCAGGTCCATCCTGCTGCGTTCGTCGCGCGCCTCGTCCATCCTGCGTTTCGACCGGTTCTTCCGGGTGCCGGCCCAGGGCGGCTTCGAGGAGATGCTGCCCCTCCCCACCGGCGGCTACGCGAGCTTCTCCGCCGACGGGAAGCAGATCGTCTTCGTCTCGCCGTCCTACGACTCCCGCACCTGGAAGCGCTACCGCGGCGGCGACGCGCCCCAGATCTGGTTGTACGACTTCGCCCGGAACACCTCGGAGAAGATCAGCGACTGGGCCGGCCCGAACGAATGGCCGATGTGGCACGGACGCACCATCTACTACGCGTCGGACCGCGGCGGCCGCACCGTCAACCTCTGGGCCTACGACCTCGACCAGAGGACGCACCGCCAGGTCACCCGCTTCGACGACTTCGACGTGAAGTGGCCCAGCATCGGCTCCGATGCCATCGTGTTCGAGAACGGCGGCTACCTCTGGGTCATGGACCTGCCGGGCGAGTCATCGAGGAAGATCCAGGTGATGGTGCCCGACGACAAACCGGCGACGCGCGCCGGGTACCGCACCGTGTCGCCGTGGATCACCGACTTCGATCTGTCCCCGTCGGCCAAGCGCGCGGTGTTCGCGGCGCGCGGCCACCTGTTCACCGTTCCCGCCGAGAAGGGCGACGTGCGGGAGCTGACCCGGACGTCGGGCGCGCGGGAGCGCAGCCCCGCCTGGTCCCCGGACGGGAAGTGGATCGCCTACCTCTCGGACCAGACCGGCGAATACGAGATCTGGGTGACGGGCAGCGATGGCAGGACGGCACCGCGCCAGGTCACCAGCGGCGGCAGCACGTTCCGCTTCGCCCCTCGCTGGTCGCCCGACTCGAAGAAGCTGGTGTTCTCCGACAAGACCCTCACGGTGTGGTGGTGTGACGTCGCGACCGGCCGGCTCACGAAGGTGGACAAGGCCGAGTACGGCGAGATCCACGACTACACCTGGTCGCCCGATTCGAAGTGGCTGGCCTACAGCAGGACCAACGCGGCCAACTTCAACCAGCTCGTCCTGTGCTCCCTCGGCGAGGGCAGACCGGTCGTGGTCTCGACCGGCATGACCGATGACGTCTCTCCGGCCTTCGATCCCGAGGGCAAGTACCTCTACTTCGTCTCACGCCGCACGCTCAACCCCCAGTTCGGGGTCTTCGAGTTCGACTTCCAGTTCAGCGCCACGGACAAGATCTACGCCCTGACGCTGCAGGACAGCCTGCTGACCCCGGTGCCGCCACAGAGCGACGAGGAATCGGCCGAGGCGAAGACGGACGAGAGCGGCAAGGACAAGGACGCCGCCGCCGGCAAGGACGCGGCGAAGAAGAGCAAGGACGAGAAGGGCGCCGGCGGCAAGAGCGCCGAGCCCACACCGGTCCGGATCGACCTCGCGGGCATCTCGTCGCGCGTGGCGGCGCTGCCGGTCCCGGCGGGGCGCTACGGCGCACTGGCTGCCTGCAAGGGCAAGCTGATCTTCGTGGCCTTCGATCCGCCGGACCCCGAGGAGGAGGGTGCGGGCGGCGGATCCATCCGGCTCTTCGATCTCGAGAAGCGCGAAGTCAAGAGCATCCTCACGGGCGTCGACGCCACCGTGGCCGTATCCAATGACGGCGCGAAGGTGATGTACCAGGCCAAGGACGTCTACGGCATCGTGGAAGCCGCCGAGGGGAAGAAGGTCGGCGACGGCAAGCTCGCCACGGGGCAGCTCATGACCACCGTGGATCCCCGCCAGGAATGGCTGCAGATCTTCAACGAGGCCTGGCGGCTCGAGCGCGACTTCTACTACGACCCGAACATGGGCGGGCTCGACTGGAAGGCCGTCGGGGAGCGCTACCGCAGCCTGGTGCCCCACGTCGCGCACCGCGCGGACCTCAACTACATCCTCGGTGAGATGCAGGGCGAGCTGGCGACCTCGCACACCTACGTGGGTGGCGGAGACGTCCCCCAGGTGCCACGTGCGGACATCGGCCTGCTGGGCGCCGACTACGAGCTGGACGCGGCCAGCGGCCGGTACCGTTTCAAGACCCTCTACCGCGCGCGGGACTGGAACTCGAGCGTCGAGGCACCGCTCGGCATGCCCGGCATCGCCGTGAAGGAGGGCGATTACCTGCTGGCGGTGAATGACCAGCCGATCCGCTCGCCCGGCAACCTGTACGAGGCGTTCACGGGGACGACGGGCCGGCAGACCCGCATCACCGTCGGGGGCTCACCCGGCGACCCGAAGCCACGCACCTACACGGTGAAGCCGGTCGCCAGCGAGGCTTCGCTGCGCTACACCGCCTGGGTGGACGCCAACCGCGAGAAGGTGGCGAAGGCCACGGATGGACGCATCGCGTACATCCACGTGCCCAACACCTCCACGCAGGGCATCCAGGAGTTCACCAAGCAGTACTACCCGCAGACGGACCGGCAGGGCATCATCGTGGACGAGCGCTACAACGGCGGCGGACTCGTCCCCGACTTCTTCGTCGACCGGCTGCGCCGCAGCACGATGGTCTACTGGTCGCAGCGCGACGGCGCCGATCAACGCACTCCGGCCGCCGCGATCGACGGGCCGAAGTGCATCCTGATCAACCAGTATGCGGGCTCGGGCGGTGACGCGTTCCCCTACTACTTCCGCCAGCTCGGCATCGGTCCGCTGATCGGCATGCGCACGTGGGGCGGGCTGGTGGGCTACGGCCACAACCTGCCGTTCGTGGACGGCGGATCGATCACCATGCCCGATTTCGGCATGTGGGATCCGGCCGGAGGCGGCAAGTGGGTGGTCGAGAACCAGGGCGTGGAGCCCGACATCGAGGTCGAGAACACGCCCAGCGACGGGGTCTCGGGCCACGACGCACAGCTCGAGCGCGCCATCCAGTGGTCGCTGGAGCAGTTGCAGAAGAACCCGCCGAAGAGGCCCGTGAGGCCCAGGTACAAGGTGCAGGAAGGACTGAAGTAGGCGGAGGACGGCGGGCGAAAGCCCGCGCAGCACGGGGCCCCGGTCGAACGGCCGGGGCCCTTTGCCTTCAGCCGGCCGGACAAGCCCGCGGCGGCGGCCCAGCGAACCGCGCACGACAGGGGGGGCCGCAGCCACCGGCCGGTGACCGGCCCGGATCCTCAGATGCCGGCGCCGGGATCGGCCTTCGCTCCGCCGTCGCCGCTCTCCTCCGCGCTCTCGCTCATCGAGCGGAACGCCTGCTCGACCTGCTCCGCCGTCAATCCGCGCGGCACCGCGACGAAGACCGGCTGCTGGCGCAGGTCCGACATCTCGCGCGCCAGTTCCTGGACCTGCTCGTGCAGCGCGGTGATGGCGCGGGCCATGGGGTCGGGGATGCGGTTGTGCTCGAGCTCGTGGCCCGGCCGATTCCCCTCCCCCGCCTGCTCCTCGAGCACCCGGCCCGGGATGCCGACGATGGTCGAGCGCGGCGGCGCCGACTTCACCACCACCGAGCCGGAGCCGACGCGCGAGTGGTGCCCGATGACGATGTTGCCGAGCACCTTCGCGCCCGAGCCGATCACGACGTGCTCCTCGAGCGTCGGGTGCCGCTTGCCGCGGCTCACGCTCGTGCCGCCCAGGGTGACGCCCTGGTAGATCAGGCAGTCGTCCCGGATCTCGGCGGTCTCGCCGATCACCACGCCCATGCCATGGTCGATGAACACGCGCCGGCCGATCGTGGCGCCGGGGTGGATCTCCACACCGGTGAAGAAGCGCGCGAGGTGCGAGAGCAGGCGGGGCAGCAGCGGGACCCGCCAGCGCCACAGCGGATGCGCGATCCGGTGCCACCAGAGGGCGTGCAGCCCCGGATAGCAGAGCAGGATCTCGAGTGCGCCGCGGGCCGCGGGGTCCTTCTCCCGCACCGTCCGGATGTCCTCGACCAGTCTGAGCATGGGCCTCATTCCGGCTAGCGGCCGGCGTCTCCTGCGTCCTCGGGGAAGTCGAACAACGGCGTCGAAAGGTAGCGCTCGCCGTGGCTCGGGAGCACGGCCACGATCAGCTTCCCGGCCAGCTCCGGCCGCTTCGCTACCTGCATGGCGGCCCACGTGATCGCGCCCGACGAGATCCCGACCATGATCCCCTCCACGCGGCAGAGCTGCCGTGCGGTCGTGAACGCGTCGTCGTTCGTGACCTGGACGATCTCATCGATCAGGTCCGTGCGCAGCACCTTCGGGATGAAGCCTGCGCCGATCCCCTGGATCTTGTGCGGGCCCGGCGCGCCGCCCGAGAGCACGGCGGAGTCCGAGGGCTCCACCGCCACGGCGCGGAACGAGGGCTTCCTCGCCTTGAGGGCCTCGGCGACCCCCGTGATGGTGCCGCCGGTCCCCACCCCCGCCACGACCACGTCCACCCGCCCGTCGGTGTCGTCCCAGATCTCGACCGCGGTCGTCTCGCGGTGGACCTTCGGGTTCGCGGGATTGTCGAACTGACCGATGACCATCGAACCGGGGATCTCCTTCTGCAGCTCATCGGCGCGCGCGATCGCGCCCTTCATCCCTTTCGCGCCCTCGGTCAGCACCAGGCGCGCACCCAGAGCCTGCAGGATCTTGCGCCGCTCGATGGACATGGTCTCGGGCATGGTGAGGACCAGCCGGATGCCCTGGGCCGCGCAGATGAAGGCCAGCGCGATCCCCGTGTTGCCCGAGGTGGGCTCGATCACGGTGGTGACCCCGGGCTTGATCGCGCCGCGCTCGAGGGCGTCCTTGATCATCGAGTGACCGATGCGGTCCTTGACCGACGACATCGGGTTGAAGGACTCGAGCTTGAGCACCAGCTCGGCCTGAAGCCCCTGCTGGAGCCGCTGCAGCCGGACCAGCGGCGTCCTGCCGATCGTGTCGATGATGCTGTCGTAGATGCGAGCCATGCGCGTCCTTCCTCCCGGCCGGTTCAGACGAATGCGCCCGGGCGTGCCACCCCGGGCATCGTGCTCAGTCTACATCGACTCCCCGCCCGCCCGCTCCGTCCACCGCCTCCGGCGCGATGCGCGGCGTGAGCGGCTTGAGGATCTCCGACAGCAGGTCCGGCTTCGCGGCGTCGCGCACCAGCACCGGGTGAAGCTCGCCTCCGTGCCAGTCGAGCCGGAACTCGCGGATGAAGTCGCCGTCCTCCGCCAGCAACTCGAGCGGCTCGGACCCGTTCTTCCCCGCGCGCAGCGCCTCACGCAACCGCTCGACGCTGAAGCGGCGCGCGTTGACGGCGACCGGCTTCATCCCCGGCGCGAGCCCCGCCTGCGCCGCCACGCTGCCCGGCACGACGTCGGTGATGACACCGTCCTTGTCGAGTTCCAGGCCCAGCGAAAGTCGCAGGTCCGTACGCTCCCAGACCTTCTCGCCCGCCCGCTCGTAGGCGCTCAGGCTGTCGCTCCAGGCCAGCCGCCAGCCGCTCCCTTCGATGCCGCCGAGCGGCGCCCGTTGCGAGGTAGAGTTCAGCCGGGCCTCGAAGAACCCCCGCCAGTCGCAGGGGGCGATCTGCCCCAGGGCCTTCACGAGGTCGTCCAGGTCGTACGGGACCACCTCGGGCGGTCCGCTCCTGCCGCCGAAGAAGGACCGGCAGAAGTCGTCCAGGGAGCGCCTGCCGGCCGTGCGCTGGCGGATCAGGACGTCCGCCTCGAGCCAGATCAGGACCCCCTCCTCGTAGTAGTCCGCCCCGCGCCGCCGCGAAGACCAGGTGCCCGGCCCTCCGAAGAGGATGGGCGTGGCGATGGCCGTGTCCTTGAGCGGCCGCCAGGAGCGGCCCGGGCTCCGGTCGAGCCACGCCGCCTCGCAGGCCAGTTCCTGTCGCTGCCACTCGGGGCTCGCCAGCGCGCTGCGCGCCGCCAGCACCCAGCCGAGGTAGCTCGTGAGGCCCTCGTAGACCCAGAGCAGCTCCGTCCTGGACGGCGCCTGGAAGTCGGGCGTGACGAGGCCCGCAGGGCGGCGGTACTTGCCGTTCCACGAGTGCACGTACTCGTGCGGCAGCAGTCCCGTGTGAGCGCCGCGCAGCTCGTCGTCCACCAGGGCGCGCTCCTGCACCCGGTCGTCGCTCGACTCGTGGTGCTCGAGCCCGTAGTGGTCCACCTCGTCGCTCAGCGTGTAGAGGAAGTCGTAGCGCCGGTAGTGCGTCGCGCCGAAGAGCGCCACCGCCTCGGCCACCAGCTGCTTCCACTGCGCGATCTGCTCCGGGCCCGCCTCGAGCCCCTCCTCGCTGTCGCACGCGAGCTGCACGGTCACCGGCGGCCCGGTCGCCGGCCCGAGGGCGATGCGGCGCCGGTGCGCGCCGGCCTGCACCGGCGAGTCCACCAGTGTCGTGAGCGGGACCGGCGCGAACTCGACCTTGCCGCTGTCCGCGCGCGCGACCGCGAGCGCGGTCCCGTACGTCCAGCCCGCGGGCAGGCGCAGGCTCGCCACGAAGGCGATCTCGGCCGCCGGCCGGCCCTGCGGATAGAGCAGCACTTCGTTCCAGTCGAGCACCGCCAGCTGTGCGGTGATGGATCTGCCCGTCGAGTGACTCCCCGACGCCGACTGCAGGCGGTCGAACGTCACGTCCAGGCGGCTCGCCCCCGCCGGCACCCTGCAGTGGAACGCGTACATGTCCACCGCATCCCGCTCCCAGGCGAGCGGGCGGCCGTTGGCGCTCAGGCGCAGTCCGGTCAGGTCCGCGATCGGGCCCGAGGGCATGTGATTCCCGGGGATCCACTCGGGATAGAGCAGCGTGAGCGGCCCCGGCCGCACCGGGATCTCGAGCCGCGCGTGCAGGATCCTGCTCGACGCCTCGGTCGCGTCGACCGTGAGGCGGATCGGCGGGCCGGCCGGTGCGGCTGAGCCCGGCGCCGCAACGAGTGTCGCGACGAGCAGGACGAATCGAGCAAGCATGCGGGGGCCACGCTGCATGGCGGTCTCCTTCCATGGACGCAGGATCGAAGCGGGATGCTAAGGCCGACAGCCGCTCCGCGGCAATGACGGAGTCAGAACGTGTCGTTCCGCAGTGACTTTGTCACCCCCTAACTCCGCAGTGAGAGTGTCACCCCCATGGACGACATGCTCATGGGAGTTCGGGAGGCCCGGCGGCTGGGCCTGGTAGAAGCCGCACGACGAGGGGATACGACGAACCGC
>JANXPZ010000059.1 GCA_025357055.1 Candidatus Eiseniibacteriota bacterium | reverse complement strand
CGTTCGTGGTGTTGCGCAACCTCTGGTTCAGCTCGGACAACAGCCGGAACACCGTGGCGCGGGACTACGCCTGGAACATCCTGGCGCCGCTGGCGCCGAACTCCTTCGTGTTCACCAACGGCGACAACGACACCTACCCGCTCTGGTACATCCAGCAGGTGGAGGGGTTCCGCAAGGACGTTCGCGTGGTCTGTCTCGCCCTGCTCCAGACCGACTGGTACATCTTCCAGCTGCGCGACCGGGAGCCGAAGGTGCCGATCGATCTGTCCGACGAGGTCATCCGCGCGATCGGGGGCGGGGCGTTCGAGGACAGCTCGGGCCGCATCGTCTACACGAACGATTTCATGGTGGGACACATCATCGAGCAGTCGCGCCGCGCCGGGGGCTGGGTCAAGCAGCCGTACTTCGCGGTGACGGCGCCGGACCACCGGGGCTACGGCCCCTACCTCACGCTCGAGGGGCTGGTCTACCGGGTGAACCCGGACTCGCTGCAGGGCGCGATCGACGCGCCGGCGACCGAGCACAACCTGTACCAGCGGTTCCGCTACGGCGGATTGTTCAACCCCGACGGCTCGTTCGATGCCACGGTCTTCAAGGACGAGAGCGCCCTGACGCTCTCGCGCAACTACGCCTCGGCGCATCTTCAGCTCGCCGACCATTACCGCCGGCGCCGCGAGCTCGACCCCGCGATCCGGGAGATGGAGCGGGTGCAGCGCATGTTCCCGGACTACGCCGACGTGTTGATCCCGCTGGGCGGCTTCTACATGGACAAGGGCGACACGGCGAAGGCCCTCGAGCTGTTCCGCGGGCTGGCACAGCGGCAGCCCGACAACCCCGAGGTGCACTACTACTACGGCATCACGCTGGCCTTCCTGCGCGACGCGGCCGGGGCGCTGCGCGAGTTCGACACGGCGATCCGGCTGGACCCGGCCTACCCGCGGCCGTACTACGGCGCCTACTACACGCTGGGCCAGGCGGGACAGGCCGAGCGGGCGCTGGGTTACCTGCAGCGGCTGGTGGAGGTGAACCCGGAGGAGCAGCAGGCGCAGGGCATCCTGCAGATGATGCGGCCCCGGAGCCTGTCGGCGCCGGCGCCACCGCTCAGCCGACCCTGAGGCGACCGGGAAGCGGCAGGATCCCCCGGGCCCGGCGAACCGGGCCCCGGGGACCGCGCTTTCGTGCCGCCGCCCGCGGTGGTAGGCTCGCTCCCCAACTCGTTGAACAGCATCGAGGTGAGCGCAGAGGCTGACGGCCACGGAGGCATTCTTGACGGACACGATCACGCCCGCGACGACTGCCCCCAGAGCGGGCCAGCCGACAGCCCTGATCGGCCTGCTGGTCTTCCTCGTGACCCTGGGCGTGTACCTGCGCACGCTCGCGCCGACGGTCCCGTTCTGGGACTCGGGTGAGTTCATCGCGGTCGCGAAGACCCTGGGCATCCCGCATCCTCCCGGCACGCCCTTCTACGTCCTGCTGGGACGGGTCGCGACGCTGGTGCCGTTCGGCAACATCGCCCAGCGCGTGAACGGCATGTCGGCGCTGGCCTCGGCGCTGGCGGTGCTGCTGACCTATCTGACCACGCTGCGGCTGATCCGCATCGCGCAGCGCCGGGGTGTGGGCGCGCCCGCGGCGCCCGCGCCCGTGGCCTTCCCGGATCCGCTGGCGACGCCGGCCGGCCTGATGGCCACGCTGGGCGCGGAGTGGCTGCCGCAGCTCGGGGCCGTCACCGCGGCCTTCATGCTGGCCTTCTCGAGCAACTTCTGGGACAACGCCACCGGAGCGGAGACCTACTCGGAGATGGCGATGGCCCAGGTGCTGATCCTGTGGCTGGCGCTGCGCTGGTGGGAGGCGCACGAGCAACGGCCGACGGTGGGCCCGCTGCTGGTGGCGGTCTACGTGATGTGGCTGTCGGTGGGGCTGATGCTGGGCGTGGGGATGATGGGGCTGCCGCTGCTGGTGCTGCTGCTGCTGGTGGACCGGCGGGTGTTCGTGCTGTTCGCCATGCCGATGGCCTCGGTGCTGGGCGTGACCTACGGCCTCGAGAAGATGGCGGGCATCATCCTGGTCCTGTCGATCCTGGTGTTCTGGTACTACGTGGTGCAGCGCAAGCTCGAGGCCTGGCTGGCGCTGGTGGCGACGGGCGGGGCGCTCTACGGCGCCTACTACGCCTTCGGGCCGGCCGCCTTCACGCCGCTGGCGGCGCTGGTCTCGGTGGCGGCGGTGGTGGTGCCGGTGGTGGGTCTGGCGCTGAAGCATCGCGAGGGGCGCATCCTGGCGCTGGCGCTGTTCCTGATGATGGCGGGCTACTCCACGCACCTGTACCTGCCCATCCGCGCCGCGCAGCACCCGGCCATCAACATGGGCGAGCCGTCCGCCTGGCCGGCGTTGAAGCGCCTGCTCGAGCGTGAGCAGTACGGCCAGACCAGCATGTTCGTGCGGCGGGGCACGCTGCGCTCGCAGCTGGACAAGGAGTTCTGGCGGTACTGGAAGCGGCAGTGGCCGCTGGTCAGCACCATGAGGGTCGAGGGCGGGATCCCGATCCAGGGCGAGCCGCGGCTCTGGCAGGTGCTGCTGCCGCTGCTGCTGGGCGGGTTCGGGGGCTTCTGGCAGGCGCGGCGGGAGCGGGCTTCGTTCCTGACCATGCTGACATTGTTCCTGTTCGCGACGGTGGGGATGATCCTGTTCCTGAACTTCAGCGACCAGGAGGTGCGGGACCGCGACTACTTCTTCACGACCGGCTATCTGACGTACACGATCTGGATGGGGCTGGGGGTCGTGGGGCTGGTGGGCTGGATCCGGGAGTCGTTCGATCCGGGCGCGATGAGGCGGACGGCGACGGTGACGGCGGCGGTGCTGCTGGCGGTCCAGCCGTTCGTGGTGTTGCGCAACCTCTGGTTCAGCTCGGACAACAGCCGGAACACCGTGGCGCGGGACTACGCCTGGAACATCCTGGCGTCGCTGGCGCCGAACTCCTTCGTGTTCACCAACGGCGACAACGACACCTACCCGCTCTGGTACATCCAGCAGGTGGAGGGGTTCCGCAAGGACGTCAAGGTCGTGAACCTGAGCCTGCTGAACACCGACTGGTACATCTTCCAGCTGCGCGACCGGGAGCCGAAGGTGCCGGTGGACCTGCCCGACGACATCATCCGCGTGCTCGGCGGCGGGGCGTTCCGGGACAGCTCGGGCCGCATCATCTACACGAACGAGTTCATGGTGAGACACATCCTCGAGCAGTCGCGGCGCGCCGGGGGCTGGGTCAAGCAGCCGTACTTCGCCGTCACCGTGCCCGAGCACTATGGCCTCGATCCCTACTTCACGCTCGAAGGGCTGGTCTACCGGGTGAACCCGGACTCGCTGCAGGGCGCGATCGACGTGCCGGCGACCGAGCACAACCTGTACCAGCGGTTCCGCTACGGCGGATTGTTCAACCCCGACGGTTCGTGGGATCGCACGGTCTTCAAGGACGAGAACGCTTCGACGCTCACGCGCAACTACGCCTCGGCGCACGTGCAGCTCGCGTTCCACTACCGGCGGCAGGGTCAGCTCGACCGCGCCATCCTGGAGATGGAGCGGGTGCAGCGCATGTTCCCGGACTACACCAGCGTGCTGATCTGGCTGGGTGGCTTCTACATGGAGAAGGGCGACACGGCCGGGGCGGCCACGCTCTTCCGCGGGCTCGTTCAGCGGCAGTCCGACAACCCCGAGGTGCACTACTACTACGGCATCACGCTGGCCTTCCAGCGCGACGCGGCCGGGGCGCTGCGCGAGTTCGACACGGCGATCCGGCTGGACCCGGCCTACGCGCAGCCTTACTACGGCGCCTACTACACGCTGGGCCAGGCGGGGCAGGTCGAGCGGGCGGTGGGTTACCTGCAGCGGCTGGTGGAGCTGAACCCGCAGGAGGAACAGGCGCAGCGCATCCTGCAGATGATGCGGCCCCAGGCGGCGCGGGGCGCACCCATCCCGCCCCCGATGTTGTCGGACCAGCCCTGAGAGGAGGAGGCCCATGACCGAATCGCACGCATTGGTGACCGGAGCTGCGGGATTCATCGGATCCCATCTGGTCGAGCGCCTGCTCGCGAACGGAACGCGGGTGACGGGCGTGGATGGCTTCACCGACTACTACGACCCGGCGATCAAGCGCGCGAACCTGATCGGGCCGCTGGCGGACAGCCGCTTCCGCCTGCTCGAGCTGGATCTGGGCGAGGCCGACCTGGCCACGTTGCCCGAGGTCGACGTCGTCTTCCATCTGGCCGCCCAACCCGGCGTGCGCGCCTCGTGGGGCGCCGAGTTCGCCACCTACACGCACCACAACGTGCTGGTCACGCAGCGGCTGCTCGAGCGCTACCGCGAAAGCCGTCTCGAGCGCTTCGTCTACGCCTCGTCGTCGTCGGTCTACGGGGATGCCGAGCGCTATCCGACGCCCGAGGACCTCCTGCCGCGGCCGTTCTCGCCCTACGGCGTCACCAAGCTCGCGGGTGAGCACCTGGTGCTGCTCTACGGCCGCAACTTCGGACTGCCGGGGGTGGCGCTGCGCTACTTCACGGTCTACGGCCCACGCCAGCGTCCCGACATGGCCTTCCACCGCTTCTGCCGCGCGATGCTGCGCGGCGAGACCATCGCGATCTACGGCGACGGCTCGCAGTCCCGTGACTTCACCTTCGTCGCCGACGCCGTGGAGGCCACCTTCCTCGCCTGGGAGCGCGGCGGTGGACCGGCGACCTACAACGTCGGCGGCGGCTCCCAGGTCGAGGTCCGCGAGGCCGTCGCGCTGCTCGAGCGGCTGCTCGGCGTGAAGGCGAAGGTGCGCCACGAGCCCACGCCTCCGGGCGATCCGCTGCGCACGCGCGCGGACTCGACCCGGCTGCGAGCCGCGCTGGGGATGGTCCCCTCGATCGGCATCGAGCAGGGGCTCGCGGCCGAGGCCGAGTGGGCACGCAGGCTCTACGGGGAGGGCAGGTGATGAGCCAGCTGGGACCGGTGTCCGTGGGCGGCGGCGCCCGGGACGCGGGCGGGCTGCTCATCACGGCGGTGGTCCCGGCCTGGAACGAGGCCGAGAGCCTGCCCGAGCTGCAGCGGGAGCTGGTCGCGGTCCTCGACGGCCTGGGCCGGCCCTGGGAAGTGATCTACATCGACGACGGCTCGCGCGACGGCACGGACCAGGTCATCGAGCGGCTCGCCGCGGCCGACCCGCGGGTGCGCGGCGTCTCGTTCCGCGGCAACTACGGCAAGGCCGCCGCGCTGGCGACCGGCTTCCGGCTGGCCCGCGGCGAGTGGGTCCTGACGCTGGACGCGGACCTGCAGGACGACCCGGCCGAGCTGCCGAAGCTGATCGAGGCGCTCGAGGGCGGGCTCGACCTGGTCTCGGGCTGGAAGCAGAAGCGGCAGGACCCGATCACCAAGCGCCTCCCCTCGAAGGTCTACAACCTCGTGACCTCCTGGGTCGTGGGCCTGCACCTGCACGACTTCAACTGCGGCTTCAAGCTCTACCGCCGCGAGGTGACCGAGGCGATCCAGGTCTACGGCGAACTGCACCGCGTGCTGCCGGCGCTCGCGCACTGGCAGGGCTTCCGGGTGGGCGAGGTGCCGGTGCGGCACCGTGCGCGCCGGCACGGACGCAGCAAGTTCGGGGCGGCGCGCTTCGCGAACGGGTTCCTCGACCTGACCTCGGCGGCCTTCATCTCGACCAGCGCGCTCAAGCCGCTGCACGTCTTCGGCCGCATCGGCGGGCTGTTCCTGATCATCGGCGGCGTGATCTCGCTGTGGTTCCTGGGCCAGTGGGCCACCGGCACGCCGATGCGCACGCGCCCGCTCATGCTGCTCGCTGGCTGGTGCCTGCTCAGCGGCATCCAGTTCATCCTGATGGGCCTGCTGGGCGAGATGATCGCCCACTTGCGGGCGCACTCCGAGTACCCGGTGCGGCGGCGCTACAACCTGGACGACCCCGCATGAAGATCTTCATCCTGGCGGGCGGGCTCGGGACGCGGCTCAAGCCTCGCTTCGGCGAACTGCCCAAGGCGCTGGCGCCCCTGGGTGGCCGGCCGTTCCTGGCGCGCCAGCTCGAGTGGCTGGTCGCCGCGGGGGTGCGCGACGCCGTGCTGTGCACGGGGTACGGCGCGGACGCGGTGCGCGCGGCGCTCGGCGACGGCGCGGCGCTGGGCATCGCGCTGCAGCACTCGGTGGAGGAGGAGCCGCTCGGCACCGGGGGGGCGCTCCAGCTGGCGGAGCACTTCGTCACGGGGCCCTGCCTGGTGGCGAACGGCGACACGCTGGCTCCGTGCGACCCCTGGGCGCTCGAGCGCGTGCGGTGGGAGAGCGGGGCGCTGGGCGCGGTGGCGCTCTTCCGCGTGGCGGACGCCGCGGGCCGCGGGCGCGTCGAGCTGGGGGCTGATGGCGGGGTCGCGCGCTTCGTGGAGAAGGACCCGACGCAGGCCGGGGCGGCGTGGGTCAACGGCGGGCTCTACGCCTTCGCGCCGGAGATGTGGCGGCGCATGCCCCGCCCGCCGAGTGGACGGTCGGCCATGCCTTTCTCGCTCGAGCGCGACGTGCTGCCGGCGCTCGCCGCCGAGGGGCGGCTGGCGGCGCTCCCGGTCGAGGGGGAGTTCTACGACATCGGCACGCCCGAGGACTGGGAGCGGGCGGAGCGGAGGTTCGGCTCGTGAGGACCGCTTCTTATTTTCGCGCGCGTGCACCGCTGCGGATCTCGTTGTGCGGCGGAGGCACGGACGTTTCGCCCTACCCCGAGGAGCACGGTGGCATGGTGCTCTCGGCCACCATCAACCAGTACGCCCACGCCTCGCTGCGCCCACGGCGCGATTCGCGGCTGACGCTCGCGAGCCTCGACTACGACGTGGTGG
The DNA here is from genome assembly GCA_025357055.1 of Candidatus Eiseniibacteriota bacterium. Lineage (GTDB taxonomy): Bacteria > Eisenbacteria > RBG-16-71-46 > RBG-16-71-46 > RBG-16-71-46 > JANXPZ01. The sequence continues at coordinate 5,067 of JANXPZ010000059.1, read as the reverse complement.
CCCGCTACGACCACCCGCGCCGCATGAAGCTCGACGGCAACCTGGACCTCATCAAGGCGGTGGTGCGTGCCTTCAAGGTGCGGCGCGGCGCCGATCTCTGGGTCCACTCCGACGCGCCCCCCGGCTCCGGGCTGGGCTCGTCCTCGACGCTGGTGGTGGCCCTGATCGGCGTGATGAGCGAGTGGCTCCGGCGGCCCATGCCCGACTACGACGTGGCCGAGCTGGCGTACCGCATCGAGCGCGTGGACCTGGGGCTCGCGGGCGGGCGGCAGGACCAGTACGCATCGGCCTTCGGCGGTTTCAACTTCATCGAGTTCAACGCGGACGGCACGGTCGTGAACCCGCTGCGCATCCGCACCGACGTCCTGAACGAGCTCGAGTACCGGCTCCTGCTCTGCTACATGGGGCAGACCCGCCAGTCGGCGAAGATCATCGAGCGCCAGACCGCGGCCTACCGCGCGGGCGAGGCGTCCGTGGTGGAGGCGCTGCGCCGGCTCAAGAGCGAGACGCTCGAGATGAAGAAGGCCCTGCTGCTCGGCAAGGTGGACGCGCTCGGCGAGCTGCTCCATGAGGCGTGGGAATCCAAGAAGAAGCTGGACGAGGGCATCTCGAACAGCCACGTGGACCGGCTCTACCGGCTCGCCCGTCGCGAGGGCGCCATCGGCGGGAAGATGCCGGGGGCGGGTGGCGGCGGCTACTTCCTGCTGCTCACGCGCTTCGACCGCAAGCACCGCGTGGCGGCCGTGCTCGAGAAGCACGGCGGCCAGGTGGTGCCCTTCCAATTCGAACGCCGCGGCCTCGTGACCTGGGCCTCGGGCGCGCGCTGAGCGACCGCGCGCCGGACGACCGCTCATGACCCGGGAGACGACTCCCATGCGCATCGCCCTCGTGGGACCGCTGGCGCCCTGGCGCGGGGGGCTGGCGCAATACCTTGCGCTGCTGGGCGAGGCGCTGGCGAAGCGGGCGGAGGTTCGCGCCGTGACCTTCACCCGCCAGTACCCGGGCCTGTTCTTCCCCGGTGGCTCCCAGCTCGACCCCGCGGCCGGGTGCCCCGGCTTCCCGGTCGAGCCGCTGCTCGACTCGATCGGGCCGCTCTCCTGGCGCCGCACGGCGGCGCACCTCGAGCGCTTCGCCCCCGGGGCCGTCATCCTGAAGTGGTGGATGCCCTTCTTCGCCCCGGCCTTCGCCTCGGCCGTGGGGCCATTGCGCAGACGTGGCACCCGGGTGGTCCTGGTATGCGACAATCTGGTCCCGCACGAGCATCGGCCCTTCGACCAGGAGCTGACCCGCTGGATGCTGCGCAACTCGGACGGGTACCTCGTCATGTCGGAGAGCGTGGAGCGTGACCTCGCCACGCTCAAGCCCGGCGCGCCCTCGCGCCGCGTGCCGCACCCGCTCTATGCGCAGTTCGACCGCGGGCGCTTCACCCGCGCGAGTGCCCGGGCCCGGCTGGGCCTGGACGCGGACGGTGAGGTCGCGCTGTTCTTCGGCTACGTGCGTCGCTACAAGGGGCTCGACACCCTGCTCGAGGCGTGGCCCCGGGTGCGCGCGCGCCGGCCCGCCACGCTGGTCGTGGCCGGCGATTTCTACGAGGACGCCGCGCCCTACCGCGCGCAGATCGCGGCGGCGGGGGAGGGCGCGGTGCGTCTGAGGGAAGGCTACCAGTCCGACGAGGATGTCGAGGCGCTGTTCAAGGCCGCCGATGTGGTGGTGCTGCCCTACCGCTCGGCCACGCAGAGCGGCGTGACCCACGTGGCCTACGCGCTGGGCGTGCCGGTGATCACCACCGACGTGGGCGGCCTGGCCGAGACCGTGCGCCCCGGCGAGACCGGGCTCGTGGTGCCGCCCGCGGAGCCGGCCGCGCTGGCCGCGGCGATCGTACGCTTCTTCGAGGAGGGGCTGGCCCCGCGCATGCGCGAGGGCGTGCAGGCACTGCAGGCGGCGCACTCGTGGGACGTGCTCGCGGAACACACCATCGGGCTGGTGGACGCGCTCGCTCCCGCGCGGGGCTGGCGGTGAGGCCGGCGCCCGCGGTCCGCCGCGGCTCGGCCGGCCGCACCGCCCTGGCCCTCGCGGTCACCGCGTTCCTGCTCTACGCCCTGACGGGTGGCGGGCGCGTGGTGGGCAGCGACGAGGTCACCATGCTCGAGCTCTCGCGCGCCATGCTGCGCGGCGGCATCGTGGTGCCCGAAGGCTCGACCATCCAGGGGCCGGACGGGCGTCTCTACACCAAGAACACCGCCGGCCAGGCCGTGCTCGCGCTGCCGCTCGTCGCGTTCTCCGAGGCCGGGGCCGCCGCGCTCGGGCTCGGTCCCGGGAAGCGCGCGCTGGCCGTGCGCTTCGGCGCATCCTTCTTCAACGCGCTCGTGACCGCCCTGCTGCTCGGCGTGTTCTACGCGGGGGCACGCGCGCTCGGCGCGGGCGCGGGTGCGGCGCTCGCCGGCGCGGTGCTGCTCGGCTTCACCACGCCCACCTGGATCTACGCCAAGAGCTTCATGGCCGAGCCGCTCCAGTCGCTCGGCCTGCTGCTCGTGCTGATCGCTGCGGCGCTCCTGCCGGCGGCGGCACCGCAGGCGCGCGGCCGGCTCGGGCTCGTGGCGGGGCTCGGCGCGCTGGTCGCGGTCTCGGCCAAGCTCACCATGCTGCCGCTCGCGCTGGTCTGCCTGGTGCCGATGATCGGCGCCCCGCTCGAGGCGTGGGTGGGGCCCGCGCTGGGCCTGGCGCTTGCGCTCGCCGGGCATGCGGTGTACGGCGGGGCGCGCTTCGGGTCGCCCTTCGAGACGGGCTATGGCGCGCAGGCCTCGCCTGCCGCCTTCACCACGCCGGCGCTGGTCGGGCTCTACGGTCTGCTGCTCTCCTCCGGCAAGGGCGCGGCGTGGTTCGCGCCCGCGCTCTGGCTCGCTCCCGGCGGCTGGTGGACGGCGACCCGGCGGGCCGGGAGGAACCGCGCGCGTTGGAGCGAGCTGACTCCCGCCGGGCGGGCCGCGTGGGGCACGCTCGCGCTCTGGGGGGTCGGGCTGGCGATGTACTGCCGCTTCCAGCACTGGGCCGGCGACGGCTCCTTCGGGCCGCGCTACCTCGTGCCGCTCCTGCCCCCCGCGTTCCTGCTGGTGGCCTGCGCGCTGCACCGCGCCTCGCGCGCGTTGCGGCGTGCCGCGCTCGCGCTCGGGCTCGCCGGGGCGCTCGTCACGCTCGGGGGAGTGGGCATCTACTTCGGCGCGCAGATGCGTGAGGCCGGCGACTACCCCTACACGCTGCCGCTCGAGGACCCGCGGTTCATGAGCGACAGCCACTTCAACCCGCGTTACAGCCCCATCGCCGGGCACTGGGCGATGCTGGCGCGCAACCTGGGCGAGCACCTGCAGGGCGCACTGCCCCGCATCTCGGGCACGGTCGCCCCCGGCGCGCGGCTCGGCCTGAGTCCCCGGGACCAGGCCGAGCTGCTGCACGGGCTCGACTTCTGGTGGCTCTACGCACTCTACGCCGGCACTCCCGCGCGGCCCGTGATGGCCGCCGTGCTGCTGCTCGCGGCGCTCACCGGAGTGGCGCTGGCCTGGCTGCTCGCGACCTGGCGTGCAGAGGCGCGCGCCGGATGAGGACGCTGGCGATCGTCGTGCTCAACTGGAACGGGCTCGAGGACACCCGCGCGCTGCTGCCCACGCTGGAGCGCTGCCGCGTGCCCGACGGCTGGCGCCTGCACGTGCTGGTCGTGGACAACGGCTCGAGCGACGGCTCGGCCGAGGCGATCGGGCGCGAGTTCCCCGGCGTCGAGGTGCTGGCGCTGCCCGACAACCGGCGCTTCGCCGGGGGCTGCGACGCCGGGCTCGAGCGCACGCTCGGGCAGGGGGCGGACGCGGTGATGCTGCTCAACAACGACACCGAGGCGGAGCCGGGGCTCTGCGAGCAGTTGCTGCTCGCGCTCGAGCAGGACCCGGGCGCCGGTGCCGCCGCACCGCTCATCAGCTTCCAGCAGCCACCCGGCGTGATCTGGTACGCGGGGGGCCGCTGCACGCCGGCGCTCGGGTTCGCGGCACACCGGGGGCTGAGGCAGCGCGACCACGGGCAGTACCGCGCGGTCGAGCAGACCGGCTACCTCACCGGTTGCTGCCTGCTCGCCACGCGCGCGGCGTGGGAGCGGGTGGGGCTGCTCGACGAGCGCTACTTCATCTACGCCGAAGACGCGGACTGGTGCCTGCGGGCGCGCGCGGCCGGCTTCCGCCTGCTCTTCGTCCCGGGCGCCCGGCTCCGGCACAAGGTCTCGGCCAGCACCGGGGCGGCGAGCCCCTGGAAGATCTATCAGCGCCTGCGCGCGAACCTGACGCTGTTCGCGCGCCACGCGCGGGGCGCGGGCCGCCTGACCTGGCTGCCGTGTTTCCTGGTGCAGCAGAAGGTGCTCTGGCTGTGGCTGCTGGTGCACGGGCGGGGCGCGGCCGCCGGTGCGGTGCCGCGCGCCCTGTGGGACGCGCTGCGCGGGCGTCCCGCCGCGGAGGTGAAGCCTTGAGCGCGCCCTGGGCCCGCAGGCCCCTGCGCGCCCCCGGCGAGCCGCCGCTCTTCCTGCACGAGCTGATCGAAGCGACGCCTCGGGGGGCGCGCGTCCTGGACGCCGGCTGCGGTCCGGGGTCGTGGCCGTACGGGGACCGCCCTGATCTCCGTATCACGGCCTTCGACATCAAGTTCCCGCCGGGACCTCCGGCGCGACGCGAAGCGGTGGACGTGCTGCGTGCAGGCCTCGAGCGGCTGCCGTTGCGGGACGGCTCCTTCGACCTCGTGGTCTGCCACTACGTGCTCGAGCACGTCACCGGGCTCGCCGCCTGCTGCGACGAGCTCGCGCGCCTGACGCGCCCGGGTGGCACGCTCTACCTCGCGGTGCCGCGCGCGGCGGCCTTCGACGACCGGCTCTACCGCTTCGCCGGCCATTTCGCGAAGTACGTGCTGATGAAGTTCGGGAAGCGCGTCGAGCACCAGCAGCGCTTCGACCTGCCGAAGCTGCTGGAGCTCTTCCACGGGCGGGGCTTCGTCCTCGCGGCCCACGCGTTCGTGCCGGCGGGCTTCTCGTGGATGAACGAC
>JANXPZ010000043.1 GCA_025357055.1 Candidatus Eiseniibacteriota bacterium | reverse complement strand
CTGGCCCCCTGGCCGGACTTGTCTTCGCGGGACCGCGATCCGGTGTGGGCGCCAGACCTAGTGCGAGATCCAATGCGTGATCCTGACGTGTTGCGCGATCCGGCGCGGGCGTCGGGGGAAGCTTCGGACGAGCAAGGCACCGTACGCTCGCCAGAAGCTTCCCCCGATATCCGCTTACCCTGATGCCCGCGTTTGCCGTCACGGTGCCGGGTGGCCCGTCGCGTGCTAGAGTGCGCGGTCATGAGAGAGCGCCGTCCAAGACCTGCGCCGTCGAAGGGAACCCGTCGTCCTGCAACGGGCGCTGCCGGCACCGGTGAGCGCCGTGCGCGTCCTGCTCGGCCGAGCGCTGGCAAGCCCTTGCGCGCGGGCGAGCGTCCTGCCGCCGGCAAGCCCCTGCGTGCGGGCGAGCGTCCTGCTCGTCCGAGTGCGGGGAAGCCGTCCCGCGCGGGTGAGCGTCCTGCACGCCCGAGTGCGGGGAAGCCGTTCCGCGCGGGCGAGCGTTCTGCCCGCCCGAGTGCGTGGAAGCCGTTCCGCGCGGGTGAGCGTCCTGCTCGGCCTGGTGCTGGCAAGCCTCTGCGCGCGGGCGAACGTCCTGCTCGGCCTGGTGCTGGCAAGCCTCTGCGCGCGGGCGAGCGTCCTGCTCGGCCTGGTGCGAGGAAGCCTTTCCGCACCGGTGAGCGTCCTGCACGCCCGGGCGCTGGCAAGCCCTTTCGCGCGGGAGCGCGTCCCTCGCGAAGGGGATCCTCCTCGCGCCAGACCTTTGGTGCGCGACCGGAAGGCGGTTCCTGGGTTCCCGACCTGCGCGCTCCCCGTAGTCGGAACGCGCTTGGAGAGAAATCAGGTAAGACCAATGATGAAAGCGGATTGGGACGTTCGAGTTCGGCCAGGCCGACCAGGCATGAACCGCCGCGCGACATCGAAAAGGTTCTCAATCGGCAACCCTGGGATCTGCTCACGCCGCACCTGCTGCGCGCGGGGGCGGACATCGTCGAGGTTCTGCCCCGCATCCGGCGCTTCGCCGAGCTCCTGCTGGAGTGGAACCGTGGATTCTCGAACCTGATCTCCACCAGTGACGAGAACCGGCTGGTGCAAAGACACATCCTCGAGTCTCTCGAACCGGCTCACTGGATCAAGGCGAGCGGCGCGCGGCGCTGGCTGGACTTTGGCTCGGGCGGAGGGCTGCCGGCGCTTCCCCTCGCGCTCGCCGGGGTCGGGGAGAACTGGACCCTGGTCGAGTCGCGCAGGAACAAGACTCTATTCCTACGCAAGATGATTCAGGAGTTTGGCTTGACGAATATCGACGTTGAGCTTGCCAGACTTGAATCGCTCCCTGAGGAGGCGGAACGGCTCGGCAAGTTCGACGGCTTTTCGTCGCGAGCGACGTTGCGACTTGGGCCGACACTCGCGCTCGCCGCGGAGTGGGTGCTGCCGGGTGGTCTCGCATACCTCTGGAAGGGTAGCCGGAGAGAGCAAGAGATGGCCGAGGACCGCCGGTGGGAGGCCTTCTGGGATCTGGACGAGCTCTTGCCGATTGGCAACGGGCAGACTGTGGTTGCCAGATTTGTCCGAAAGAACGATTGATACGCTGATTTGTAGCGTTTGGTTTCACGTGGAACAATCCCCTTGTTCCGTTCCGCTTCCTGCTGTTATCTTGCCCCCGCACTTCCCCCTTTGACCCAAGCCAGGTGGGCGATGAATCCGCCCCCGCACACAAGGGAATGGGACGAATAATCTCGGTTGCCAGCCAGAAGGGCGGCGTCGGCAAGACGACCACCGCAATCAATCTGGGTGCGTGCCTGGCGCAGGAGAATCGACGCGTACTCATAATTGACGTGGATCCGCAGGCCAACGCGACCAGCGGGCTTGGGCTCAACGGCAATGACCAGAAGAGCACGATCTACGAAGTCCTCATCGGCCATGCGGAGCTGGCCGAAGCGGTCCTTCCGACGGCGCTGGCGAATCTCGATGTGGCCGTTTCGGGGCAGCGGCTGTCAGGTGCCGAGGTCGAACTGGTCGGCATGATGGCCCGTGAGACCAGGCTCAAACAGGCCGTCTCCAAGGCTCGCGACCAGTACGATTATATTCTGGTGGACAGCCCCCCTTCGCTCGGATTGCTCACGGTCAACGCGCTCACGGCTTCTGATTCGGTGCTGATACCTTTGCAGTGCGAGTATCTCGCGCTCGAGGGGCTGACGCAGCTGATCGGCGCCATTCGATTGGTCCAGGACCACCTGAATCCAGGCCTCCGGATCGAGGGTGTCCTGTTGACCATGTACGATTCGCGGCTCAACCTCTCTCAGCAGGTCGCGGATGAAGCGCGGAAGTTCTTTTCCGAGCGCGTGTACCGCACGGCGATCCCCAGGAACGTGCGGTTGAGCGAGGCGCCTTCCTTCGGGAAGCCCATAGTCCTGTACGATCCACACAGCACAGGTGCCGAGAGTTACCGGGACCTGGCGAGGGAGGTCCTTGACCATGCATAGGAAGGTACTGGGGCGTGGGCTCGAAGCGCTGATTCCGCCCTCCGGCACCGCGACGGCCCAGCCCGAGACTCCCCGGGGCGGAACGCTCGAGCTGCCGGTGGACGAGATCGTCGCGAACCCATTCCAGCCGCGTATTCACTTCGATGACGAGGCCATCCAGGAGTTGGCAGCCTCCATCAGGTCCACGGGTGTACTCCAGCCCGTTCTCGTGCGCCGCAACCCGGGTGCCGGCGGCTATCAACTGGTGGCTGGCGAGCGCCGCCTTAGAGCTGCCATCATTGCCGGGCTCAAAAGAATACCAGCAATCGTCAAGGACGTCGTGGACCGTGAGATGATGGAATTGTCGCTGGTCGAGAACATCCAGCGAGAGAACCTGAACCCGATTGAAGAGGCGAAAGCCTACCAGGCTCTGGTCAGTGAGCTTGGACTGACTCACGATCAAGTTTCTGAACGCGTTGGAAAACAGCGTGTTTCGATTACCAACTCCATGCGACTCCTGGGGCTCCCGGTCGAGGTCCAGGAGATGGTTTCACGTGAAACATTGAGCGCCGGACACGCGAGGGCCTTGCTTGCGATCGACAAGTCCGGTGACCAGTTGGCCGCAGCGCGCTACGTGCAGAGCAAGGGGTTCTCGGTGCGACGCACCGAGGCGTTCGTGAGGCGCAAGCTGCGCCGGCTGCACTCGCGGCCCCGCACGGCGAAGCTCGATGGATTGCGCGAATGGGAGGTGCGGCTCCAGCAGAAGTTTGCCACGCACGTTGCCATCACACCCGGCCGCAAGGGTGGCAAGGTTGAGTTCGAATACTACGGGCAGGAGGACTTGGAGCGTCTCTTCGAAGCCTGGGGAGTGCTCTAGCGGAAGCTCGTCTGGCGGTGGACGGCAACCGCGGCCGCGCAGATCGGCCGCATCGCGAGGAGAGGACGACATGTTCCGTTCGCGCCCATCCGGGGCCGATGAAGCTCCAGCGCCCAGTGCGCTGGTCGGCGTTGGATCGAGTTTCCATGGCACCCTGATGGTTCACGGCACGCTTCGCATCGACGGCGAGTTCGAAGGGGACATCCTCGACTGCGACCGGCTCGAGATCGGGGAGCACGGCCTGATGCGGGCGGACGTCGAAGTGAAAGAGGCGGTGATACGGGGGCGCGTCCACGGCAACATCCGAGCACTCGGGGTAGTCGAGATGAAGCATGGCGCCCACATCGAAGGTGACGTTGCTGCCGTGAACGTGGTGATGGAGGCCGGCGTCTACTTCACGGGTCGCTGCACGATGCTGGACACGGGAACCGAAGGTGTCCAGATTCAGACTGAGAACCCCCGCGCGCGCAGCTGAAGTGCTGCGCGCGCGGATACTCGAGCGGCGGGCATGAGAACCGTCGCGCGCGCGGCTGCCGCCCCGGACGCCGTGCCGAGTTCCCGGCCGCGCTGGGAACTCCCAGGCGCCCCCGGTTCCCAGGGTCTCCTGGATCGGCGCCCCTCACGGATCAGGACCAAGCCATGCGACCGATCATCCAGCTTCCGATGAGATTAGCCTTCTGGTTGTCGACGTGCTTCATGCTAACTAATGTTATTGGTTGTATTGCAGGCAATTACAATATTTCGACAGGACGCGATTCGATATCGCTCCGGCCCCTCGCACACGTTGGACCTTCCGAACACGCCGTTGTGGCCTCACGCAAGGTCGAGGTCGCGGCCCAGCCGGAATCGCTCGCCTCGCTGCCATGGCCGGAAGGCACGCAGGTGCTCCGTTTCGAGGACCTCGATGGGGCGATCCTCGTACGCGCGAAGCTTGTCTCGGCGTCCGGCCGCGACACGAGCGGGATCTTCGTCCTGGATACAGGCGCGGGCTTCCTCGCTCTTGACCTCGGCCTCGCGCGCCTGCTCGGCATCGCCGACCCTGACGCGGGGCCGGCCGCGGTGGATCTCGCTGCTCGCCCGCTCGCCCGCCTCGAACTGGGCGGGTTGCAGATGGACCAGGTCTCGCCCGTGCTCACGGTGGACGCGGGCGTGATCCGGCGGGTCACAGGTCGTCCCGTCCTGGGGCTGCTCGGGCAGGCGCTTTTCCGTGACCGGGCGATCGTGCTCGACTACCGGGAGGGCACCCTCGTGATCCTCCCTCCCGAGACCGCCCCCTCCCCGCTGTCCCGGGTGGCGGACCTGGCCTTGTCGGCCAGCTCGGTGGTGGTCCCCTTCCGCCTGGCTGGCGATGGAAAGGTGCTCGTGTCTGCCTGGGTCACGAGCCGGGCCGGCCGGCCCGCCGGGAGGCTCACGTTGATCGTGGACACCGGGGCGACGAAGAGCGTCTTCTTCCGGGCGGCGCTCGACCGGCGGCTGCCTGGCTGGACGGCCTGGCCGTCGCTCCGGGGGCTTGGCGCGCCGACCCTCATCGGAGACGCGAGCGCCGAGCTGGTTCGCGTGACTCGGATCGAGCTCAGGACTCCCGGAGGGAGCAGCGCCCGTTCCGGGGTGGACGCAGCCGTCCTCGGAGGAGACCTGGGCGAGGCGCTCGCGAACGACGTCGGTGAACCTGTGGATGGTCTGCTCGGCTACTCGTTCCTCAAGCACTACCGGGTCGCGCTGGACTTCCCGCGCGGTCTGCTCCGGCTCGACCCTTCCCGGGGTGATGTCGGGGATCGTCCGGAGGAGTACTCCCACCCCGGGCTGCAGCTCGAAAGCGTGGGCGAAGAAGTCCGGGTCTTCGCCGTCGCGGAGGGGTCTCCGGCCGCGCGCGCGGGCATTCGAGCGGGCGACGAACTGGTGGCGATCGACGGCGAATCGGTCACCGGTCTCGAGGTCGTGGCGGTCGCGCGGCGACTCGAAGGTGCGCCCGGAACCGCGCTCTCGCTGGGGCTGCGCCGCGGTCCTCGAGAGTGGACCTGCCGGCTCGTTCGCAGGCGCCTGCTCTAGCCGGATCGTGCTCTTCTGGAAGGTCGCAAACGTGTCCCGATATATCGTGAATACGACGACGAATCGACCTTCAAAGATGCCTCAACAAGATGTCGTTAAGTCCAGTATGAGATTCAATCAATTTCACGATATATCGTGAATACGTCGGCGGGCTGGAAAAGAAGAGACGCCGCCATCCGCCCACGAACGAAGCCCATTACGACGGGTCCGGAGCGTCCTCGCGAGGGCGCTCCGGACTGAGCTCCGAGCCGGGCCTCAAGCGTCCGCGACTTCGCCCGCGGAGCGATTCGTCGTCAACTCGCCACCGCGAGATCCTCGTCCTGCGCGTGCAGGACGCGGAGGCGTTCGCGCACTTTCTCGACCCGCGCCCCGCTCACCGTTTCCACCGAGTACGGCTCGTCCCAGAGGAGGTTCCCGCGCAGCCAGACCCTCAGCTCCGGGTAGGCCTGCAGGAGGGTGAGACCGGTCCGTCCCTTGAGCTGCCGGACGGTGCTCGCGACGCTCTGGGTGGGGCTCAGTCCGAGCATCAGGTGAACGTGCTGCGGCGCCGCCGCGAACTCGACCAGGGTGAAGTCCAGCTCGTCGCAGGTCTGCTGGATCAGGTCGCGCAGGGTCCGGGAGTGCCGGTCCCTCAGCACCGGCCGACGACCCCTCGTGCTCCAGGTGATCACGTAGTGGAGTTGGCTCCGGTACACCGGCTCCCAGCGTCCACGCAATGCTTCATCGACCTCGGGGGCGAAGTTGCGGTTCACGTTCATGCCTCCTGTTCGCTGAACATCCGTGCAGTAAGCGCGTACACTTCTAGATGCCATTCGCTGCCTGGGGGTTCACCTGATCGACCGCGGTCGCGACTCCAGAGAGGGCCGGATCGCCGACCCTCCCGCGTGCCTAACCGCCCACGGTCCTCAGCACGCCGGTGACCACGCCCAGGATGCGGAAGTCCTGGCCCTCGGTCACCCGGATGGGATCGTACTTCTCGTTCGCCGGCACCAGCTCGATCCGGTCGGGCCGGGGCCTGTAATACTTCACCGTGGCTTCGTCGCCGATCAGCGCCACCACGATGGCTCCGGGTTTCGCCTGGTCGCGTTGCCGCACGATGACGACATCCCCGTCGAGGATGCCGGCGTCCACCATGCTGTCGCCCCGCACCCGCAGGGCGAACAAGTCGCTCGAGTCGCCGAACACCTGCCCCACGTCGAGCCGGTCCTCGATGCACTCCTCGGCCAGGATGGGCTGGCCCGCCGCGACCCGGCCGACCAGCGGGATGCCGGCACTCGGCGCGATCGAGGCCAGACCGCAGCCGCGCGAGACCCCGCTGCGGTGCTTCAGGTAGCCGGCCTTCTCGAGCATGGTCAGGTAATAGCGGACCCCGTTGGTCGAGGAGATGCCGAAGGCCCTCCCGATCTCGCGGATCGTGGGGGGCATGTCGTGCTCATGCTGGAAGCTCCGGATGTAGGACAGGATCTCTCGCGCTCGATCGTTCAACATGACTCGCGCCCCCGGTTGGCCTCGTCCACCATGGACGTCGACGGACGGCACGCTACTGCACAGGCGTGCAGTCTGTCAAGGGTCGATCTTCTGCAGGAATGGCGCCGGTTCCCACCGGTCCGTACCCCGCGCACGGGGGTGACGCGGCGTGGTTCGCGGTGGCCAGCGTCACGGTCGCGTCCGTACCCCGCGCACGGCGGTGACGCGATCGGGGCGATCGGTCGGGGCGAGGCGCCCCTGTCCGTACCCCGGGCACGGCGGTGACGCCGCGTGAAGTGCGGCGACAGCGGGGCGAACCACGGGGCGCGCCGCTCCCAGCGCGTCCAGATGCGGACGTCCCCCGCTACTTCGTGGACAGTCCTCCACGGTGGACACTCTCGTGTCCGGTGCCGCGGCGGCGGCCGTGCCCGTGGGAATCACGACTTGCGCGCTTTCGCCGTGCGCGCCGTGGATTGGTCCGTGCCTTGCGTTGGGTCGAGGTCGAGGTCGCAAGACCTCTGCACGAGAGGCGAGGAGCGGGGACCGGACCTGTGGAGGTTGGCCGCAATCGGGGGCCGGTCGGCTGAAGCGATCCGCCCCGCCACCTTGCCGATCGGGCAGGACGTTCAGGCCCGGCACCACGTGACAGTGGCGCCGGGCTCCGTCCTTCGTGGCGTCCGCGGTCCGGCTATCTCCAGCGCAGGGTGAGCCCGGCGGACCCGTTGCGCGGCAGGCCGGGCTCGTAGAACTGCCCGCTCAGGCCGTTGATGAACACCGAGGCCACATACCGCTCGTCGGTCAGGTTGTTCCCCGCGACGAAGGCGCGCACGACGTGCGGACCGATCGTCCGTGAGTAGCCGATGGAGCCATTGAGCAACGTCCAGGCGCCGGCCCTCGCCGTGTTGGCGTCATCCGCGTAGTAGCAGCCCAGGTGCTCGACGGACACCTCGCCCGACAGCCCGGACGCGGTGACGTAGCGCGCCATCGTGTTGAACGCGATCCGCGGCAGGCCCGCGACGCGCCGTCCGGCGTAGTCGCCGAGCTCGTTCCGGTACTCGAGGTAGCTGTTCTCCGAGATCGTGCCGGTCGCAGAGACGAGCAGGCGTTCGCCCGCGAGCCAGTCCAGACCCAGCTCGGCGCCCTTGCGCCGGGTCCTGCCCGCGGTGAGGAAGTACACGCCGCCCTCCTGGGGCACCAGGTCGTTCGAGACGTCGATCCAGTAGAGCGCGGCGTCGTAGCGGAGCCCGCCCAGCCGGCCCGGCAGCCCGGCCCTGCCCTTGGCGCCCAGTTCCCAGGTCGTGGAGCGCATGGGCTCGAGGAACGGGTTGAAGGCGGTGGGCGGGAGGTCCGGTGGCGGGTCGATCTCGTTGAAGGCCGGAGCTTCGACGCCGCCACCGAGCGAGGCGTAGACCGTGTAGGCGTCGGTCCCGTAGGCGACCAAGCCCTTGGGCGTGAGATGCGTGAAGCGCCTGGTCGCGTCGAGCGAGGGGTCCGTGAAATCCTGTGCGATGTACCAGAGATTGTCGTAGCGCAACGCGGCCCGCGCCGACCAGCGCTCGTTCCAGATCAACTCCTCCTGCAGGAACCCGCCCGCGGCATTGGCGGCCTCGCGCTTGTTGGCCACGAGCGCCGTGCCGCGTCCGCCCGAGGCCGTGAGGCTGTAGAAGCGCACGGCGCCGTCCTGGAAGGCATCGTCTCCGCCGAGGCTCGTGCGGCTCTCGAGCGCGGGCGTCAGGTGCGAGCGCAGCTGGTACACGCCGCCCCCGCCCAGGTGGATGCGGTCGAAGTCGCGGAAGCGGCCGCGCTCCGAGCGTTGCAACGCCTTGGGCTCGACGAACAGGTTGAAGGAGAGGTCCTGCGAGTCCTCCACGCGCCGGTCGAGGGTGACCGCCACGCGCCCGACGCGGTTGCGGCGCCGGTCGTCGCGCTGGACGAAGGAGGCGTTGGCCTGCCGGGGCGCGCTCCGCAGCTGTTCTTCCGTGAGCGGACCGGAGAAGCGGTTCAGGTCGCTCACCGCGTCGAGCAGCAGGCCGAGCCGCGTGCCCGGATCGAGCGGGGTCGCGAAGCGCACGTGGGCGCGCGTGGCGGTGCTCAGGCTGTGGTCGCGCCAGCCGTCGAAGGTGGTGTTGTCGAGCGAGAGGACTCCGCGGCCCCCGCCGACCGCGAAACCTGTGAGGGCCTGTTCGCGATGGAATCCCCAGGCGCCCGTCTGCTGACGGGCCTCGAGCCACGACGAGGCGAAGTCGAGGTTGGTGCGCAGGTTGATGACGCCGCCGGAGGCGTTCCCGTACAGCGCCGAGGCGTTGCTGCGCGACACCTCGATGCGGTCGGTCGCGCCGAGGTCCACCAGGTCGTAGGCCGTGCGGCCATCGGGCTCCGTGATCGGGATGCCATCGGTCAGGATGCGGATGCCGCGCGTCACGCCCGAGTTCGAGCGCTCCCCGTTGCCGCGGGCCCCGTAGCCCCGGATGGTCACGCGCACGTCCTGCCCTCCCGAGCGACTCTGCGCGAGCACGCCGGGCACGGAACCCAGCGCGTCCTTGAGGCTCATGCCGCGCGTGGCGTCGAAACGACTGCGATCTACGATGCTGATGGCCGCGGGCACGCGCAGTGCCGGCTCGGGCACGCGTACGCCGGTCACCACGACTTCCGGGAGTTGGACGACGACGGTGTCGGACTGGACCGCCGCGGCGGTCAGCCACAGGGACACGAGCAGGTGCACGGCCGTTCTCCGAGGGGATGGAGCCCTGGACGGGCCGCACGCTCCCCACGACGTCGCGGCCGACGACGCACAGACCGGCGGATGCTAGCAGAGAACCCGGACGGAGGTCGGGGGCCGGAGGCCGTGCCCGCCGGCTACCGGAAGGGGTTCGTCGGGGCGAGCGTGACCCGCGGCGCCGGCGCCGCGTGCACCAGCACCCACCGGCCCGACGAAAGCACGGCCGGGTAGCGAAGCGAGTCCGCTGCGGCGAGGCGCGCGTAGCGGTCACGCGGCACCAGTGCCCAGTCGCCCGCGTCGAGCGATGCGCGGACCTGCATCGCATCGTCCGGGCCCGGCACCAGCGCGCGGTCGCTGGTGAAGATGAACTGGTGCGCGACCGAGTAGTAGCCGCCGCCCACGAGCACGATGCGGCCCTGCTCGGGCACGAGGGTCCGGGCGGCGTGCGCCACGGTCTGCAGGTCCGGGTTGCGCGGCGGGGGGCTGCCGAAGGGCGTGAGCGCCAGCACCGCGCCGGCGGCCGCGATCAGCGCGAAGCCGCCGAGCGTCACGCGCGCCCGCGCCGCCTCGCTCCTCACCCACGCGGCGAGCGCGCGCGCCGACAGGAGTGCGAGTGCCGGGAACGCGCTCATGACGTACCAGAGCTTCTTCTCGGGTGCGAGCGACATCACTCCGATCACGACCAGCGGCCACAGCAGCAGCAGCCTCGCCGCGGCCGCAGCCGGGAAGGACGCCGCGTCGGGTGCGGGCGCCGGTCGCGTGAACGCCGGCCGCAAGGCGAGCCACGCGCCCGCCACCGCGAGCGGCAGCCACGGCCAGTAGGTCGTGGCGAGTTCGCGCAGGTAGCCGAACGGTGACGCCGCCGCCGCCGCGGCCTCCGGCCCGGTGCCGAACGCGCGTTGCACGAGCAGCCACACGACGTGCTCTCGCACGAAGGCGTCGTGGTGCGTGGACAACTGGTAACCGTACCAGGGCAGCACCACCAGCGCCGCGGCGAGCGGTGCCAGCCACGCGCCCGTTCGGAGCGCGTGCCGCGCGCGCCCGCACCAGAGCGTGTGCAGCGCCACCACCGCCAGCGGAAACACGCCGAGCACGCTCTTGGTCAGCACGCCGAGCCCGGTGAAGACCCCCACCACGATCCACGCCGCGGCGCTTCCCTCCCACGCCCGCCGGTACGCGAGCAGCGCGCACAGGAACAGGAAGGTGAGGAACACGTCGAACATCGCGTGATTGGCGTACTTGAGGAAATAGCCGGTGCCGAGCAGCACCACGCCCGCAGCCCACGCCTCGAATGGTTCGCGCCCGAGCCGCAGCGCGAGCCGGTGCGTGAGCACCACGCACGCCACGCCCGCGAGCGCGCTCCACAACATCGCGGCGAAGCTGGTCAACGCCCAGCGCGGCGAACGACGACGCCATGAGCCACAGGAAGAGCGGCGGGTTGTCGAGCCGCTCGACACCGCCGAAGCGTGGCGTGAGCCAGTCGCCCGTGCGCAGCATCTGCCGGGCCTTCTCGGCGTAGTAGGCGTCGTCGAAGTTGGCGAGCGGCCCCGCGCCGGCGCGCGCGAAGATCACCAGCGCGGCGCACGCCAGGAGCAGGCCCGCATGTGCGCGCGGGTCGAGCAGTAGCGCACGCAGGCGGGCGCGTGGCGGGTCGGAGGAGGGCGGCGCGGAAGACTCCTTCTCGTTGCGGGCGGGCGACATCAGGAGGATGCCGACGAGGTCGAGGATCGCAGGAAATGGATGTGGCGCACGGCGGCCTCCCGGCGCGTCCTCGCGCCTTCCCGGCTGTCCACGGAATCGGAGAGGCTGGGGACACTAGCACTCGCCGAGGGGCGCCTCAACGGGTTGCCCGGGTGGGAGGTGCAGGGATGAGCGTGCCGGGTGGTGGGGAGGAGGGCACTCCGGGGGCTCGTGAGCGCCACCCGGGGCACTCGTGTGCAGGAAGTCCCCTGGGCGCGCCCGGGCTGTGGTCCGGCGGGCCTCAAGTCCCGGGGTGCCCGACCGACACTGAACCAGCAGGTTCGCGGTCGCGCCCACGCTTGGCGATCAAGGCAGGGGATTGTTCCACACTCGGAGGGGACGATGGTCAAGTTCAGAAACTTCGTGATTCCCGTGCTGGGCGCGCTGGTCGCGTTGCTCATGACGTCCGCCGTGGCGATGGCCCAGCAGGACCACGCCGATGCCGTCGCGACTCCGGCCGGCGCGACGATCTCCAGCGCGATCAGCATCGTGCATACCGCTCACCTGCACTTCGGGCAGATCATCCCCGGCGTCGGCGCTGGCACTGTGGAGCAGTCGGCTGCGGCGACCCCCGAGCGTACGCCCACGGACTGCACGCTGGGCAACTCGACGACCGTTTCCCCCGCGACGTTCACCGTGGGGGGCGAGCCCAATGCCACCTACGCCATCTCGCTTCCCGATGACGGCACCGTGACCCTCACCGGCGCCGGCGACCCCATGGCCGTCACTGGCTTCACCAGCAACCCGGACCGCACCGGCACGTTGAGTGGCGGTGGTTTGGAGACGCTCTACGTGGGCGCCACGCTGAACGTGGGTGCATCCCAGGCCGCGGGCGAGTACACTGGCACGTTCGACGTGACGGTGACGTACAACTAGCAGAGGAGAGACCGACGCGCGGCCGGCCACCGGCCGGCTCGCGCGTAACGGCCATCTGGGTCTGACATGATGTCACCCGGAAACGCAAAGCCTGGCCGGAACGCCGCAACGATCCTGCTGTGTCTCATGGGGATCGCGATCGCGGCCGGCGCATCAGGCGGATCGCAGCGCGGGATGGAGGACGCCACGGCAGGGACGGCCGTGGCCTCCTCCCATTCGTCGTCCTCCGACGTCCCGGTCCCGCTCGACGCTCCTGTGCCCTCCGTCGATCCCGCCCCGCCCGCTCCTTCCGCGCCGCCCGCGATCGGCGGCCTGCTCGTGGCCCCGACGCGGCTGGTGTTCGAAGGTCGCCAGCGGACGGCTCAGTTGACGCTGATCAACACCGGCGCCGAAGCCGCCACCTATCGCATCAGCTTCACCCGTCTCCGCATGACGGAGACCGGGACGTTCCGCGAGGTGCAGACGCCCGACAGTACCGAGCGGTTCGCCGACTCGCTCGTGCGCTTCTCGCCGCGCCGCGTCGAACTGCCGCCGGGTGTGCCCCAGACCGTGCGCCTGCAACTGCGCCTGCCCGCCGATCTGCCGGTGGGCGAATACCGCTCGCACCTGCTCTTTCGCGCCGTCCCCGTCAACCCGCCGGCGGACACCGTGCGCGCCGCGCCGGCCGCGGACCTGCAACTGACCCTGCGCGCGGTGTACGGCGTGTCCGTCCCCATCATCGTGCGGCACGGCGCCCTGGTGGCGGGAGTGAGTCTCTCCGAACTGCGCGTCGAGCGGACGTCGGGGGCGGAACCATCGGCGCAACTGCTGATGACGCTCAACCGCAGCGGCGATCGATCGGTGTACGGCGATCTCACCGCCGTCCTCGTGCGCGACGGCCAGCCCGACCTCGTGGTCGGCGTGGCCAAGGGTCTCGCGGTGTACCTGCCGAACACCCGGCGGACCTGCGTGCTGCCGCTGCGGCTGCCACCCTCGCTCGATGCGCGCGCGCGCCTGCGGGTACGTTTCGATTCGGTGCCCCGGGTCGCGGAGAACCCGCTCGCCGAGGCCAGTGTCACGTTGCCCTGAAGTCGCGACCGGGGCCGTGTCCGGGCCCGGGCCGCGGGCCCGGGCGGGACCCGGGCCCACCATCGCCCGACAGGCCCTCGCCCTCGCCCTGGCGGCGGCGATGCTGGTCGGGGCGTCGCGGGAGGCATGCGCCGCCGCCGCCGATCCCCTGGCCGATGACGCGGAGGGAGTGGAGTTCACCCTGCTCGCGGTGCGGCTGGGGGGCATGGTGCTGAGCGAGGCCATGCCGTGCTACCAGACCGACGTGGGCACGTTCGTGCCGCTCGGCGCGCTCTGCGAGTTGCTCGGCCTGGCGATCCAGGTGGACCCGGTGCGGGGGGTGGCGGAGGGATACTTCATCCGCGAAAGCCGCCGCTTCATGCTCGACACGCGTGCGCAGCGCGTGCGCGTCGAGGACCGCGAACAGACCTACGACACGCTGCGGGTGCGACCGGCGCGGCAGGACATCCTGGTGGAGGCCGGCCTGCTGGCGACCTGGTTGCCGATCGACCTGGCGGTGGACCCGTACGAGGGCCTGCTGCGCGTGCGTCCGCGCGAGCCGCTGCCGTTGCAGCAGCGCTGGGAGCGCCAGCAGCGCATCGGGCAGAACCGGGAACGCGTCGGCGCGTGGACGCCCGCCGGGCCGCTCGCGCCGACGCCGCGCACCCCGTGGGACATGCCGTTCACCGACCAGACGCTCACCGTCGCCAGCGCGCCGGCGGGCGAGGGCGGAAGTCGGCTGTCGGCGCGGCACACCGCGTATCTCGTGACCGAGCTGCTCTACAACGAGGTCGCGGCGCGACTCACCCAGAGCACGGGCGGCGAGGGCATGGACTTCCATGCGCGTGTCGCGCGTCGCGATCCGGACGCCGTGCTGCTCGGTCCGCTGCACGCACGCGAGGTCGCCGGCGGCGAGATCGTCTTCCCGGGGCACGACCTGGTGTCGCGGCCGGTGACCGGCGACGGCGTGATCGTGAGCAACTTCCCGCTCTCGCAGCCGACCCAGTTCGATCAGCACACCTTCCAGGGCAGCCTTCCGCCCGGGTGGGAAGTCGAGCTCTACCGCAACGGGGCCATCATCGCCTATCAGCAGGCGGACGCGGGTGGCACCTACGCGTTCGAGAACGTCTCGCTGCTCTACGGGCGGAACGTGTTCCAGCGCGTGTTCTACGGTCCGCACGGACAGCGACGCACCGAGAACGACGTGTTCGAGGTGGGCCGGGACCTCACGCCGCCGGGCGAGTCGTGGTACCGCGTCGCCGCCTCGGGCGCCGGCGGCGAGACGGAGCGTTCGCTCGCGGAGTGGAATCGCGGCCTCACGAACCGGATGTCGACCGTGGTGAACCTCGCGTCGATCCGGCTCCGCGGCGCCACGCATCGCTACGGGGTGGCGGGGTTGAACCTGCTCACCGGGCGCGTGCTGGGACGCCTGTCGGTCGGCGGTGACGCCGCCGGCGGGCGCGTCGTCAGCGCCGACGCGCAGACGCGTCGTGCGGGACTGGGGATGCGCCTGCGGCACACGCGTTCCGATGGGTTCCACAGCGAGGCGCTGAACGACGCCGCCCGCCGGCGTGAGATCAGCGCGCTGCGCGTGGACGCGACGCTGCATCCGCCACTGTTGCCGCCGCTGCCGCTGATCGTGGAGTTCTCGCACGACCGCGCCGACCGCGCCGAAGGCGTGGACCAGGTGGTGGGGCGACTGGCAGGGTCGCGCCGCGGGTTGTCGGTCTCGAACCAGTCCACCTGGACGCGCACCCGGAGCGCGACGCTTCCGCCGCGCGAGCGCGCCTCCGGCCAGTTGCTCGTCAATCGACACATGGGACACCTCTCGCTGCGCGGCGAGCTGGAGTACCGCATCGCCGGTTCGGACAACCCGAGGGCGGTGTCGCTGGTCACCGACCTGCCCGCGGGCCGCAGTTCCGTCCTGGGTGGCAGCGTGCGGCGCGAGCTCGATTCGGGGCGGTTGTCCTACCAGATCGGATACCAGCGCTCCGAGGGCCGGCTCGGCGTCGGCATCCAGGGCAGCTTCGTCCCGGGCACCGGCTTCGCGGGCAACGTGCAATTCACGCTCGGGCTCAATCGCGAGCCGCGGGCGGGGACGTGGTCGCCGCACGCGCGGCCCGTCGCTGGTGCCGGCGCGGTGTCGGCGGGCGTGTTCCTCGATGCGAACGGCAACGGCGTCATGGACCCGGGCGAGATGCCGATCGGGGACGCGGACCTGCTGCTCGAGAACACCGCGGATCTCGGGCGCACGGACAGCGCCGGCGTGGCGTTCGTGAGCAACCTGACCGGAGACCGTCCCATGAACCTGAGCGTGGCTCCGGGCTCGCTCGCGGACCCGCAGTGGATCCTCGAGCCGTCTGCGGTGCAGATCGTGCCGCGCGCCGGCAAGGTGTCACGCGTGGACTTCGCGGTGTTGCTCTCGGGTGAGGTGGCGGGCACCGTGCGCCTCCGCAGCGCCGCGGGCACGCTCCCGGCGGCGGGCGTCACCGTCGAACTGGTGCCGGTGGACGTCACGCGCGAGGTGCGCCGCACGCGCAGCGACTACGACGGCTTCTACAACTTCGCCGAGTTGCGTCCGGGGTACTACACGCTGCGCATCCCTGCGGCGGTGACCCAGCGACGCGGCCTCGCGCCGGTGCCTGACCATGCGCTCGTCATCGATCACAGCGGTCCCGTGCTGGACGGCGTGGACTTCCTGCTCGAGGCGTCGGGAGCGGTACCGGTCGTCGCCGTTTCGGCGGCCCCTGCTCCAGCCGGGACCGCGCCAGTCGTGGAGCCCGTGGTTCCCGCCCCGGTCGCTCCTGCGCCGGTCGTCGCTGCACCGGTCGTTCCTGTGCCAGCCGAAACCGCGCCAGTCGTGGAGCCCGTGGTTCCTGCCCCGGTCGTCGCTACCCCGGCCGTTGCTGCGCCGATCGCCGCCGCGCCGGTCGTTCCTGCGCCGGCCGGGACCACGCCGGTCGTTCCTGCGCCAGCCGCCACCCCACCGGTCGCCGCGGCGCCGATCACCACTGCTCCGGTCGCGGCGCCTGCGGCCGTGGGCGCGCATCGGCACGCAGCTCCTGTTGCCGCGGGCACGCAGCGGCCACGCTCGCCGGTGGCGGTGGGTCCGAAGCGGTCCGTGACGCCCGTGGCCGTGGGTCCGCAGCGGTCCGGCCAGGCGGGGGCGAAGGCGGGCCCATCGCTGGCCCCGAAACGGGGGCCCGCGCCGGTTGCGCCGCGCCGGGAGAACCTCCTCGAGATGTTCCAGCGCGTGGTCCAGAAGCTCGTGAAGCGCGTCGTCCGGGCGTAGACGTCCGGCGCCGACCTGCGGGGGCCGACGTGGACCATTCCTGGCCCGCCGCAGCGAACGCGACTGGATCGTGCTGGCCGCGGTGTCGTTGCAACGTGATTCTGTCCGCCTAACTGCAACATGATTCTGTCCGCCCCCCCCGGTCTATGCCGGTGCAAGGAGTTGAGGTTTGTAACCGCGGCGCCAGGGATGGCCCGGGGCCGGTGGCCGGATGTTGGTGATCT
>JANXPZ010000030.1 GCA_025357055.1 Candidatus Eiseniibacteriota bacterium | reverse complement strand
GCCGACTGCGACGCCATCGCCGCAAAGCTCAACTCACGACCGAGGAAGAGATACGGCTTCAAGACACCGGAGGAATGCTATGCACGATCGTAGAAGGGCTCTCAGGAAGGCGAGGTGTTGCGATTCAAACTTGCAGCCGCCCACCTACAGCTCGTACACCAGGTTCGCCATGTCTTGACGCTCGATCCAGCCGCGCTTCGTGTAGAACCCGCGAACGTAGGACTCCCGAGTCCGGACCGCCTCCAGCATCAACCGAGCACATCCGCGGGCCTTCGCTTCTTCAACGACGCTGGCAAGCAGCGCTGTTCCCAATCCTCGGTCACGAGCCGCCGGCGCCACGAACAGCTCCGACAGATAGCCCTCGGGACCGGCAAGGAACAGATACGGCAGCCAGTGGACGGCGGCGTAGGCGAGAATGTCGCCGGTGACATCGGTGGCCACACGCAGCGAGTGGCTATCATCCGCGAGGGACATATCAAGATGCCGAGCGACCCGAGCCGAGGTGACGCTGGCGTCTTCGGACTTCAGGCGCTCGAACATCCCGAGTCCTCTGATCAGGGCAGACAGTGCCTCAGCGTCTTCCGCCCGTGCCGGCCGAACAGTGAAGTCCATGAGTCTCCAGGTGTGTGCCTAACGTGTTAGGCATGACCAGCAAACCGGCCACGCCACCTTCCGAGCCGAGAATACCTCACACGGCCGGTTTGTCTGCGTCGATGCCTTTGTTAGGCCGCGCCGCCCGCCGCCCGATGTGCCGTCCTGCGGAATAGGCCCCCAGAGCACTGACGAAAACCGTCGCACCGATGCACGAAGTCCAGACAACAGCCAACTGATACGGGAGCATTCCGACGAGACCGTATAGCGGCGCTGCAACAACGAACAGCAGAAGCGGAAGCAGCCATCCGCCCTGCATGACGCTCATGCCCGGTGCAGCTGTTAGTGCCCAGAACACCAAGGGCCCGCCAGCGACGACGATGAGCCAGAACACGGTGCCGAAGCGGACGAAGCCCGCCTTGGATCCCGAGCCAGCCAGCCATCCGGCCGAAAGCCAGATGACGAGTACGACCAGGGTCGCCACCACGCCAGCGGCCGACGGCTCGGTTCCCATGATGAACCCGCCGGAGTTGATCACGCCCGCCGCTATCCAGACGATCAGAGTGACGGCCACCTCCACGAACAAGCCGCGGCTCCCCCGAGTCTCGATCATCGTCACCGCGAATCCCCCAGATTCATCATGTCGGCCGAACGTCTGGCGCTTCAGCGGCGCGCCTCTATCGATCCAGTCTACCGCGTACCTCGAGCGCGTCCGCTGGAAGCGCTTGTTCGTCCGATCCCGTCTGAGTGTCGCACGCAAGGCGGTCCTCTCGACGGCGGAAGCGCCTGCTGACCGCCTTGGCGACGGCCTTCCGGCCCCAGTGGCCCTTGCCCCTCTTGGGCCCACAGTGCTCCGTCTTGGTCCGACCCCACGCCATCGCAGCTATCCCCCTACACCGACACGTGCAGCTTGAGCCCGAGGGAGCGGACGACCTTCTGCACCGTGCCGAACTCCGGGTTGCCTTCCGAGGAAAGAGCCTTGTAGAGGCTCTCGCGTCCGAGACCCGTCTCACGCGCGATGAAGGTCATGCCTTTGGCTCGCGCGACGTCACCGAGAGCGGCCGCGAGCAGTGCCGGGTCGTCCTCCTCGAGCGCCGCATCGAGGTACGCCGCGATGGCCTCATCCGATTCGAGGTAGCGCGTGATGTCCCAGGGATGGGTCGCTGTCTTTTGCTTGGTCATCCTCGGTCTCCCTTACAGTCCGCGCGCAAGTTCCTTGGCTCGCTCGATGTCACGCCGTTGGCTCGCCTTGTCGCCGCCGGCGAGCAGGATGATCAAGGTCTCACCGCGTTGAGTGAGGTAGACGCGGTAGCCCGGGCCATACGGGATGCGCAACTCCGACACGCCCTCGCCCACGGGCTTGACGTCGCCCAGGTTCCCAAGCGATACGCGCCTGATTCGCGCACCGATCCGGAGCTGCGCGTTCAGGTCTCGCAGTCCCTCGAACCAGCGCTGGTACTCGTCGGTCTGTCGAATCTCGATCATGCGCAAAGCGTATCCTACACACTACACTCACGCAAGAGCGTCAACCCGAATGGCGGTGCGTGGGATTCGGACGAACGTCTTGCGCTTAACTTGCGAGCCGCACGCTTGCATGATGCGACAACTGCGAACGAGCCAAGTTGAAGCGCTTGTTAGCTAGGGGGTCCGGGTAGGACAACAGGCACCGAGAACTTGACTCTCGAGTGTGAGCTTGCCTCGCCGTGAGAGGCCCCCTGCGTGCCGAGCCCGACCGATCCCAAGAAGACCCCGATTCCGCCCTTTGTGTCGGTGCCCTTGGTCTCTGCGAGGGCTATGTCGAACTCGACTGTGGTGATCTGCCGACCGGCGTCGTCGGTGATGACGCCCACCACATTGGTCGAACCGTACGCACGCATCGCACCGACCAAGCCGCCCTGGGCGACAACCTCCTCGCGTGCGCCAGCCACGCCCGAGGCAATCTCGACGAGTGCGGTGCGGACGAACTCCTCAAGCTCCAATGGTCCCCCTCTAGCTAACGTTTCGCGCGTAACCTGCGCGCCTATCGTGTCCAGTATGCGCGAACTCTGAGCGCGTCAGGACGCGATTGTTCGGTGCGGCCTACTCCACCAGTCTAGAGGTCCTCGGGACGCAGCCCGCTGTGCTTGGCGAGACGCGCGAGCATCCGAGGGCCCAGTTCCTCCCGGTCATGGAATGCGAAGACCATGTCAGGCCAACCAGGACGAGCGAGCACCTTGTGCGAGCCGGTCTGGCGCTTGACGGTCCAACCGATGCGAAGAAGTGCGGCGAGAACGAGGCGAGCTCGAGTGCTGGGCCAGTCGCTCACGCGGCGCTGAAGGAGATGTTGAGGAAGCTACTGCCGGCCTCGTCGTGCTCGAGGCGATCAGCGACGACGCGAAGCGCAAGAGCCTGAACGTGAGCGATCGCCTCATCCTGCGTCGAGCCATATGCGAGCACACCCGGCAACTCGACGACCTCGGCCAGCCAACGGCCATCAGTCTCAAGCTCGGTTTCAACGTTGAAGTCCACGGACACGACGATCACCTCCGGCTCTCCGGCTGGATACTACCCTGATTGTGCGATGCGGCGGTAGACCAATCGAGTGCTTTGGCTCCACCGAACGTTGCGCGTAACCTGCGAGACGCGCCGGTCCATTATGCGACAACTGCGAACGAGTCAGTGTTGACGCGCTTGTTCGGTGAGTCGCCGTGTCTCTTGCACTCCGGCCGGCCCGCTCGCTTCAAGCGGGCATCTGGCGCCTTTGAGCGATCACCAGACGAACCGGCACTCCAGGTCCCCCACCCACCCGGCGGGACTGTAACCATGGTCCCGCTTGAAATCCGCAAACCTCACTGCCGACCCTCGGGTACTCGCGAATCCCATCAAGGGCCGGCACCGACAGCTCCGTGCGGCGGTCTCACCGAACGTGTCGCGCGTAACCTGTGCGCCAATCACTGTGAAGCGCGCCGGGTAAAGTGGAGGCTCCGAGATTCAGGAGGAGCCCGTGCCCCGAGGAATGAAGTACCCGCAAGAACTGCGTGAGAGCGCTGTGCGCATGGTCGCCGAGATCGATCGGCCCGGAGCGGTCCGTCATGTG
>JANXPZ010000022.1 GCA_025357055.1 Candidatus Eiseniibacteriota bacterium | reverse complement strand
TGGTGAAGCCCGCGAAGGACAGCGCGAGCGAGCGCTGACGAAGTCCCGGACCGGGCGGGCTCCCGCGCCCGGACCCGGGGCAGACACCGCCCACCCCCGTCCCGGCGAACGTCGAAGGGAGCAGGACCGCACCGCGTCGGGCGGCCACTTCACGTGCTTCCGGGAGCGGCCAGCTCCTCTACTCCCTGCATGCGTGGAAGCCGGTGTGGCGCCGGCGCAACCGCTACGCTAGTTTGTCCGGCATTCCGGCTTCCGAATCCTCCGAGAGGCGCTGATGGCCCCAAGCCGCAGACCGACCCGGCAACGACTCGAACAGGAAGCGAGCGCGTTGCGCGCCCGGATCGCCGAAATCGAAGCTGCGGGGTCCGGCCGCGACCCGGGCGAGCAGCCCGGGCCGGGCGACGGCGCTTCCCCGGCGCGAATGCAGTCGGGGCCGCCGCCGAAGGAGCCGGTGGAGGCCCGCCGCCTCAGCGAGCAGAGCCTGCGCAGCGCGTTCGACACCGCCGCGACCGGGATGGCGCTGGTGGATGGGGCCGGACGATGGTTGTGGGTCAACCCGGCGCTGTGCGAGCTCACGGGGTACAGCGAGGCCGAGTTGCTGGCCCTCGACTTCCAGAGCCTCACTCATCCCGACGATCTCGCCACCGACCTGGAAGGCCTGCGCGGTCTGGTCGCCGGGGAGATCACGATCCACCGGATCGAGAAGCGCTACCTCCACAAGAGCGGGCGCACGGTGTGGATCCTCCTGAACGTGGCGACCCTGCAGGCGGATGTGGCCGGGCGGGCCACCCAGTTCATCTGCCAGATCACGGACATCACCGAGCGCGTGGAGGCCGGACGCGCGTTGCTGGAGAGCGAGGAGAGGTTCCGCAACATCGTGCAGGCCTCCCCCATGGGGATGCACCTGTACACGCTGGAGGCGGATGGCCGCCTGGTCTTCCGGGGCGCCAATCACGCTGCGGCCGTGATCCTGGGCATCGATCACTCCCCGCTCTTCGGCAGGACCATCGAGGACGCGTTCCCCACGCTCGCCGACACGGAGGTGCCGCAGCGCTATCGGCTGGTCTGTGCGACCGGGGCACCCTGGCAGACGGAGCAGATCGACTACGTGGACGATCGGGTCCGGGGCGCCTTCGAGGTCAATGCTTTCCGGACGGCGCCCAACGCCATGGCGGTCTTCTTCCTGGACATCACCCGACGCAAACAGGATGAGGAGGCCTTGCGCAGGGAGCGGGACTTCAGCGACACGCTGGTGCAGGCCTCCCCCGCCTACTTCGTCGCCATCACCAGCGACGGCAAGGTCAGGATGATGAATCAGGCCATGCTGTCGGCGCTCGGATACTCGTGGGAGGAAGTGGCGGGAAGGGACTACCTGTCGACGTTCGTGCCGCAGGCCGACCGCTCCGCCCTGGCCAGCGTGTTCACGAGACTGATCCGGGAACGGGGAGCGACGATCAACGAGAATCGGACCCTGACGAAGGACGGCCGGGAACTGCTCGTGGAATGGCACGGCAGGCCCGTGCTGCGGCCGGATGCCGGGCTCGACTGCTTCTTCGGCGTGGGCATCGACATCACGGAGCGCAGACGGGCGGCCGCGGAGCAGGCCCGCCTCGAGACCGAGCTCACACAGGCGCAGAAGATGGAGGCGATCGGTCGGCTGGCCGGGGGCGTCGCCCACGACTTCAACAACATGCTCGCCGCCATCCAGGGGTATGCCGAGTTGACCCTGCGCTCGCTGGCCCCGGAAGACCCGCTCCACGAGCAGGTCGAGCAGATCCTCAAGGCGGGCCAGCGTGCCGCGAGCCTGACCCAGCAACTCCTGGCCTTCAGCCGCAGGCAGGTGATCGCGCCGCAGGTGATCGACCTGAACGGGCTCATCGCGGACTCGACCCGGATGCTGGTGCGTCTGATCGGCGAGGACATCGTGCTGGATGTCCGGCCGGGGATCGAGGGCAGCCGGGTGAAGGCGGATCCGCACCAGCTGGAGCAGGCCCTGGTCAATCTCGCGGTCAACGCGCGGGACGCCATGCCCGACGGCGGCACACTCACCCTGGGGACGGCCGAGGTGGAGATCGACGAGGTCCGGGCCCTGGCCATGAGCCTGGAGCCTGGCCGCTACGTCGAGCTCTCGGTGAGTGACACCGGCGGCGGGATGGACGCGGCGACGAAGTCGCGGATCTTCGAGCCTTTCTTCACGACCAAGGAGAAGAGCCGGGGGACGGGGCTCGGCCTGGCCACCGTGCACGGGATCATCCGGCAGAACCGAGGGTTCATCGAGGTGTCCTCCGAGCCGGGCCGGGGCGCGACCTTCCGCATCTACCTGCCCTGCGTGGAAGCCCCGGTCGTGGCGGCCGGGAGGCCCCCGAGGCTCTCGGCAGCCGCCGGAACGGAGACGATCCTGCTGGTCGAGGACGAGGAGATGGTCCGGACCCTGACGCGGACGATCCTGACGCGCCGCGGCTACCAGGTGCTGGAAGCGGAACGGGGCGGCGACGCCTATCTACTCTGCAAGAGCCACCGGGAACCCATCCACCTGCTCCTCACCGACGTCATCATGCCCAAGATGAACGGGCGCGAGCTGTACCGGCAGGTGCGGGAGTTGCGGCCGGACCTCAAGGTCCTCTTCATGTCCGGCTACACCGAGGATGTCATCGCCCCTCACGGCGTGCTGGAGGAGGGGACCGACTTCATCGAGAAGCCGTTCACCGTGGAGGGCCTGACCCGCAAGATCCGCGAGGTGCTCGACCGGTAGGCCCGCCGCCACCTACGCGGCCAGCGCCGGACGGTCGGTATCGAGGGCGGCGCGCACCTTCTGCGCGAGCGCCTCGGGACTGAAGGGCTTCTGCAGGAACCAGGTCCCCGCATCGAGCAGGCCGCCGCCCACGAAGGCGTCGTTGGCGTAGCCGGACACGTAGAGCACTCGCGTCCCGGGACGGCGGCGCACGAACTCCTGCGCCAGTTCCCGGCCGCTGCGGCCCGGCATGACGACGTCGGTGATGAGCAGCGCGATGGGCTCCCCGCAGCGTTCCTCGATCGCCAGCGCCTCCTGTGCGTCGCCCGCGACCATGACGTTGTAGCCATGTCCGGCGAGCACCTCCGCCTCGAGCGCGCGCACGACCTTCTCATCCTCGACGATAAGCACGGTCTCCTGGCCGGACGGGGCATTCGCCGGGACCGCAGCCACCTCCCCGGCCACGGCGACCGGCTTGACCCGCGGCAGGTAGATGCGGAAGGCCGCGCCCCGGCCCGGCTCGCTCTCCACCTGGATGGCGCCGTCGCTCTGCTGGACGATCCCGTACACGGTCGCGAGTCCCAGGCCTGTCCCCTTGCCGACCTCCTTGGTCGTGAAGAAGGGCTCAAAGATGCGGACGCGGGTCGCGGCGTCCATGCCGCAGCCGGTGTCGCTGACCGCGAGCATCACGTGCGGCCCCGAGCGCAGCGTGGCATCGACCCCCCGCGGGGCCGCGTCCAGCTCCACGTCGGCGAGCGTGATGGTGATCGTGCCGCCGTCGGGCATGGCATCGCGCGCGTTGATCGCCAGATTCATGACGACCTGCTCGATCTGGCCGGAATCGGCCTTGACGTGGCCCAGGACCGGGGCGCGCTGGAGGTTCAGATGGACGTGCTCGCCCAGCAGCCGCGAAAGCAGCGGCACCATGCCCTGCACCACGTCGTCCAGGTCCAGCACCCGGGGCTCGGGCACCTGCTTGCGGCTGAACACCAGCAACTGGCGGGTGAGCGAGGCCGCGCGCGCGGCAGCCCGGTGGATCTCCTGGACCCTGCGCAGATCCGGGACGCGGTCGGCGAGCGAGTGGAACAGCAGCTCGCAGTAGCCGGTGATGACGGTGAGCAGGTTGTTGAAGTCGTGAGCCACTCCACCCGCGAGCTGACCGACGGCTTCCATGCGCTGGGTCTGCCGGAACTGCTCCTCGAGACGGCGGCGCTCGGTGATGTCGTTCGCGAGCACCATGACCGCGGGCCGGCCGTAGAACCACAGCGGGTTCCCCATCGTCTCGACGTCGATGAGCGTGCCGTCCTTCTTGCAGTGCCGGAACACGCCCGGGCGCAGGGGCGCATCCGCGAGCCGGCTCATCAACTCGAGCAGCGCATGCACCTCCTCGGGCGGACGGATGTCCACGGCGCTCATCGCGAGGAACTCCTCGTGCGACCAGCCGTAGTGGTCCACCGTGGCCTGGTTGACCGCCAGGAACGCCAGCGTCTCCCGGTCGAACACCCACATGGGCTGCGGGTTCGCGTCGAAGAGCAGCCGGTAGTGTTCCTCCGAGCAGCGCAGGGCCTCCTCCGCCCGCCGCAGCCCGGTGACGTCGCGGACGATGCAGAGCGCGCAGCCCTCCGGCAGGCGCACGAGGCGCGCCTCCCGATGCCGCTCCTCACCGTCGAAGCTGATCGTGTAGTCGAAGTGCTCCAGCGCCGAGCCCGCCCGGATGTGTTCGAGCGCCTCGCGCGCCCGCGCCTGCGCGGCCCCGGGCACGAAGTCCACGAAGGACCGCCCCACCATCCCATCGGGGGAGTAGGTCTTCATCGCGTCCGGGCCCACGGGCGGGTGGCAGGAGAGGACGCCGCCGTCGGCATCCAGCGAGATGAAGAGGTCCGGCAATGCCTGCAGCACGCCGCGCAGCTCGGCATTCGCGCGCAGCAATTCGTCGGAGGAGAGCTCGAGGGAGCGCTCGAGCAGCGCGCGCCCCGTCTCGAAGCGCCGGTACGCCTCGTCGACCGCTTCGAGCAGCCCCTCCGTTCCGGGGGGCGGCTCTCCGCCGGGGAAGTGGGAGCGCAGCTGACGCTGCAGCAGGCGGGAGAGGACGGGCACCGGGTCAGCGCTCCGCGAAGGTCGTGACGACCATGGTCTGGTTCTGCAGTTCGAGTCCGACGCCCGAGGCCAGTGGCGCGATCTCGCCGTAGGAATAGAAGCCGGCCAGCGAGGCCTGCGTCCCCAGCGTCCCACGCACGTCCTCGACCTCCTCCTCGACGCGATCCTCGAGCACGAGTTTCCGTCCGGTGCAGGAGATGAGCAGGGCCAGGTCCGGTGGCTGCGCGCCAAGCCCCTCGAGTGCCGAGCGCGCCGCACCGGTGGCGCCCTCGATCAGCCGCTCGTGGCTCGCCATCATGAGCCGCGCATAGGCGCCCTCCGGCATCTCGCCGGCGAAGGTCACGCTCTGCGCCGCCTCGTCGATGCCGAGCACGGCGCGCGCCACACCCTGCGCGCCGTCCGGCGTGCGCAGGACCAGGGGGAACATGAGACCGGTCCCGGGCAGGCCGCTCGCATGCTCGCCGAGGTACTTCTTGTAGAGCGCGAGCACGGGCTGTCCGTCCACCTCGTAGAGCACCCGCCCGGCCGAGCGCGTGATGAGCCGCTCCGGCCCGAAGGCGCCCCATCCGCCCATGCAGCCGTGACCGATGGCGAGCCGCTCGCCATAGAAGCCGAGGATGGCCGCGTGGCCCGGGCCGCACTCACCATCCAGGACCACGCGCGTGCTCTGGAAACGGTTGCCATCGCCCGCGAGCCCGCCGGTCGCGGTGACGTGCGCCGGCAGCCCGGCGCGCAGGCCATGCGCGAACTCCGTGCCGTTGACCGCCAGCCCGTCGGCCAGGACGACCGCGTGACGCAGTCCCCCGGACGGCAGGGCCGCGGCCAGCCGCCGGCCCGCGGCGCGGGAGTCGCTCCCGATCGCAACGAGGGCGCCCTCGACCCGGGCGTACTCGAAGTGCACGGCCGTGGCGACGAGCGTCTCGTCCGCGACCCGCGTGTCGCAGATCTCCCCCGCGGTCGAACAGCCGAAGATCCGCGCCGCGGGATGGGCGCGGCGCAGTTCCTCGAGCGGCGCCCCGTCCCGCAGAACGTCATCGGCGGCGAACACGAGCACGACTTGCGGAGCCACACGCATCCGGCCCGGAGCGTGCGGCTCCCAGCCGCCGGCCTGCGTCCAGCGGACCTGCTCGATCACCATCGGGGCCTCTTCATCGGACTTCCTGTCGGATGACGACTTGCGCGTCCCTGAAACCCGGAGCGGGCGCCCCCGGCACGCCGAATCACCCGCTGGAGCGGCGGCGTGGGGAACCCGGAGGGTTTCGGCAGAAGTGGGGGCGCGCTTGAGGCCCGTGAGGATCGGCCGCGGCCCCGGGCCCGGCGCGCGATTCCACGCACGATGCTCCGCGCGCGAACCTGCGGGTGACACGGTCAGAGCCCCCGCCGCGGCCGCCCGGCGGCGCGGGTGTCCCCTACTTCGTCGTCGTGATGGTGACGCGCACGCTCATGCCCGGGCGCAGCGGACGCACGGGGTCGTTGGGCCCGTCGAGCCCGACCCGCACCGGGATGCGCTGGACGACCTTGGTGAAGTTGCCCGTGGCGTTGTCGGGCGGCAGCAGCGAGAACTTCGCGCCGGTCGCCGGGCTCAGGCTCTCGACGTGGCCGCGGTACTTCCTCCCCGGGTACGAGTCCACCGTGATCTCGACCGGATCGCCGGGCAGGACGTTCCGCACCGTGGTCTCCTTGAGGTTGGCGATCACCCACACGTCGTGCAGCGGCACCACGCTCATGAGGGGCTGCCCCGCCTGCACGTACTGGCCCACCTCGACCGACTTCCTCGTCACCACGCCCCCCTCCGGCGCGGTGATGAGCGCGTAGGAGAGCACCAGCGCCGCCTGGTCGCGCGCCGCCTTCGCAGCCGCGACGCGGCTCTCGGCGCCGCGCAGCCCCGCGCTCGCGGCGAGCACCTGCTGCTCGGCGGCCTGCGACTGGGCCTGCGACGCGGTGGCCGCGGCTTCGGCCGCGTCGAGCTGCTGGCGGCTGATGATGCCGCGCTCCGTGAGCGAGCGGTAGCGCTCGAGGTCACTCGCGGCCCTGCGCGCGTTGGCCTGCGCCTGCTCGACCGCGGCCCGCGCCGCCTGCAGTTGCGCGGAGGCCTGCCCGGTCTCGCCCTTCCCGCCACCTACCGCGATCGCGGAGGCGAGATCGGCCTCGGTCTGCGCGAGGCGCGCCCTGACGTCCCGCTCGTCGATGCGCACCAGCGCCTGGCCGGGGCGCACCACGTGGTTGTCGTCCACCTCGACCGCGGCGACGTAGCCGCTCACGCGCGACAGGACCGGGATGATGTGTCCCTCGACCTGCGCGTTGTCGTCACCGATGTGCGTGCCCGCCCAGACCCACTGGCGCACCAGCAGCGCCGCGGCGGCCAGGACCACGAGGGCGATCACGCCCCACACGACGCGCCGGCGCGACGGCCCGGCGGCGACCCGCTCGCCCGCGCTCATCTCACCGTCCGGGCCACGCCGGCCGCGCGCGCCAGGGCGATGCGCGCCACCGCGGCCGCGGTGCGCGCATCGATGAGCGCGTCGCGACCGCGCAGCAGCGAGGACTGCGCGCCGATCACCTCGATGTTCCCCGCCACGCCGCTGGCGAAGCGCTCACGCGCCTGCGCCAGCTCCTCCTCGGCCAGCCGCAGCCGCTCCATCGCCACGCTCTCCTGCTCGAGCCCCGAGGAGACGTCGAGCACGGCGCCGAGCACCTCGGCCGCCACCTGCTGACGGAGGTCGCGTTCGCGCACCTCCGATTCGCGCGCCACGGCGCGCTGCTCGGCAGCGCGGCCCTCGCGGCGCAACCCGTCGAAGATCGGCATCGAGGCCGCGAGCATGACCGTGCGCGTGGCCAGCGCGTCGGAGGAATGCGCCCCGCTGAGACCGTAATCAGCGCTGAAGTCGAGGCGCGGCAGCCGCTCGGCCTGGATGGCACGCTGCTCGGCGCCGGCGCGCGCGAACCGCGAGCGCTCCGCGGCCAGCTCGGGACGCTGCGCGAGCGCCAGCGCGAGCGCCGCATCGGTCCCCGCCGGCGCCGCGGACGAGCCGAGCGTGGTCGAGAGCGTGTCGGAGAGCACGAAGCGGGTCGCCGGGTCGAGGCCCAGGGCCCGCGCCAGGTCGATGGTGGCGCGCGCGGCCTGGTTCTGCGCCACCAGCAGCGCCCCGCGCGCCGCGGCCTCCTGGGTGCGCGCGCGGATCACGTCGATGCGGGCCGCGGTGCCCGCCCGCACCTGGTCCTCGGCGAGCGACGCGAGTTGCCGCGCGAGCTCGAGGTCGGCCGCGCGCGCCGACACCACGGCGGCCGCGCGCGAGGCCCGCACGTAGGTCAGCGCGGCCGACTGGGCGGCGGTCTCGGCGCTGGCGCCCGCTTCGGCGCGGCTCACGCCCACGCCGAGACCGGCAGAGCGCAGCCGCAGCCACGAGGCCGCGTCGAACAGCGGCTGCGCGGCCCGCAGGCGCGCGTCCACCTGGTTCACGGGGCCGATCAGATCGGGGAACGAGAGACCTGGCAGCCTGGGGAACGAGATGCCCGTCGCCTTCAGGGAGTAGGTGCGCTCCAGCGTGAAGGCCGAGCCCGAGAACGTCGGCAACAGCGCCGCGCGCGCCTGGCCACGGCGGGCCTCGGCCCCGGTCGTCCGCAGCGCGGCCACCTGCACCGCGGGCGTGACGCTCGCTGCGATCGAAACGGCCTGCTCGAGCGACATCGCGGCGGCCGTGTCCCCGGACACCGCGGACGCTCCGGCGGACGTCGGGCCGGCGCCTCGCACCGACGACGACGCGAGCGATCCCGCCAGCAGGACGGCGGCGACCATCCACGTGGAACCGTGCATTCAGGACCTCCGCGCCCGACCCGCCCATCGGGCGGGCGCCCGACATCGCGCAGGAAGAGCCCGAGCGCGACCGCCAGACGGGCGGACGGCCCGTCGCGGCGCCGGGAGGATCGCAGGACTGCGCGAGTCGTTCGCAGTATAGCGCGATGCGCCGGCCCGGAGGCAAACCGCTGCCCCGCCGCCCCCGGATGCCTCGAGTCGCACGCCCAGAGCGCAAGCCCGGGATGCGCCCGTTGCGCGCTCCACGCCGCGCACCTACACTGCCGCGGTCGTTCACCGTGCTCGCGCGTCCACCTCCGATCGAACCCTTTCATGCCCGAAGCCCGCTCCGAACTCTCCGACCTGGTCCCCCGCGAGCTCGCCGCCGAGCTACTCGAACTGGGGCGTGCGCAGGGCGCTGGGTTCGCCGAGGTCTACGCCGAGCGCGCCGTGGTCTCCGCCTTCACGCTCGAGGAGCGCCGCATCCGCTCGTCGGAGTACTCGTGCGGTCAGGGCGTCGGAGTGCGCGCGATCCACGGCCAGCAGACCGGCTACGCCTACGCCGATGGCTTCGACGCCGGTGACCTGCGCGAGGCCGCCCGCATCGCGGCCCGCATCGCGCGCGACGGCGCCCCGGGCGGGCCGCCACGCGCCTTCGCCGTCGTCGAGGCCCCTGCGCCCTTCACGCTCGACGCACCCGTGACGCTCACCCTCGACCCGGCCCGCAAGGTGGAGATGCTGCGCCGCGCCGACGAGACCGCGCGGGGGCATGACGGTCGCATCCACGAGGTCTCGGCCGGCTTCGCCGATTCCTCGAAGAGCACGCTGGTCGCCAACAGCGACGGGCTCTGGGCCGAGGACCGGCACTTCCTCGCCCGCCTCGCCGTGACGGCCTTCGCCACCGAGGGCGGGATCCGCCAGCACGGTCACGCCGTCGGCGGCGGGAGCATCGAGGCCTCGTACTTCGAGGGCCCGCGCACGCCCGAGCAGATCGCGCTCGAGGCGGCGGGCGTGGCGGTCACCCTGTTGCGCGCCGAGGAGCCCCGGGCCGGCACCTATCCGGTCGTGATCGCTCCGGGCTGGGGCGGAGTGCTGGTGCACGAGTGCTTCGGGCACGGCATGGAGGGCGACGTCATCCGCAAGCAGTCCTCGATCCGCGCGTCCCAGATGGGACGGCTGGTCGCGGCGAAGGGCGTGACCATCGTGGACTCGGGCCTGGTGCCGTTCTCGCGCGGCTCCTTCCGCGTGGACGACGAGGGCACGCCCGCCCAGCGCACCGTGCTGGTCGAGGACGGCGTGCTGGTCGGCTATCTCTGGGACCTGCTGAACGCGCGGCTCACCGGGAACCGCCCCACCGGCAACGGCCGGCGCTCGTCGTACCGCGACTACCCGCTGTGCCGCATGACCAACACCTTCATCGAGGCCGGTTCGCACGCGCCCGCGGACCTCATCGCCTCGGTCCCGCGCGGGCTCTACTGCAAGAACCTCGGCGGCGGATCGGTCAGCCCGGCGGACGGCAACTTCTCGTTCCAGGTCACCGAGGCCTGGCGCATCGAGGACGGCCGGCTCGCCGCACCCGTGCGCAACGCCACGCTCACCGGCAACGGCGACGACGCGATGCTCCGGATCGACGGCGTGGGGAACGATCTGAGGATCGAGGGCAGCACCGGCTCGTGCGGCAAGGACGGCCAGTGGAAGCCCGTGGGCGTGGGCCAGCCCACCGTGCGCTTCACCGGCATCACCGTGGGAGGCACGGGCACATGAGCGCGCCCCCCCGGGACGGCGGTCCGCTCGATGCGGCAGCGCTCCAGCGCCTCGGCACGGAGGCCGTGGAGCGCGCGCAGCGGGCGGGCGCCGAGCACGCCGAAGCCTGCCTCGAGAGCCTGCGCTCCTTCACCGTCCGGGTGAACGGCGGCGCGATCGAGAACCTCAAGCAGAGCGTGACGCGCGGCCTCGGGCTGCGGGTGCTGGTGGGCGGCGCCCAGGGCTTCGTCTCGAGCACCGACCTCACGCCCGCCTCGCTCGACGAGCTCGCGCGCCACGCCGTGGCGCTGGCGCGCTTCTCCACGCCCGACGAGGCCAACGCCTTCCCCACCCCCGCGGACGCCGGCGACGAGCCGCCGCCGGACCTCGAACTCGTGGACCCGGCGCTGCTCGCGTGGCCCGCCGAGCGCCGCATCGAGATGGCGCTCACCCTCGAGCGGGTCGCCCTCGGCTGCGACCCGCGCATCCAGCGCACCGACGGCGCGAGCGTCTCCACGCGCGACGGGCACGCGGCCCTGGTGAACTCGGGCGGCCTGGCCCGGGTCTCGTCCGGCACGACGGTGAGCGCGCACGTGGTGCCGCTCGCCGCCGACGGCGAGGGCAAGCAGCAGACCGGCTGGTACGGCATGGTCAAGTGCCGGCTCGACGAGCTCGAGGACCCCGAGGCCATCGCGCGTGAGGCCGCGCGCCGCGCCGTCGCGCGCATCGGCGCGCGCCAGGTGCCCACCGCGCGCGTGCCGGTGATCCTCTCCCCCGACATCGCCGCGGCCTGGATCGGCGAGATGCTCGAGGCCTTCAGCGGCGAGGCCCATCTCAAGCGGACCTCGTGGCTCACGGACCGGATGGGCGAGACGATCGCCGCGGCGGCGGTGACGCTGGTGGACGACGGGCGGTTGCCGCGCGCCATCGGCAGCGAGCCGTTCGACGGCGAGGGGCTGCCGACGCGGCGCAACTTGCTGATCGAGCGCGGGCGCTTCGCCACCATCCTCTACGATCACTATCACGCGCGCCGCGCCGGCGCGCGCTCGACCGGCAGCGCCGTGCGCGGGTACTCCTCGATGCCCGGCATCGGCTCGCACAATCTCTACGTCGAGGCCGGCGGCGAGAGCCCCGAGGCCATCCTGGCGCAGGTGGACCGCGGCTTCTACATGGACGACCAGGGCTCGTACGGATTCAACTCCACCACCGGCGACTACTCCTTCCAGGCGCAGGGCTTCTGGATCGAGCGCGGCGCGAGGACCTTCCCGGTCGAGGGCGTGACCGTCGCGTCGAACTCGCTGGAGATGCTCGCGAACGTGGCCGCGGTGGGGAACGACCTCCGCTTCCTCGGCAGCGTCGCCAGCCCCACGCTGCTCATCTCCGAGATGACCATCAGCGGAGGGTAGTGGTCATGTCCACGATGCGGGACGCGGCGATCGCACTGGGCCTGCGGCGCCCGGACAACAAGTGGCTGGTCGCCGCCTCGATCTCCTTCGGCGCCCTGATGGCGACGATCGACGTCTCGATCGTGAACGTGGCGCTGCCGCAGATCCGTGGCTCGATCGGCGCCTCGATCGACCAGATGACCGCGCTCGGCACGTCGTTCGCCATCGCGCAGGTCATCATCATGCCGCTGACCGCGTTCCTGGGACGCTTCCTCGGCCAGAAACGGGTCTATCTCTTCTGCCTCGGGCTCTTCCTCGTCGGCTCGATGCTCTGCGGCCTGGCGCACACGCTCCCCCAGCTCATCGCCGCGCGCGCCCTGCAGGGATTCGGGGCCGGCGCGCTCCAGCCCAGCCAGATGGCCATCCTGCGGCAGACCTTCCCGCCGAAGGAGCAGGGCATGGCGATGGCCGTCTTCGCCATGGTAGTCGTGATCGGCCCGGCGATCGGCCCCACGCTGGGCGGCTGGATCGTGGACAACTGGTCGTGGCCCTGGATCTTCTACATCAACCTCCCGGTCGGCGTCCTCGGGATCCTCGCGACCATCCGCTTCGTGCACGAGCCCGAGGACATCCGGGCGGCCAACCGCGCCCAGGCCGAAGTCATGCGGCGCAACCTCGACTGGCAGGGCATCGTGTACATGAGCGTCGGCCTGGCCGCGCTCCAGTACGTGCTCCAGGAGGGGAACCGCAACGACTGGTTCGATTCCAAGGCGATCACCCTGGCGGCCATCGCGGCGGTCGTGGGGATCGTCGCCTTCGTCGTGCAGGAGCTGCGCGCCCCGGCCCCGGCGGTGAACCTGCGCCTCTTCCGCGACCCGACCTTCACCTCCGCCACGGTGATCGGCGGCATCATGTTCGCGAACCTGATGGCGAACATGTTCCTGCTGCCGGTCTTCATGCAGGAGATGCTCGGGTTCACGGCACTCAAGTCGGGGCTGGCGCTCATGCCGCGCGCCCTGGTGATGATGGTCGCCACCCCCATCGTCGGGCGCATCTACAACCACGTCTCGCCGCGCCTGCTCGTGGCCCTCGGCCTGATCTGCGTGGCCCTGGGCTCGCTCGACATGGGCCGATTCACGTTGCAGACCAGCGACACGGGCATCATCACCACGCTGCTGCTGCAGGGCGTGGGGTTCTCGCTGCTGTTCGTGCCGCTCACCACGGTCGCGCTGAGCCGCGTCGCGCGCACGCAGATCACCGACGCGAGCGGCCTCAACTCACTCGTGCGGCAGTTCGGCGGCTCGGCGGGGCTCGCGATCTACGGCACGCTGCTCGAGCAGTACACGACGCGCGCCCGGGCGGCGCTGGCCGTGCACGTGGACCCCTACCGGCCCGAGGTGGCGCAGCGGCTCGAGCTGATGACGCGGGGCATGATCGCCAGCGGCATGGACGCGGCCACCGCGCACACCGCGGCGCTGAAGGCGCTGGCCGGCACGGTGGCGCGCCAGGGCGCGATGATCGCCTTCGAGAAGACCTTCATGCTCACCGGCTTCATGATGCTCACGCTGCTGGCGCTGGTGTTCTTCCTGCGATCGAAGGACCACGAGGCTCCGGCGCCGCCCGGGGCGGGCCCGCCCCCGCGCCCGGCAGGCTAGCGAGCCCGGGGCCATGGATCGTCCGGGTCATCCCGGACCCGTCATGACCCGCGGCTGCGAACGCGATCCGTCCGCGGCCCGCCGCGGTCCCGTCAGGAGTTCCGGAAGCTCGCCACCACGGACACGGCGCGCCGCGGGGTGTGCGGCACGCGGCTGTCGTGACCGCAGCGCACCAGCATGAGCGGTTCCTCACCGCTGACGCCGAAGCGGCGCAGCAGCGGCCCGCGAAAACGGTCGAGCTCGAGCGGCGCGTTGATGGGCTGATGGGCCAGCCCGAGCTGCGTGGCCTTGAGCGCCAGCCGCTCGTAGGCCTGCCCGCCCAGGAGCCAGGCCGACTCGTCGCGGGCCGTGGTGGTGAGCAGCACCGCCGCACCCGCGCTGCGCACACCCTCGCGCGCGCGCTTGGCCAGGCTGCCCGCGCCGAATCGCAGGAACCACGAGTCGGGATCGTAGTAGTGGTCCGCGAACCAGTTCGCGGGGCCGCTCATCCCGAGCGCATCCACCGGCACGCCGTCGCCGCGCCGCGCCGCGTCCTGCCGGCTCGTTCGCAGCCAGCCGTGCTGCTCGGCCTGGATTCGGCAGTTCGAGACCTGCGCGTGCACGGCGTCGTGGACGACGTCGGCCAGTTCGCGGAGCGCATCGCGGCCGTCCAGCCAGTGCAGGCGCGGGCCGTCCGCCACCTGCGCGCTCAACTGGGCGCGGACCTGGGGCAGGAGCCCCCGCCCATCGTAGTTGCGGCG
This sequence comes from Candidatus Eiseniibacteriota bacterium, assembly GCA_025357055.1. Lineage (GTDB taxonomy): Bacteria > Eisenbacteria > RBG-16-71-46 > RBG-16-71-46 > RBG-16-71-46 > JANXPZ01. The sequence continues at coordinate 1,055 of JANXPZ010000022.1, read as the reverse complement.
GTTCGTCCGCCGCTCGGTCAGCGCGCCGAAGAGCTCGCGGTCGCGCCGCGGGCCGCCGTCGAGCCAGGTCATCTCGGCCACCACGCCGCGCGCGCCCTCGTTGGGGCGGTAGCGCACCGTCGGCTGGAAACCGTAGGCGCGGGCCGCCACGACCAGGTTCTCGAGCGCCGCGCCCAGCGAGACCATCAGGCCGCGCCGGTCGGGATCGCTCGTGGGCAGCGCGCGCTGGGCGTCGGCGAACAGCCGGATCGATCCCGGATCCACCTCGAAACGCCAGGGCTGGGTGTTCCAGTCGCTGGGCGCGAGCACTGCGGCACCGACCAGGGCGCGGGCGAGTTCGAGCCCGTCGGCCGGGGCCTCGGCCGGGAGCGCCCAGGGCTGCAGCGCCACGGCGCCGGCACGGGCGCGCCGCGCCCAGGCGTCGACGGGGCGGAGGACCGTGTACGCGGCCGCGCCACCCACGACGATGAAGAACTCGCGCCGGCCCAGGATCCGCGGTTGAGCCGGCTCCAGCGTTGCGATCATCCGAGACGGCCGCAGGGATGGTTCCATGACCCGCAGAGAGTGCGCAGCCCACGCACCACGCGTCAACCCGGCAGGACCAAACGCTTGGAGGATGGTTGGTTAGCGGGCTTGCGGACACCCGGGGCCGCGACTACGGTCGCAGCGTGCCCCCGGCCCGTTTCATCACGGACTCCTCGCTCGAGTCGCTGGCCCGCCGTCTGCGCTTCCTCGGCTACGACGTGACCACGCTCGCGGGCGCGCGTTTCGAGGAGCTCCTTGCGGCGGCGCGACGCCAGGATCGCACGGTCCTCACGCTGAGCGCGCGGCGGCCACGGCGCTGGGCGGACGTGCCCGCGATCACGATCGGGCGTGGCGACGAGGCGCGCGAGGTGCGAGGGTTGACCGCCGCCTTCGAGCCCGCGGGCCCGCCCTTCAGCCGCTGCGGCAGGTGCGGCGCCGCGCTCGAGCGCCGGCACGCCTTCGAGGCGCACGGCGAGGTGCCGGGCCGCGTGCTGCGCTCGGCGGCCTTCCTCCACTACTGCCCGGCCTGC
>JANXPZ010000011.1 GCA_025357055.1 Candidatus Eiseniibacteriota bacterium | reverse complement strand
GCCGGGGTCGCGCAGTTGCTGGTTCGCGCGGGTGTAGGTCCCGCTGGTCTGGAACGAGCGCGAGGGTGTCCACTGCACGCTGGCCTGGAACGTCGAGCGGTCCGGGGCGTTCCGGATGAAGCCTCCGGCGTGGCCCCAGCTGCCGTTCATCTGCAGCTTGTCCGAGGCCCTCCAGTCCAGGCTCGTGGTGTAGGTGATCGAGGTCGGTCCGCCGCCCCGCAACGTCGCACCCGTGCGGTAGCGGCGCAGGTTGGCGTTGAGGGTGATCGAGCGGAGTGGCACCGCCCGCAGGCCGGCGGCAGCCTGGACCGTCACCTGGTTCGCCGAGCTGATCGTGTCCGTGCGCGCCGCGGCACGATTCGTCCGCGAGAGCGAGGCCTCACCGATGGCCTCGAGACCGGTGGCGAGGCGCATGCGGGTGTTCGAGCGGACGCTCTGGACCGGGCGGGCGCGGTCTCCGGGCAGCCAGTTCCACGACTGACTGGCTCCCGCTCCCAACTTCCAGCCCGGCCGGGCATCGCCTTCGGCCGAGGCCGAGGTCATCACGAAGCTCTCCGTCTCCTGAAGGCCCGCGACGCTGACGCTTCGCACCCCCGCGCCGCCGGACAACTGCACGGTCCGAAAGGGGCGATGGATCAGGCTGAGCGTGCCGTCGTGATCCACCTGGGAGGTGGTGGAGAACTGCGTGGTGGCCACGTTGCGGAAGCTGTAGGACAGGTTGGCGGAGGTTCGCGCCGAGAACTCCACGCCCCCGTTCGCCGACGCGCTGTGGATGCGCGAGGTCGCGTCACGGCCCCCGTCGACCCGCCGGTGCGACTGGTTGTAGTCGTACTGGAGCACCGTGTTCGCGCGCCGTCCGTCGAAACGGACGCTGCTGCCGGCGTTGAGGTTGTTCTCGTCCCGGTGCTGTCCCCCGGTGACCCGGTTCTCGTTGGCCAGGTCCGCGTAGCCGGCGTGAAGGTTCAGCCGTCCCAGATCGTAATTGGCCGTCAGGCTGCGCCTCACCGCCACGGTGCCGGGAATGCGGCCGCTCGCGTCCTGGTTGCGCCGGTTCCAGGCGGCGGAGAGTCGCGGGAGCCGGGCCTGCTGGAAGTAGCCCGTCAGGTTCAACTCCTGCTGGCTGGTCGTGACATTGCGCGAATCGGTGACCTGGATCGGACGGTACGAGCCGTAGAGCCCGAAGAGCGGATGAGCGAGGCGCAGGGACCCCAGCGGGAGGCGCTGACGGTCCGGTCGGCCGATGTACTTCTGTTCGCTGAACTGCAGTTGCGAAGCGAACTCGTAGACCTTGCGGAAGCGCGTGGAGTAGTCGAGTTGCACGGAGGTGAGCCACCACTCCACGTCATTGGCCGGGTTGAGCATGCTGAGCTTCGAGTATTGCACCTCGGCGACTCCCCGGATCTTCTGCTGGGCGTCAGCGGGCCCGGCCATCAGGAGGGCTGCCATCCCTGCCGCCACCAGTCCCGCACCCCGCGCGCTCCACCGCATCATCGAGCATAGTTGATCGTGTACGACTCGGTGCCGTGACACGTCGGAGAGCAGGTGCCGCCGCTGGCCGTCTCGGTGTAGGAGGTGATGCCCGGGTTGCGCCCCGTGGCGATGAGATGGCGCTGGTCGGGCGAGCCGTGCGTCACGTGGCACGCGTAGCAGGGGACGTTCTTCTCGCTGACGTGCTCGGCGTGGCCCTTGTCCACCCCGGGCTTGTTGAAGCGCGAGTAGGCCCTCGTCGCATCATCGGCGCTCGAGTTCGCGTAGACCTCGTAGGAGTGGCAGGCGAAGCAGGCCTCGCCGGAGCTCATCGTCCGGCTCGCCGCGGAAGCGGTATAGGGCTGCTTCAGGAGATAACGGTACGCGGAGCCATGCGGCCCCCGCGCCGCCCCCGCGAAATCGCTGCCGTGGCAATCGCCGCAGCGGGTCAGGCTGGCGGCGCTCCAGCCGGGCACGAACGCGCCGGCCAGGATCGCCGGGTTGCGCCCCACGGCCTCGACGGGGTGATAGGACTCGTTGTCCGGGTTCAGCACGAGCGCCAGGTCCGTCTGACCCGAGGGCTGAGTCGTCCAGGAGGAGTGGCACTTGAAACACAGCTGGTATTCGGTCCTCGGTGCGCTCAACGTGTCGGATCCCGCCGCGAAGGTGAACGTCGGCGGGGTGCCCGCGGCGCCATTCTGGACCAGCACCCGGCTGACACCCAGGTTCACCCTTGAGAGGCCGGGCGCGGGCGGTGTCGTGGGCCGGTCGGGGCTGGCCACGTGCGGATCGTGACAGTCGACACACTCGGAGTGTCGCGAGGTCCCCGCAGTCACTCCGAAATCGGCCGGGTCGGATTCAGCCGGTCCCTTGTGGCGCCCGCTGTAGAGTCGCACCGGGTGGCGGTAGACCTTGGAGAGGTCGGCGCCGATGTTCGTGGACGCCGGCGCCCCGTCGTGGCAGGTGAGGCAGAGCGTCTCCTCGCGCCCGATGGCGAGTGCGGGCACCAGGCCGCCGGCGTCCGACCAGCCATGCGGATCGTGGCAGTTCAGGCACTTGCCCTCGGCGCCCGGTTCGGTGCGGGGAGGCGGGGAGGGCCCCGGCCAGGCCGTGCCGACCGCGGTGCCATGGGCGCCGCCGGAGTACAACCAGGGGCCCGCGTAGCTGCCGCCGGCCCAGGGCGTGTCGTGGCAGCGGTCGCAGAGCGAGTTGTCGTCCGGCCCGAGCAGGGCGTGGCCGTAGACGATGTCCCCCTGGCCGTGGACCGTGTGGCACTGGTCGCAATCGCCCGCGTGCGCTCCCTGCGCAAGGAGTTTCTCGACACCGGCGGGGGTGCGATAGGGGTGGAGCGGCTGCGCTCCCATCACCAGCAGGCACAGGAACACGAGTGCCGCGAGCCTCGAAACGGGATTCCTCGGTCGCATGCGGTCCAGACTAGCCCAGCACGGCGAAAACCTCACGCTGCCCGCCCGTCCACGGCCTGATGATGGTGGATTCCAGTTTGCTCAAGGACATCCGGCCGGCCCCGGGATTCGGGGCCGGCCGGAACGTACCAGATGAATCGAGGCTCAGGGGATGATGGCGACTGGATTGCCCGCCGGGAAGCTCCCCTGCGTGTGGCACTGACGGCACAGGTCGCGATACGCACCGCCATCGCCTTCTTCGGTGATTTCGGTCGGGGTCGCGGGCGTGCTGGGACCGGTCGTGGTGTTGTCCACGAACCAGACCAGCCCGAAGCCGTTCTTGTTGCCGTGCGACTTGTGGCAGGTGAAGCACGACGGGGTCGTGGTGGCGGTCGTCCCGTCCCACTTGCCCAGCCCGTCCATCAGCTTGACCTTGTGAGTGTGCAGGTTGAGCTGCGTGTTGTTGCTGGCGCTGAGGTCCACACCGGCCGTCGGGTGACGGATCTCGTTGCCCGCGGGCCCGATGTTGGCGTCCGCCGGTGCACCGTGGAACGTCGTGTGGCAGGCCTGGCACCATGCGCCGTACGCGCTCTTGGTCTGGTCCGGCTCCTGGTAGTTGACGTTGTTCCAGCCGTAGCCGCGAGCTGCCGCCTCGTAGACGTCCTTCGTGTTGGTCGGCGTCCCGCCGATCTCGTAGCTGACGAACCGGTTGTAGAAGGCGCTGGTGCTGCGCGTGCTGCTCTTCATGTTGCGGTAGTTCGCCGCGCCGTGAGCGGAGTGGCAGTCCGAGCAGGCGAGACCGCCGACGCTCACCGGCGAGGTCGCACCGGTGAAGCCCGGCGGGGTGGCCGTCGACCACAGCGTGTGGCCGTCGCCGACCACGTATCCGGCGTCGTTCGTGAAGCCGTGGCCCGACTCGACGTTCAGCGCGCCGGCGAGGCGGCCGTTCGTCGGGGCAGCCGTGGTGGCGCCGAGCACGTCGGGGACGTCCGTCCGTCCATCGTGACACGAGAGGCACAGCGAGTTGACCGACGACTGGCGCAGCAGCTTGGCGAACGGTGCCCCGGCGCCCGGCTGATTCAGCTCGCTGGTCTCGGGGTAGGCGTGCGACTGGCTGCCGTGCATCACGTGGCAGTCGCTGCAGACCAGCAACTGGCCGACGTGATAGTCGCCCGCCATCGCCACGGCCGTGAGGCCGGCGAGGGACAGGACGACGAGGGGGAGCAACAGGCGCTTCATGTGATCTCTCCTCTTGGTGTGGAGCGAGACTTCGGGTTCGATTCTCCAGAAGGCTGAAGGAACGAGCGAGTTGTGTTGCCCCCCTTTCGAACCCGAGAGTGGAGCTCTGGTGCGCGTCCGGCGACTGGTTCGCAGGGCCGCGCGTGAATCACGTGAAGTTCCCCGGGGCTTCAGTTCGCGGGCGGGCTTCTCGTAAGCGAACGGCTTCGTTCGGCCGCCCAGCACCTCGACCCAGGGCCCAAACTTCTTGAGACGGGTTTCATGATACGGTATTGTGAAATCAATGTCTAAGTGAAACTACGTATGCGAAAGTCGCATCATCTCCCGGATAAGGTGTCCTAAAGTACCATTCGACAAGTACCTGCCGGATTCCCCGACGCGAGCCCGGGCGGGGTGATCGGGATGATCGTCTGGTCCGGATTCCGGTTTTGGCAATCCAATGAAGCTCCTATCCCGCAACGGGATCATCCTGACCGTCATTCTATGTTTCAAACTGGAACGCAAACTGGCCGCCCTGGCTTACAATGGCGCGCCGTTCATTCCCGGGGAACCTCATGAATTTCGGTGACCTGCTGCTGAAGCTCGCCTTCCTGGCTGCGATCCCGGCGGCCGTCTTCTTCTTCCAGGAGTTGCGGGGCCGCAGGGGGCCTGCCGCCGCCGAGTGGCTGTTCGGCCTGCATTCGGCAGCGCTGCTGGGGGCGGTGGGCACACTCTGGGCGCTCTTCCTCGGGCACCACTTCGAGTACAGCTACGTCGCCGAGTACAGCTCCCGGGCCCTCTCGCCCGCGCTCACCTTCGCCGCCTCCTGGGCCGGACAGGAAGGCAGCATCCTGCTCTGGGCGCTGCTCATGGCGCTGGTGGGCCTCGCCCTGATGCGTCAGCCGGGGCCGCTCTCCCGCCCCGCGATGTTCTTCGTCACGCTCGCCCAGTTCGGTCTGCTCGTGCTGCTCCTGATGCGCAGTCCCTTCCGCCCGAGCCCCGTCACGCCGGCGGACGGGCAGGGCCTGAACCCGCTGCTCGAGGATCCCTGGATGGTCATCCATCCACCGGTGCTCTTCGCGGGCTATGCAGCGATGGTGGCGCCCTTCGCCCTGGCGGGTGCTGCGCTGGCGCTCGGCCAGTGGCGCGAGTGGAATCGTGCGGTCTGGCCCTGGGTGCTGCTCGCCGTGCTCACGCTCGGGACCGGCATCGCCCTCGGCGGCATCTGGGCCTACAAGGTGCTGGGCTGGGGCGGTTACTGGGGCTGGGACCCCGTCGAGAACGCCTCGCTCGTGCCCTGGCTCGTCGCGGTCGCGCTGTTGCATGGCCTCTTCATCCAGAAGACGACCGGCGGGCTGGTGCGCAGCAACCTGCTCATGGCGCTCCTGGGATGGCTCACCGTGCTCGGCGGGACCTACCTGACCCGCAGCGGCGTGCTGCAGGATTTCTCGGTCCACTCCTTCGCCGACATGGGCCTCAACGCCCCGCTGGTGCTCAACCTGGCCGGCACGTCGCTGGGCGTGGCCGCGCTGCTGGCCTGGCGCTGGCGCTCGATCGAGTCGAAGCCCACCCGCTGGACCAGCCTCTCGCGTGAGGCCGCACTGTGGGTCGGGCTCGTCACGGTGCTCATCTTCGCGGCCATGGTGACCTTCGGCACGATCGCCCCGCTCCTCACCTCCCTGGCGGGCAAGCCCGCGAGCGTGCGCCCGTCCTTCTACCACTCGGTGAGCGTGCCGCTCGGCATCCTGCTGGTGGTGGTCATGGCTGTCGCCCCCGCGCTGCGCTGGTCGCGGCAGGCGGGCCTCGGCTGGCTCACGGCCCTCACGCCGGGGTTCGTCTGCGCCCTGCTGGCGTTCGCCGGCGCGCTCTTCACGGGGGTGAAGGAGGGCTCGCACCTGGCGCTCATCGCCACGACCGGGTTCGCCCTCGGCATCAACGCGTGGATGACCGTGAAGCTCTTCCGCCGTGGCTGGAGCTACGGTGCCGGCTATCTCGGGCACGCGGGGCTCGCCGTCATGATCCTCGGGATGGTGATGTCCACGGCGCTGGGACGCACCGAACGCCTGACGCTGAAGACGGGCGAGTCGGGGCAGGCCCTCGGGTACACGCTCACGTATCGCGGGGACCGCTTCGATGCGCGTGGTGGCCACGAGCTCGACGTGCTCGTGGCCCGGAAGGGCTGGAGCTTCGAGGCGCACCCGCAGCTGCTGAAGATGCCGCAGGGCGAGGGCAGCATGCACAAGCCCGCCATCAGCGGCCGGCGCGAGCTCTACCTGTCGCCCGTGGACGTGAGGCGGTCCGAGGGCGCATCGGACGACCTCGTGTGGCTGCCGCAGGGGCAGCCGGTGCCGGCGGGTGGGGCGACCTGGACCTTCGTGGCGTTCCGGATGGAGTCCCACGAGGCCATGCAGGTGTTCGCCGACATCGACGTGAGCCGGGGCCGGTCGACCGAACGGATCTCGCCGGGCATGAGCGCCGACGCGGAGGGGACCCGGCCGCTGACGGTCGTCGCCACCGGCCTCGGGCAGGTCTCCCTGGGGCGCATCGACGTGGATGGCAAGCGCGCGGGTGTCCTGCTCCCGGGCGCCGGATCGGCGAGCCAGGCGGTGCTGGAGTTCAGCACCAAGCCGCTCGTCAACCTGGTCTGGGTGGGCGCGCTCATCACCCTGCTGGGCGCCGCGCTCGCCGGCCTGCGCCGGGCCATCGAAGTGGGGCCCGGCGCCCGTGGCCGGCGGGCCCGGGCCACCCCGGCCACCCCGGTCACCGGGGGGCTCCAGTAGAGCGTCAACTCCGGCGTGTCGGTGGCCGATAACTCCAGAGCCGCCAACACGACTCCGGGAGGACGCAACGATGACCGACCCCGATGCGGCGCAGCGTGCGCGTGAGTGGCTCGAACGCCAGTTGGCCGACCTGGGCCAGCTGCGCAACGCGACGCGGCGCGACCAGACCTTCAAGACGTGGCGGCAACAGACCCTCACCGTGATCCAGCGCGTCTGGCCCGGCGAGACGCGCCGGGTGGACCGCTTCCGCCGCATCCCGTTCAGTCCCCCGGCTCCGCACGCCACGGAAGCCCAGGTGCGCGAGTCCTACGAGCGCGGCTGGGGCGAGGCGGGCGTGCTGCTGCGCGACTTCCTCGCCGAGATCAACCTGCTCGGCCTGCCGCAGATCCGGGCGGCCGGGACCTACGCGGGCTCGGAGACCGAGGCGGCGATGGGACCGATGCCGGCACTGGGCGGTCAGGATGAGCCGTGGCCCGTGCTGGCGATGCCGCCAGCGGACGCCGGTCGGCCCGCGGCGACGCAGCCGAAGGATGCCGGTCGGCCCACGGCGATGCCGCCGGCGGATGCCGTTCGGTCTACGGCGACGCAGCCGAAGGATGACGGGTTTGGCGACGACATCGGACGCGCGATGGACCGGCTGCTCGGCCGCTCGCCCGCCTCGCGGGGCCCGGCCTCCACGCCGCGACCTGCGCCGGTGGATGCGACTCCCGAGCCGGATTCGCCGGCGGCGGAGCTGGTGCGGCTCGCGGGCGAGCTGGAGGCGCTGGGGCTCTCCCCGACTCGCGCCGCGTCGGCCCGGGCGGCGCTGCTGGCGCTGGCGCGCGCGGCGCGCTCGGAGGTGCCGCCCTGGGAGCTGGTGGGCGAGGTGCTGGGTCACGCCGGAGCCACGCCGGCGCTGGCGCGACGCGTCCTGCCGCTGCTGCTCGAGTTCATCGCGACGGCCGCCTAGTTCCGCAGCCCCTCACCCGGGCTGGTCGCGTTCGGACCCTATGCTATCCTGCGGCATCCGCAGGGATCACGCATGAAACCCGACCGCACCACCGTCAAGTCGCAGGAGGCGCTGGAGCTCGCCCAGCGGCTCGCGCGTGAGCGCGGCCACCAGGAGTTGCTGGCCGTGCACCTGCTCGCCGCGCTCCTGCAGGAGTCCGGCGGCACCGTGGCCGCGGTGCTCGAGAAGCTCGGCGTGCCGCGCCAGCCGCTGCTCGACCGGGCCACCGAGGCGCTCGATCGTCTGCCGAAGGTGCAGGGTGGCTCGATGTATATGGGCGAGAGCCTGCGCCGGGTGCTCGACGCTGCGGGGGCGGCGGCGGACCGGCTCAAGGACGACTACGTCAGCGTCGAGCACCTCCTCATGGCGCTCGCCGCTCAGGAGCCGGGTTCCTCGCCCCACGCTTCGCGCGGGCAGACCGGCGGGACCGGATCGGCCCAGCGGCTGCTCGAAGAGGCGGGGGTCACTCCGGATGCGCTGCTCCGGGCGCTGGCCCAGGTGCGCGGCGGGCAGCGCGTGACGGACGACACCCCCGAGGACAAGTTCCAGGCCCTGGCGAAGTACGGTCGTGACCTCACCGCGCTCGCGCGGCAGGGCAGGCTCGACCCCGTGATCGGGCGCGACGACGAGATCCGCCGCGTCATCCAGGTGCTCGCGCGCCGCACCAAGAACAACCCAGTGCTGATCGGGGATCCGGGCGTGGGCAAGACCGCGATCGCCGAGGGGCTCGCCCAGCGCATCGTCTCCGGGGACGTCCCCGAGAGCCTCAAGGAGAAACGGGTGATCGCCCTCGACCTGGGGGCGCTCATCGCGGGCAGCAAGTTCCGCGGCGAGTTCGAGGACCGGCTCAAGGCGGTCCTCAAGGAGGTCACCGCGGCCGGGGCGCAGGTCATCCTCTTCATCGACGAACTGCACACGCTGGTCGGCGCCGGCGGCGCCGAGGGGGCGATGGATGCCTCGAACCTGCTGAAACCGGCGCTGGCGCGTGGCGAGCTGCACTGCGTGGGCGCGACCACGCTCGACGAGTACCGCGAGCACGTGGAGAAGGACGCCGCGCTCGAACGGCGCTTCCAGCCGGTGCGGGTGGACGAGCCCAGCGTCGAGGACGCCATCGCCATCCTGCGTGGCCTCAAGGAGCGCTACGAGGTGCACCACGGCATCCGCATCCGGGACTCGGCGCTGGTGGCGGCAGCCGTGCTCTCCTCGCGCTACATCGCCGATCGCAAGCTCCCCGACAAGGCCATCGACCTGGTGGACGAGGCGGCCTCGCGACTGCGCATGGAGATCGACTCGATGCCGGTCGAGCTCGACGAGCTCACCCGCCGCGAGCGCCAGCTCGAGATCGAGCGCCAGGCGCTCGCCCGGGAGACCGACGCGGGCTCGCGCGAGCGGTTGCGCCGGCTCGAAGAGGAACTGGGCCGGGTGCGCCAGGAGAAGACCGCGCTCGAGGCGCACTGGAACCAGGAGAAGGAGGCGGTGGGCCGGATCCGCTCGCTCAAAGCCGAGCGCGAGCGCCTCAAGCTCGAGGAGCAGAAGGCCGAGCGTGTCGGCGATCTGGCGCGGGTCGCCAAGCTGCGCTACGGGCGACTGCTCCAGCTCGACCGGGACCTGGAGCAGGAGAACGCGCGGCTCGCCGGGGTCCAGGCGGAGCACCGCATGCTCAAGGAGGAGGTGGACGAGGAGGACATCGCCCAGGTGGTGGCGAAGTGGACCGGCATCCCGGTCGCGCGCCTGCTGGAGGGCGAGGTCGAGAAGCTGGTGAGGATGGAGGAGCGCCTGCACCTGCGCCTGGTCGGGCAGGACGAGGCCGTGCGCCTGGTCTCGGAGGCGGTGCGCCGCGCGCGCGCCGGGCTGCAGGACGCGCGCCGCCCGATCGGCTCCTTCCTCTTCCTGGGCCCCACCGGCGTGGGCAAGACCGAGCTGGCCCGCGCGCTCGCGGAGTTCCTCTTCGACGACGAGCGCGCCATGGTGCGCATCGACATGTCGGAGTACCAGGAGAAGCACACGGTCGCGCGGCTCATCGGGGCGCCGCCCGGCTACGTCGGCTACGAGGAGGGCGGGCGCCTCACCGAGGCGGTGCGGCGGCGGCCCTACGCGGTGATCCTGCTCGACGAGGTCGAGAAGGCGCACCCCGAGGTCCTGAACGTGCTCCTGCAGCTGCTGGATGACGGTCGCCTCACCGACGGGCACGGCCGCACCGTGGATTTCCGCAACGCGCTGGTGATCATGACGTCGAACCTCGGCTCGCAGGACATCCTCGAGCTCGGCGGCGAGGGCACCCCCGAGGAGGCCGCGCGGAACCGGGCCGAGATGGAGCGCCGGGTGGACCGCGCGCTGCGCGCCCACTTCCGGCCGGAGTTCCTCAACCGCGTGGACGAGACCGTGGTGTTCCACGCGCTCACGCGCGCGCAGTTGCGGGAGATCGTGGACCTGCAGGCCGAGAGCCTGCGGAAGATGCTCGCGGAGCGCGAGCTGGCGCTGACCCTCACCGCGGCGGCGCGCGACGCGCTGGCCGAGGAGGGCTACGACCCGCAGTTCGGCGCGCGGCCGCTCAAGCGGACCCTCCAGCGCCGGGTGCAGAACCCGCTGGCGATGAGGTTGCTGCAGGGCGAGTTCAAGCCGGGAGGCGACGTGGTGGTGGACTTCCGCGAGGGGACGTTCACCTTCGGATCACGGGCCCCGGTGGCGGCGGGATCGGGACCGGCCTCGGTCCCGCGCCGGGCCAGCTGAGAAGCTGACCCGGAGGGGCGCCCTGCGCGCCCCACGCCGGGCGAGTGGGAGCAGCGCGCGGAGCGCCCGGGATCAGCGCGGGCGTGACCGGCGCGTCACCGTCCCGGACCTGCGCCGGTCACTCCCCGAGGTCCGCGGCCTTCACCCAGTCGCGGTGCTTGCCGCGTCCGCGCCGCTCGAAGCGCGGCACCACGCGCACCTCGACCTGCCAGCCCAGCCCCCGTGAGACCTCGTCGCGGATCTCGCCCGCCACCGCGTCGCTCCAGCCCGCGCCCGCGGTGACGCGCAGTTCGAGCCGGCCGCCGGGGAACTCGACGAACTGGTATTCGCGCACCTTCCCCGACTTGGCGTGGTGACGGAAGATGTAATAGGGGAGCAGTCCGCTGATGACGCGGCCGTCGGGCAGCGTGATGGCCTCGCCGGCCCGGCCCTGGAGCGCCCCCAGCAGCGGCAGCGCGCGCCCGCACGGGCACGGTCCCGGCGCGGGGCGCACGAGATCGCCGATCCGGTAGCGGATCAGCGGCTGGATCCGGTTGTGCAGGTCGGTGAGCAGGATCTCGTACAGGCCCTCTCCCGCGGGCTCCAGGTCCACCACCACGGACTCGACCGGCACGTGCATGCCGCCGGCTTCGCACTCGAAACCCGCCACGCCCGCCTCCGCGCAGCCGTAGGAGTCCACCACGGGGCAGCCGTAGGTCTCGCTCAGCCGCTCGCGCTGGTGCGGGCGCAGCATCTCGGCGGTGGTGACGACCGCGCGCCAGCCGAGGGCGCGCCCATCCAGGTCCTGCGCGCGGGCCAGTTCGGTGAACTGCATGACCGCCGAGGGATAACCGAAGCCGAAGCGCGCCGGGCGCCGCCGCAGATCGTCGTAGAAGGCCCGCGCCCGCGCGGGCTCGGTCTCGAAGGCCGAGAAGCGCCGGCGGTTGAAGAAGCCGTCGCGCAGCCCCGCCTGCCGGCGGCCCGACAGATCGAGCGCGAGCCCCCAGAAGTAGGCGTAGGGGTCGCCGATGTCGAGTCCGTGCCAGTGCCAGCCGCGGAAGACGTTGGCGTGGGCGTGCGTCCACGAGAGGTGACCGCGCAGGATCGCGATCGGCGTGCCGGAGGAGCCCGAGGTCGTGGCCTTCACGCCGCCGCGGGGTGCGCGCGTCGAGAACAGGGCCGCCGCGTGCTCCTGCACGTCGCGTTTCTCGAGCGGCGGGATCCGGGCCCAGTCTGCCGGGCTGTTCAGATCACCCGGGGAGAGACCGAGGGCCGTCCAGCGCTCCCGGTAGAAGGACACGGTCTCGAAGGCGTGCCGGGCCAGTGCGCGCTGTCGCTCCCACTGGAGCGCCAGCAATCGCTCGAGCGGCCAGCTCTGACTCTTCTCCAGCTCACGCAGCACCGCCATGACCGGCTCACCGCGCAACTGCTGGGCGCCAAGGTAGAGCCAGCGGGCCAGGCCAGCGTTCATCGGGGCCTCCTCCCTGAGCATCCCCCCGGCCACGAGCCCGGGCGGGCACTTCCCTAGATGGCGTTGCGCTGCGGCGAGTAGAAGACCACCTTGTTCTTGGGCGGGCGCTTGGCCCGCAGCAGAGCCTGGTTGGCGGCCCGCCACAGGTCCTCGCCACTCAGCGCGTGATCCGGGAACAACGCCACGCCCACGCTCATCGTCACGCCCACCGGGTGGCGCCTGCGATCGAGCCCCTCGACCTCGACGGCGAGGCGCTCCACCACCGAGCGCAGGCGTTCCGAGACCGTCACCACGTCGTGGGCGTGCACCGGCGAAGTGAGCAGGATGGCGAACTCCTCGCCGCCCCAGCGCGCCACCGTGTCGAAGGGACGCACGCCGCGGCTCAGTGACTGCGCCACCTGCACCAGCACCTGGTCGCCCGCCTCGTAGCCGAAGGAGGTGTTGAACGACTTGAAGTCGTCGATGTCCGCGATGCACAGCGCCATCGAGTTGCGCTCGCGCTGGGCGCGCGCCATCTCGTTGCGCAGCTGCAGGTCGAAGTACGAGCGATTGTAGACCTTGGTGAGCGGGTCGATGAAGATCAGCTTCTCGATGCGGGCGGCGCGCTCCAGCACGCCCGCGCACGAGTCCGCGAGCAGGGCCACGAGCGCCAGCGCGTCGGCGGGGAAGCGCTCGGGCTCGCGCGACAACACCTCGAGCAGCCCCAGCGGCTGGCCGTCGATCGAGGCGGCGGCGGCGATCACGACCGAGCGGATCCCGCGCCGCCGGCCCTCGACCGCGAGCGCGGGACAACGCTCCGTGTCGGGGCAGTAGAGCAGCACGTCGGGCCGTCCGCGCGCCTCGGCGGCGAGCGCGGGGGAGAGCGGCTCGGGGCCCGTGGCCTCGTCGCCGGGCGGGATGAAGCGGACCTCGCTGGCGGCCAGCAGTTCGCGTCCCGCCTGGTCGAGCTGCTCGATCAGGCCACGGCGCGCCTGGCCGGAGCGCGGGTCGGAGGCGAGCATGGCCTCGTCGAGACGCAGCAGGCGGCGCACCTGATCAAGCCCGGCCTGGGCCTGGTCCGGCAGGCTCGAGCGCGGCACGACCAGCAGCCCGGCGCGCTCGAGCGGGACCGGCTGCTCGAGCGTGATGACTCCGAGGGTGTCGCGCGTCTGCCAGCGCAGGGTGCGCTTGCCGTTCTCGCGCACGGGCAGGCGCCGCACCGCACCGGTCTCCTCCAGGCGCGTGAGCGCATAGAGGGCGGCCTGCTCCAGCTGGGCGGAGATGTCCGTCTGGAGCGCGCGCCGCACGCGCAGGCGGTCGGTGGGCGGCAATTCGTCCAGCGGGAGCAGGTGTTCGATCAGCTCCCGGAAGTCGATCGCCTTCTGTCGCATGGGGCGTCCTTGCCTTGGTTCCGATGCCATCGGGTGCAGTCCTCCGGACCCCTGACGAGGAGCGATCTCACAAGGTGCTGGGCCCGCAGATCCCGATGCGGAGCTACCCAATATGTTAGCACAGCCCGGCAGCTCGGGACCGGAGCGCCGGGCTGTGCGGTGCGCCCGTGGCGTCCGCCGGGGCCGTTGGCCGGGTCGCGATTGGGGCATCTGGCCCACGCGGGGCCGGCGGGACGAAGCGGGCCCGGGAGGCTAGCGGAAGAACGTGAAGCGCAGGACCAGCAGCAGGAAGAGGAAGAGCAGGTAGAACTGCAGGAAGTACAGGGCGAAACGCTTGCCCTTGGTCATCTTCACCGGGGGCATGGCTGCCTCACGTCCTCACCTTGGTCACGACGCCCTTCATGACCTCATTGTAGCGCACCACGCCGAGCAGGTGGTCGCGGTGGTCCACGACCGGCAGCAGCCGGTAGTGGTACTTCACGAACAGCTCCTGCAGGTCGTCCCGCAGGTCCTCGGCCTCGGCGCTCACGACCGGGGAGACCATGATGTCGCCCATGAGCGCGTCGTCCTGCGCCAGCACCAGGTCGCGCAGGTCCACCACGCCCTCGAGCACCCGTTCCTCGCCCTCGACCACGTAGACATAGGAGATGCTGTCGGCCTCGCGGCCGGAGCGGCGGATGTCGCCCAGCACCTCGCCCACGCGGCTCTCCTTGCCGACCGCGAGGAAGTCCGGAGTCATCAGCGAATGGGCCGTGACCTCGCGCTCCGAGAGGATGGCGTGCAGCCGGCGCGCGGTCTCGGTGGGCAGCATCTTCGTGAGCTCGGTCACGTGGGCGTGGGGCAACACCGTGAAGAGGTCGGCGAGCTGGGCCACGTTCATCTCCGAGAGCACGGCCCGGGCCCGCTCCTCGCGCATGTCGGCGATGATCTGCCGCTGCGCGCGCGGCTCGGCCTCGAGCAGCGCCTCGGCCGCGGTCTCCGAGTCGAGCGCCGAGAACAGCGCTTCCTGCTCCTTGCCGGAGAGCTCCTCGAGCGCGTCCGCGAGGTCCTCGGGCGGCAGGTCCACGAGCTGCTTGCGCGTCACCGAGAGCAGCACCTTGTCGGTGGTGACCGCGTCCTCGACGTTGAGCGGCTGGACGTACTTCCAGGCGATCAGGTTCTCCTTGAAGAGCTGGAGCCAGCCCAGGTGCCAGCGGCGCAGGAAGCCGTTGAAGGAGGTGTCCACGTGCACGACGGCCAGCCGACCGCGGCTCTCCAGCAGCTGCACGTCGTTGACGGCCTCGACGCGCCGGCCATCGATGTCGAGGATGGTGCGTCCCACCAGGTGGTTCTCGACCAGCATCCAGCCCGGCTGGTCCACGAACGGGGGATAGACCTCGCCCTCCTCGGGGGGCTGCACGAAGATGGCGTCGTCCTCGATGCGCAGCACGCGCTTCCAGGGCACGAACTCGGTGGGCTTGCCCCAGCCATGCTCGAGGTAGATCCCCACCGCCTCGGGATAGAGCTCGCTGAGCGAGAAGACCAGGTCGGACACCTTGCCGATCCGGTCGTGGATCTTGCCCTTGCAGACCGGCCGGTGGATGAGCTGCGAGAAATAGAGGAACCGGAACTCGCCCGGCAGCTCGAGGTTCTTCAGGCTCTTCTGGTTGGTCGCGGTCATGGACACGTCCCGTCAGGAGCTGGGAAAGAGCCCCGGGAAGAGGGTGCTGAACGCGAAGAGCGTCGAGACGATCACGATGCCGATCACGATGCTCCAGTTGACGATGTTCTGCCAGCGCGTATTGACGTGCTTCCCCATGAAGCCCTCGTCGTTGAGGAGCAGGATGAGGAACACCAGCGCGACCGGCAGCAGGGTCACCGCCACGACCTGGACGTACATGGTGATGGTCACGAGCGGGGCGCCCGGGATGAGCACCACGGCCCCGCTGGTCAGCAGCATGCCCAGGTAGGCGAGGTAGAACCAGGGCGCGTCACGCACGCTCTTGTTGAGCGAGTGCGCCCAGCCCATGACCTCGCCCATCGCCCAGGACGAGGACAGCGAGATGCACAGGGCCCCGAGGAATCCGGCGTCGAACAGGCCGATGGCGAAGAGCTGCCGGGCCAGCTGGCCCTGCCCGTGGGGCAGGAGCGGCACCAGCGCGTCGGCGGTCTGTGCGGCGTCCTCGATCACGATCGGGGGCTGGTGGTAGTGCAGGGCCGCCCCGGTGACGATGATGATGAACACGGCCACCACGCAGGTGATGATCGCGCCGGCCAGCGTGTCCCACTTGCCGAAGCGCACGTCGTGGATGTCGAGCCCCTTGTCCACGACGGAGCTCTGCTGGAAGAACACCTGCCACGGGGTGATCGTGGTGCCGATGTTGGCCAGCAGGATGAAGATGAGCCCCGGGGTGAACCCGCCGGGGATCTCGGGCCGGTAGAAGCCGTCGAACACCTTGTTCCAGCCCGGCGCGCCGGGAGCGTTCATGGCCCACAGCGCCGCCGGGATGTAGACCAGGTTGAAGACGCAGAAGAAGAGCGTCAGCTTCTCGAAGGTCCAGTAGCGCCCGGTCAGCACCACCATGAAGAGGATGGCCGTCACGCCCAGGAACGTGACCAGGGGTGGCACCCCGAAGATGCTCGCCGCCGCGATCATGCCGATGTACTCGGTCACCAGGGTGAGCCAGTTGACGATCGCCAGGTCGAAGAGCGAGAACCAGCCCCAGACCGGGCCGAAACCCTCGAAGATGGCCTCGGCGTGTCCGCGCTTGGTGACCGCCCCCAGGCGCACCGTCATCTCCTGGATGTAGTAGGCGATCGGGACCAGCAGGATGAAGATCCAGAGCAGGCTGAAGCCGTACTTCGACCCGGTCACGGCATACGTGGAGATGCCGCCGGCGTCGTTGTCGGCCACCATGGTGATGATGCCCGGGCCCAGCACGGCGGTGAAGATCGTCAGCTGCCGCCGGAAGCGCGAGAGCTTGTGGATGCTCTTGCTGAGCCAGTACACGTGCACCTCGGGGTGGGGCCTGGGGGGGGCGCAGGCCCGGACAGCCTGGCGCGAAACGATCCGGTGCAGAGTAGGCCGCGGCCCCGCGGGCGGCAAGCAGAAACGCGCCGGATGCGGCCGGAGGCGCGCCGCGCGACGTGAATTTGAAGCGGCTTGACACCCCGCGACGACGGCCGATACGGTGCGGGTTCCGACCTGCGCTGCACGGCTGCCACGGAGTATCCCGCGCCATGATGCTCTCCGAACTCCTGAATCCGAACGCGATCAGCCTGCGCCTGAAGGGCCACGCCAAGCGTGAAGTGCTGGTCGAGCTCGTGGAGCTGCTCGAGTCCAGCCACGGTTTCGCGAGCCAGGGCGAGATCCTCGACCGGGTGCTGCGGCGCGAGGCCATGATGTCCACGGGGCTTTTCCCCGGCGCGGCCATCCCGCACGGCAAGGCCCGCTCGGTGGACCGCATGGCGGCCGCCTGCGGCATCTCGCCCGAGGGCGTGGAGTTCGAGTCGGAGGACGGCCAGCCGACCCACCTGTTCGTGTTGCTGGTCTCGCCCGAGAACGCCACCACGCCGCACGTGCGGCTGCTCGCGAACATCTCGCGCCTGCTGAAGGACGACTCCGTGCGCCAGGGCCTGCTCGAGGCGCGCAACCCGGAGGAGTTCCTGGCGGTGATCCGGAGCGGCGAGAGCCCCTCCATCCCGCAGGGCTGACACCCGGCCGGGACCACCGGTCGCGACGGGGGACACGGTGCACTTCCTCGATGCCTGGGCGGCGCTGCCACGTCTCGACCTGCTGCGCTTCGGCGTGCCCGCCGCGCTGTTGCTGGTCGCGGTGCTGGCGCCCGGCCGCGTGATGGCGCGGCTTGCCACGCTGGGCCTGGCGCTCTCGCTCCCGTTCCTGCGTGGCTCGGGGGACTCCGGCTGGGTCACGGCGGGCTGGATGCTGCTCTGGCTGGCGATCGCCTGGCGCGCGGGACTGCCCTCGAGCCGCGCGGCGCGCTCCAGCGCGGGGCTGGGGGGGCTCGAGTCGGGGACGGTGGGGCTGCTGCTTGGCGCGGCGCTGCTGGCGCTGCTCATCGCGGGAGTGGCGCGTCTCGACCTCGACGCCGCGCTGACGCGGCAGTGTTCCTTCGGGGTGATGCTCGTCAGCCTCGGCTTCCTGCATCTCATGCTGCGCCGTCACACCGTGCGCGCCGCGACCGCCTTCGCCGCGATGGGCCTCGGCCTGCAGTCGCTGCAGGGCGCGGTGCGCACCGTGGTGACGACCGGCGGCGCGCCCCCCGATGGACTGCCGCTCGTCGCCACGACGCTGGTGGTGGTGCTGGCGGCGCGGATCGGCGCGGTGCGCGTCGCCACGGCCGGCTCGGCGTGGGTGGGCGACGCCCACGACCTGCATGACTGAGCCATGCGCCTCCTGAGCCACCTGGTCCCCGGACCTCTCCCCGCCGGCGGGCTGTTGTGCACGGCCGGGCTCGCGCTCGTCGCCATGCCCGCGCGGTTCGCCCCCGCGCTCGGGGTCGAGTTGCTCGCGGCCGGATTCTGGTGGTGGGCCCGCGCCAGCGACGAGCCCGCGTTCCAGGTGCCGCGCTGGGGCTGGCTGCGCCGCCCGGCGACCGCGTTGTGGCTGGCGGCGGCCATCGAGGTGGCGCTGCTCGGGCCTGCCGCCGGCTTCCCGATGCCGCCCGCCGCGCTCGCGTTCTGGTCACGGGTCGAGGCCATCGCGATCGTCTGGGCCGCGCTCGAGTTGCTGGCGGCGCTCCCGCTGGCCCGGCCGTTCTCGGACCTGCCGGGCCCGCTGCTCGCGCACGGCGCGTGGCTGCCGGCCCTGCTGCCCGCGGCGGGCTTCCTGCTGCTCTGGCGCCAGGCGCCGCGCTGGCTGGACGTGGACGAGGTGCGCGAGGGGGCCGCGGTCCTGCTGTTGCTCACGGCGGCACTGGCCGCGCTGCGGGCCTACGGGCGGCGGCGCTGGACCGCGGGACTGCGCTGGCTGGTGGTCTTCGACGGCGCGCTGGCGGGCGTGCTCCTGTCGAGCGGTGCGGTCCCGCTCTGGGTCGCGGCGGTGCTCTGGATCGGCGCCTGCGGCACGCACGCCTACCTGCTGGCCGCCGAACTCGGCGGGGCGGCCCCGCGCCGCGGCCCGGTGATGGCGATGCTGTGGCGCATGACCTCGTGGATCTCGACCGCCGCGCTGGGCTGGCCGCTGCTCGCCGCCGCGGGTGACCTGAGCCCGCGCCGCGCTGTCCTCACGCTGGTCTGCGGCGGCATCCCGATCGCGCTCGCGTCGTGGGTGAACGTGGCCCGCCTGGTCGAGGCCCCCGAGCGCCGCGCGCTCGCCCGGCCGGTCTCCTGGCTCACCCCGAGCCGGATCGCCCCGGTCGTGCTGCTCGGGGGCGTGCCCATGGCGCTGGCGAGCGCGTGGTGGGTGGGTTTCGCGCCGAGGCCGCTCTTCGCCCTGCTCGCGCTCGTGCCCGCGGTCCTGGGCGGGGCGCTCGGCCTGCTCTCCGTGCACCCCGCCGAGGCCGGACGCGGGGCGCTCGCCGACCGGATCGCCCAGCACGCCGCGCGTCGCCTGTTCCGCCTCGTGATCGGTCTCGAGCGCGCGCTGGTCTCGGGAGCGGAGCGTTTGGTGCGGGTGCTCGCCGCCCCGCTGCGCGACCTGCACACCGGTGACGCCCAGGAGTACGTGCTCTTCCTGGTCGGTGTGGCCGTGCTGGCCATCCTGCTGCCCCTGCTGCGATGAGCGCGCGCGCCGTGCTCGCCGATCCCGCCCTGCCGGTGGCGCTCGCCCTGGTCGCGGCCCTGCTCCTGCTCGCGTCCGAGCGCCGGCAGCGCCCGCTCTCCGGCTCGCTGGGTCTGCTGCTCGTGCTCGTGCCCTGTGCGCTGGCGCTCGCGTGGCTCGATGCGGCCAGCTGGATCCTGGCGCCGCTGGTGGCCGCGCTCGTCGCCGCCGGGCTCGCCCGCGAGCGCCCGGACCCGCTCCCCGGCGAGTGCGCGCTGAAGCTCGTCTGGGTGCTGGGCGGTGCCTTCGCCCTCACCGCCGTGGGGGTCGCGCTGTTGGCGCTCGCCACCGGCGTGACCGCGCCGCCCGAACAGTGGAGCGTCCTGCGGCTGGGGCTCTCGCAGCGCATGGTGTGGGCGGTGGCGCTGCCGCTCGCGCTGCTCGGGGGCGTGGTGCTGCTGGGTGGCGCGCCGTTCCATTTCTGGGTGGCCGATCTGTTCCAGGGCGCGTCCGCGGCGCTCGCGCCGCTGGCGGTCGCGGCCCTGCAGGCTCTGGGTGCGATGTGGCTCGTCCGGCGTCTCGCGGGCCTCGAGGTGTTCGGTGACGGTGCCGTGCTGGCGGGTGCGCTGCTGCGCACTGCCGCGATCGCGGCGTTCCTCGCCGGCGCGGGCACGCTCCTGTTGCAGCGCCGGCCCGAGCGGCGCGTGGGCACCCTCGCGAGCCTGCAGGGCGGGCTCGCGCTGGCCGCGCTCGCCGTCACCACGGGGCGCGGCCAACTCGACGCGATGGTCTCCGCCTGGCTCGTGCCCTGGGCCGCGCACCTGGCGCTGGCGCTTTCCGGTGCGGCGCTGCTCGCGCGCCTCACGCCCGCGGACCCGGCGGCGGGCGCGCCCGGAGGCCACCTGTTCCGGCGGCATCCGCTCAGCGCGTTCGCCGGGCTCTACGCGCTCTTCTCGCTGGCCGGCGTGCCGGGCACCCCCGGGGCGGTCCTCTGGCTCGAGATCGCGCGCGGGCTCGCGACGAATGGCCTGAACGGGCTCCTCATCGCGCTCGCCCTCGGCTGGCTCGCGGCCTTCGCCACCGTGATGCGCGAGTTGCGCGAGGGTTTCGGCGCGCCCACGGCGGTGCGGCCCGAGCGCAGCGTGCCCCTGCCGGCGCGCGCTGCGCTCTGGGTGAGCGGTGCGGGCCTCGCGGTGCTGGGGGCGGCCAGGCTGCTGCCGTGACAGGGGAACGCGGTTCGCCCTATCGACGGGCGGACCGGGAAGCGATGGGGGCTCCGCGAGGAAGCCGGAAGGAAGATGGTGCGCCGCCTGGGACTGGAACCTGCTGATGAAGAGACTCCAACAGCCGCCAAGCACGAAGCGGTTGTCGCACAACGTATTTCGAAAACGGGCAAGAACTTCGTCCGGGAACGCGGCGGCCCTCCGCGCTCATCGATTCGTCCCCTTACCGGCCGGACCCCTGGCCGCCCAAGGCAGGTCGCGGATGAACAAGCCGACCCTCTGGTGGAGACTGATCGCGGTCGCGGTGCTGGCCGCGCTGCTCGTCCTCAACCGCTACGCCCCGCTGCAGGCGGAGTTCGTGGCCCTCTACGCCGGGCTCGGCATCGCGCTGCTCGGGCTCCTGTGCGTGCTCGTGCCGCTGCGCTTCCTCGGCATCCGCAGACGCGTGACCGGCCTGCTCGTGCTGGGCGCGGGCGTGCTGGTCGTGGCCGCGGCCCTGGCCTGGCCGGCGCCGACGCTGCGCTCCTTGCGCCCGCACCAGCGCATCGACGACTTCGTGCCCTCGTACTCGTTCTACGAGTTCCACGAGACGCACGTGAACGCCCCGCCCGACGCCGTCGTGGCCGCCATGCACCGGGTGGGTCTCGCGGACCTGCCGGCGGCGGTCTTCCTCATGCGGGTGCGAGGGATGGCGGCCGGCCACAGAGATGCGGGCGAGATCCCGCGGGAGTCGCTCCTCGACCTGATGTCGCGGCCCGAGACCGGCTTCCTGGTGCTGGACGCGAGCGACCCGCGCGAGTTCGTGGGCGGCATGGTCGGCCTGGCGACGGCCCCGAAGCCGCCGATCCACACGCCCGAGCAGTTCCTCGCCTTCAAGGACCCGGACGGGATCCGCGTGGCGTTCAACCTGCACGTGAGCGAAGCGGCCGGCGGCGGCACGCGCCTCACCAGCGAGACCCGAGTCGTCTGCAACGGCGATGCGAGCCGACGCCTCTTCGCCGGCTACTGGCGGGTCATCTACCCGGGGAGCGCCATCATCCGCCGCGTGTGGCTGGACGCGATCACCGACGTGGCGCAGAAGGCGGCCAGGGGAGCCTGACGCGGGGGAGGGCACGGGCTGGACCTCGGAGACCGTGAGAGCCCCTAGTCCTCCCGCCGTTGCAGGAACACGTGCGCGGCCGCGCGGCCACCGGCGACGTGACGGGAGCACGCGTAGCCCAGGGCCCGCAGGTCCAGGCCGCCCAGCAGGTGCTCGCCCTGCCCGAGCACGACCGGCGAGATCGCCAGATGGAGCTCGTCGATGAGACGGGCCCGCAGGTACTGCCGGATAGTGGCCACGCCGCCGCCGAGCCGCACGTCCCGGTCACCCGCGGCCTCCCTGGCTCGCGCGAGCGCGGCTTCGATCCCTTCCGTGACGAAG
Source organism: Candidatus Eiseniibacteriota bacterium (assembly GCA_025357055.1). Classification (GTDB taxonomy): domain Bacteria; phylum Eisenbacteria; class RBG-16-71-46; order RBG-16-71-46; family RBG-16-71-46; genus JANXPZ01. Next base: position 13,435 of record JANXPZ010000011.1, on the reverse strand, counting down.
TGAAAGACCGTTCCGCCCTTCATCGCGAGGGGCGCCCTGGGATGGTGGGTGAGCACGAACGCCGGGACATGGTAGGGCGGCTCCTCGCCCCACCAGCCGCGCCAGCTCTCGTCGGGCCAGGGCCCTCGCACCGGGCCGAACATGTTCCGGCCGAGGATCCAGGCCCCGACGTCCTCGAACCCTCGCGCGGCGATCTCGTCTTCCAGGCCAGTCTCGCCCTCGCCGTTCCCGTGCATCTTCTGGAAGGTCCGCGTGGGAAGGAACCAATCGAACAGCTCGGGACCGCCGAGGCCGAGCGGATGCTCCAGGTCCTGGTCGGGGCCGGCGCCGAAGCCATCGAGGGAGACCGAGAACGCGTGTACCCGTAATCGCGACAATCGGCACCTCCTTGCCTAGGTTGGATGCGCGAGATTCCGATGGGGATCCAACTTGCGCACCGCGCAGCGGGCACAGGGCGGTGATCCCGGCCACTGGGTTCCGGGTCTGGACCGGGCGCGGAGTGCCGGGCCTCCGCTCGACCGGGGCATCCAGGTGCGCGCAACCTGAACCCTCGGAGGCCCCAGATGCTCGAGCCACAGAGGGTCCGCACCGATCCACCCGGATCCTGAAAGGATGACGCGATGACGCTTCTTGGTTTCGGTGAGGTCGTTCCCGGCTACGACATCCGGGTCCTGAACGAGCGCGAGATCCGCGCGGCCGCCGGCCTGCTCTTCCTCGCGACGTTCCTGTCGCTGATCTTCATCCTCTTCAACGGCAACTTCCTGCCCATCAAGTTCGTCATCCCCTTCTTCCTGCTGGACCTGCTGATCCGCGTCCTGGTCAGTCCCCGCTACTCGCCGGCCCTGATCCTCGGCCGCCTGATCGTGTGGGGACAGGTTCCCGAGTACGTGGGCGCGCAGCAGAAGAAGGTCGCCTGGAGCATCGGCGTCGTGCTCGCCGCGACCATGTTCGTGCTCATGGTCCTCATGAACACCTACGGCCCGATCACCGGCATCACCTGCCTCGTCTGCCTGGTCTTCCTGTTCTTCGAATCGGCCTTCGGCATCTGCCTGGGATGCAAGTTCTACGCGCTGATCTACCGCGAGCAGGCCCGCTACTGCCCGGGCGAGGTCTGCACCCCGCAGTCGCGCCAACCGATCCAGAAGACCTCCGCGGGCCAGCTGCTCGTCCTCGCCGGCTTCGTCGCGGTGGTGGTCCTGTCGGTCCTGGCCCTGCGCGGGCCGTTGTCGTCGAAGCCCCGCCCGCTCTTCGCTCCGCAGGTGTCGTCCGGGGCGAGGCCCGGGTCCGCCCCCGCGCCGGGCACGGAGCGCTAGCGAGTCCGCTCTGGAACCGCGGGGAGTCGTGCGGGATGATCGCCCACGTCCCCCGAGACCATCTGCATCATCTTGTTCGGAGGTTGGTATGCGACCTCGGGTCGTCGCCAGGCTTCTCGCACTGGCGCTGGTGGTGTCGTCGCCGTCCCCGGCGCAGGCGGGCGCGGTGCAGATCGAGAGCGGGGGGATCGAAGGCGTCCCGAGCGGCGTGCCCGGCGTCCTCGTCTTCAGGGGGGTGCCCTACGCGCTGCCACCCGTCGGGGCGCTCCGGTGGCAGCCGCCGCAGCCGCCGGCGGCCTGGAGCGGTGTGCGCAGGGCCGACGGCGTCGCGCCGTGCTGCCAGCAGGTGCCATGGTCCGCGCCGCCCTGGACGGCGGAGTTCGTCACGCAGGAGCGGACGAGTGAGGACTGCCTCGACCTCAACCTCTGGACCACACGAGCTCCAGGCAGCGCGAAGCGCCCGGTGCTCGTGTGGCTGCACGGCGGCGCGTTGACCGGAGGATCCGGCGCGGTGGCCGTGTACGACGGCGCCCAGCTCGCCCGTCGCGGCCTCGTGGTGGTGACCGTCAACTACCGCCTGGGCGCACTCGGCTTCCTCGCGCATCCCGGGCTGAGCGCGGAGTCCCCGCGGCACGTCTCCGGGAACTACGGGCTGCTCGACTGCATCGCCGCGCTGCAGTGGGTCCGGCGGAACATCGCCGCCTTCGGTGGTGACCCCGCTCGCGTGACGCTCGCCGGGCAGTCTTCGGGCGCCGATCTGGCCGGCGCGCTGCTCCGCTCGCCCCTGGCGGTCGGGCTCTTCCACCGCGTCATCCTGATGAGCGGCGGCGCCTCCGACGGATACCTGCCGCTTGCCGGGGCGGAGCAGGCGGGCGCGGCGTGGGCGAGGACCTTCCGGGACAGCTCACTCTCTGCGCTGCGCGCGTTGACCGCCGCCGGAACCATGGTCGGCGGGCCCTTCGGGCTCGTGGCGGACGGCTGGTGCCTGCCCGCGAACGGACCGGCCGCTCCGGCGAGCGACGTGCCGATCCTCTTCGGCCTGACCGCGGACGAAGGCAGCAGCGACCCCACGTACGGCAAGGCCACGGCCGCGGCGTACGAGGCGTTCGCACGCTCGAGCCTGGGCGCGCTGGCGGACGAGGCGTTGCAGCTCTATCCGTTCGCCAACGATGAGCAGGCCGGGCTCGCGCAGAAGCAGAGCCTGCGCGACCTCGGGCTCTTCTGGACCCTGCGCTGGGCGCGCACGCGCGCCGCGCGCGGCCACGCGTCACTGTACGCGTACTATTTCACGCGCGGCATCCCCTGGCCCGAGCATCCGGAGTTCGGCGCGTTCCACTCCTCCGACGTGCCCTATGCATTCGCGAACCTCCGGCTGCTGCACCGCCCCTGGCAGGAGGCCGATCGCCGCCTGTCCGAGACGCTCGCGGCGTACTGGGTCCGCTTCGCCCGGACGGGAGATCCGAATGGCCCGGTATCGCCGGAGTGGCCGGCGTTCGATCCCGGCGAGCCGCGGCTGCTGGAGCTGGGCGCAACCGTGACCCCGCGCCCGTTCCTCGAACCTCGGCGCGTGGAGTTCTACGAGAAGTGCCTGGCGCTTCCCCCCCGCGAGTAGGCGCGGGCGCGGCAGATCTGCGTCCGGGGCTGGCGCAACCACTTCCCCCGGACCGGGTCCCTCAACGATGCCCACGCCGAGCCAGGGTCCGATGCCGTGTCGACGAACAGCCGGGCAACAGCGCCGTCGCAGTGACCGGGAGACACGGAACGGTCGGCGATGATTTCGCCAAACGCAGGGCCGCGCGCCTCGCCCAGTGCCGTGCACAGGCGCAAGGCGAAGAGCGGAGCGGGGAAGGTGCTCCGAGCAGTCAGAGGGAAGTTGGTGCGCCGCTTAGGCCATCACGCTGAAGGTGCTGGACTGGCCGGCCCCCGTCTGACCCGCGGCAGCTTTGCCCTGGGCGGTGTAGCCTTGCAAGGCGCCTTGCTTCTCAGCGGCCGCTCGCGCTTGCTTCAGCGAGTAGGCTAGGGCCTCCGCAGCTGAAACGACGCCATCTTGGTTCGTATCACGCACGTCGTAAGTGCTGCTGTTATTGGTGGAGGTGCTGCTGGTACCGCTCGTCCCGGAGGCTTTGCTGCCTCCGCCCACCGACGGTGCCCCACCGCCAGGCGGCGGCCCTCCAGCGGGTTTGGCGCCACTCGCGCCCGCCTTTGCCTGCACTGACTGAGACCGCAGGGATGGATCCAAGCCTGCTGCACTACTCACCGCTGAAATCGCCACAATGACCTCCTATAGCGATTGCGCCACCCCCCAAGGCGGATGACTTGAGGCTGCACTTCTTGATGGTCGGCCAATCGCTCAAGAACTGAAGGGCCATTGGGAAGAGGGCGAGGTCGATCTGTGGCTATCGTAGGCCACCCGACGCCTATGGGTTGGACCCACGCGGCGTGGGAAGGGCTCGAAACTCATGGCCGTGGCAGACCGCCGTGGTCATCGTGTCGCCGGCGCCGGCGCCAGTGCTTCGCTTTCGAGGAGCTCGAGCACGTGTACGAGGAGCGTTTCTAGCCGACGCGCGGTCCGCTGCGGGCGGCGGCGCGCCCACTTCGTTCGTGACAACAGACGACTGGGGCTGTCGAGCCGGCTCGCGACCCGCACGCTGCGCGCTTAAGTGCGGGCGGCGCTGGGCGAGCGCGAGGTGGTGCCGGGGCTACCGCGCCGGGTAGCCCAAGGGCCCGGGCCAGAATGTGGACAGCCCGCTCGCGTCGCCGCGGACGGGCCGGGTTGTGCTTGAAACTTGGTGCGCCGCCTAGGACTTGAACCTAGAACCTACTGATTAAGAGACTCTGACCGCCGCCAGCACGAAGCGATTGTCGCGCAACGCATTGCGAAGAACGGCAAGAAGTTGGCCCGGGAACGAACGGGCATCCTCGGGCATCCGCGGGCATTTGAAGGGGCACGAAGAGGGGAAGGTTTCCCCGCTCGGGTGGGCGCAGGCTCGACTCCTCGCGTATGCGAGTTCCTATCGTTGAGCGGGACCGCGGCGGGGCCTAAACTTGGGTTCAGGTGGTGTGAAGGTTCCTGCTCACCGGGATGGACGGGATTCGTCGGGCCGGGAGGTCGGTTCGGGCAGCTACTTGGCGCGGCTGGAGTCTGGCGACATGGTGGAGACGGGGCTCATTTGCAGAATCGCGGAGGCAACGATGTTCCGTTGGTGCTTTGGTCCCACCAAGTGGCGCCTGGGCGTTGTGACGCTGGCCGCAATGGTCTTCCTTCTTGTCGGTACAGCAGGCGCCCAGGTCCCTGTGACCGTTGGTGCCTGCGGCGAACTCGACACGGAGCTGACCGACGCTTCACCTCATCTCCTGTCGTCCGTAGCCCAAGTGTATCCGTGTTCGTTCCAGCCCGACCGGCTTTCGCCGGGAGGACTCGATATCCTGCTGACATACTCGTCGGGCGGGAGCGGCGTGTACGCCCTTGTCCTCGCGCACGAGCTGCTGTTCGGATGTGAGGGGGCGACTCTGGTCAAGACCATGGATGAGATCAACTACGTCGATCCGGGCGGCCACAAGGCCCAGGCCCTGCTTGAGATCGACGGCACGCGGATAGGGCTCAGGACCACGCGCGCAATCGGTTTTCCGCTGGAAGATCCGTTGACAGTAAGCGCGGCGCGGCAACTGCTCGAGCAGCAGCTGCAACGAGTCATCTACAGTACGGCCAACGTGGCGCCCGAAGACGCGTGGCAGAAGCAAATACTCGTCGTTGAGACGCCGCTGGCAGAGAGCTTCACAAATCTCGCTGAGGCCTATGCGCAGATTGGACCCGAACTCACGACAGACACGATTGTCTGGCTCGTCCAGACGGCCAACGACTGGGCATTCATCTACTCCGGCGCCGATCCGGTCTGCCTCTCGGCGGATGTGGACGGCCAGGCGGCCACCTTCTTGGACCGTTTGCGGTGCAGTCCGAATCCTTTCAACCCACGGACGACGATCAAGTTCTCTCTGCCCCGGGCAGGCACTGTGCGCTTGTCAGTGTTCGACGTGGCTGGCCGCTTGGTCCGCACCTTGATCGATGGCGGAATGCCCCTGGGAGGCCACGAGGCCGTCTGGGACGGACGAGACGCGTCTGGCCGGGAGGTCGGCCCAGGCAGCTATCTGGCTCGGCTGGAGTTCGGGGGAAGAGTGGAGACCGTGCGCATGGGTTTGATTCGCTAGAACTCTGCACACGGGGGAACTGGCCGAGGGCTCGCCACGCGTCGATCTGGCAATCGTCGAGGATCTCGTCGCCAGCGAAGACCTCGGGCGAGTCGCGGACGCCCTTGCTCGTCGTAATCAGGATGCTGCCGAGCGGGAGCGGGGCGCGGCAGCGCTCGTGCAGTACCGCGCACAAGCGCAGGGCCAAGGTTGGAGCGGGGTACGTACTCCGACCAGCCGGGGGGATTTGGTGCGCCGCCTAGGACTTGAACCTAGAACCTACTGATTAAGAGTCAGTTGCTCTACCAATTGAGCTAGCGGCGCGACATTGGACTGCGAGGCTGCGTTCGAGGGACGTCCGGCAGGTGCGGGCTGCGCAGCACAATCCGTGCAGACACCTCCGCCTCGAGATCGGGACGACGAGCCTACTCACCCCGCCACGCATCGGACACGTGGACGGGAAACTTACCCGGAAACCAGCCGCCCCGCAAGCCCGCCTTCGCGCCTCGCGCCGCGGACCACCCGGCCGGGCGGTCCGGAGTGTCGCCGGGCGATCCCCCCGCCGCGCGGGCCGGCGGTGGCGCGTCCGCGGCCTGCTGGTAGAATCAATGCCGCGCGCCCGCCCGTGGCCGGCAGCGGCTCGAGCTGGCGCCACTCGCGTCGAGCGTGGTGGGTTCCCCTCGAGCCGACGGGACATCCCGGTGGACACCGGAAAGGAGCTCCTCGTTGAAATGGTTCCCGTCCGTCCTGCTCCTCCTGGCGCTGCTGCGGCCCGGTGCGGCGCTGGCGGTCGCGCCGAAGTCGGCCGCGCCGCTGGAGCTCTCCCTCTACTATTTCCTGGATCTGCGGAAGGACGGCGAGGTCCGCGAGCTCGAGCGGGTCTGGCGCCGCGCGGCGGCGGCCGGCTACACGAGGGTGATGCTGGCCGACGTCCACTTCGCCCGCCCGGGCGATATGGATGGACGGTACCGGGCGAACGCCGCGCGCGTGCGGAGCCTGGCGGCCCGGCTCGGCCTGGCGATCGTGCCCGGCGCGTTCCAGGTGGGCCGCTCGAACGTCATGCTGGGAAACGATCCGAACCTCGCCGAGGGCGTGCCGGTCCGGCGCGCCCGTTTCGTGGTGCGCGGCGGCGAGGCGCAACTGGTCGCCGACCCGCCGGTGTCGCTGGGCGCCCGGCCGGAGTGGGCGGACCCCGCCGTGCGACTGGCCGGTGCGGTGGCTGCCAGCAGCGACAACGCCGGCCGCGCCCGTTTCCGCCTGCGCGTACGCGTCGCTCCGTTCCGCTGCTACCACGTCTCGGTGAAGGTGCGCAGCCGCGGATTTTCGGGCGCGGCGCGGATCAGCGTGCTGGGTGGGCGGCAGACGCTGGACTTCATCCGGCCGCTCGAGATCCTGCCCACCCAGGACTGGCGGCGCTACGACGTGGTCTTCAATTCCCTCGGCCATCGCGAACTCGAGATCACCATGGGCCTGTGGCAGGCGGCGCGGGGCCGGCTCGAATGGACCGACTGGCGGATCGAGGAGGTCGGGCTGCTCAACGTGCTGCGGCGTGCCGGCGCGCCGTGCGTGGTCGAAGGCCGCGTGGAGGGCCGCGACTACGAGTTCATCCGCGACCCCGATCTCGAACGGGTGCGCGGCAGCGGCGTCTACTCCGAATGGCACGAGCCGCCGCGCATCCGCACCCGGCTCCCCGATGGCACGGAGTTGCGGGTGTCGTGGTACCAGCCGGCCTTCTTCTTCGGGGGCAGGACGACCTGCTGTCCATCGGACCCGGGGACCTTCGCCCTGTTGCGCGAGGAGGCCGCACGCCTGCGGGATCTCTGGGGGGCCTCCGGTCACCTGTTGATGCACAACGAGATCCGCTGCCTGGGCTGGGACGCCTCGTGCGCCGCGCAGGGGAAGAGCGCCGGTGAAGTGCTAGCGGCGCACCTGCGGCGCTGCCGTGCGCTGCTCGCCGGGACCCAGGTCTACGCCTGGAGCGACATGTTCGACCCGTTCCACAACGCCCACGCCGGATATTACCTGGTGCGCGGCGACCTCGCGCGTTCCTGGGAGGGGCTCGACCGCGACGTCATCATCCTCAACTGGAACTCCGAGTACCGTGCCGAGTCGCTGCGCCTCTTCTCGCGGCGGGGCCAGCGCCAGATCATCGCCGGCTACTACGATGGCGATCCCGCCGAGGTCCTGGACGCGCTGGCCGCCGCGCGCGGCGTGCCGGGGGTCATGGGCGTGATGTACACGACCTGGCAGGGGCGCTACGACGACCTCGAGAGGTTCGCGCAGCTCGTGAGAGGGGCCGCACGCGACTGACCGGGCCCAGCCGGGTTCGGGGCCGGGGCGGATGGGGTGCACGGCGATCGGTGGCCGTGGCGCCGGCGGCACGCTGGCTGGCTGCCTTCAACCGGTTCGGGCTGGAAGGGTGGAGGCCGATGGCCCTTTCGCCACCCGGCCGTCATGCCGGCGGAGGCGCGGCTGGAACCGCCGGGCCGCCGCTCTTCAGGGTCTGGGCCCGGTCGGTCCGGGGATCGAATCGTGCGCTTTGAGCCACGACGGGTATCGCATATAGTCAGTTGGCACGTTGCAGGACGCTCGCCGGAATGTTTCGGGCCGAGGTCCTGATCCGGACCGCTCTCCAGCAGGGGCCTGTCGGGCCTCATCTTCGGAGCCCGGGGGAAGAATGGTCCCCCCGGCACGGAGGATGCAGAGTCCGTTGACCCCTCTTCGACCTGACACCAGGCCCTCACGCGAGGGAGCAAGGCAAGGGTTCATGAGCTTCGCCGTGATCACTCTACTCAGGCTGGCCTCCAGACGTCTTGCCACCGGGGCCCGGATCGCCGTCGTCGCGGCACTCGTGCTGGGTGCGCCCGCGCAGGCCGCCACCTACTACGTCTCGCCCACCGGCATCGACACCAACGCGGGCACCTCGCTGGGCACCGCGTGGCGGACCATCGCCAAGGCCAACCAGACCCTCGTGGCGGGCGACAACGTGCTCATCCAGCCCGGCACCTACACCGACGGCATCGTGCCCGCGGCGTCCGGCACGTCCGGCAGCCGCATCACGTACGTCGGGACCCTCGTGGGGCGGGGACTGGTCTCGGTCGCCAGCATCGACCTCACGGGACGCAGCTACGTCAGCGCCAAGGGCGTGACCAGCCGCGGCTCCCTTGCCGTGTCGGGCGGATCGGGCGGCGTCGCCGCGCAGTACGACACCGTGTCCTACGTGACCGTGCTGGGCAGCGCCGTCGTGAACGGCGCCTACCGCTGCTACTTCGCCAACGACAGCATCGGCACGGGGGACTACGGCGACAACTTCTCGGTGGCTTCGTCCACTTCCGGCTCGCGCACGCAGTACACCAAGTTCGTGGACTGCGACTTCAACCTGGCGTCCAGCCGCCAGCCCCACTCGTTCCAGACCACGCAGATGCTCAACAGCGAGTTCACCCGCTGCCGCTTCCGGCTGGCCGTGGTAGCGGGTACCTACGATGTGGCGGAACCCAGCATCCACTATCGGGCGCGGGACAACACCTGGACGGACTGCAAGTTCACCATCAAGAACCTGTTCATTCCCGGCGCAAACCTGAACGAGCGATACGCGCTGAACCTGCGTGACTCCAGCCGCTTCAACGCCTTCGTCCGCGACACCTTCTTCGTGGACCCGACCAGCACGGGAGCGGTCAAGCTCCAGTTCGCCGTCGCCGGGGCGTACAACGACTGGAACGGCGTCAGCAACATCGGCAGTTGCGCCTACAATTCGTGGAGGAATTGCTTCATCCGGCTGGACGGGATCGTCGGGATGCAGACCACCGGCTCCCACGGATACAACTTCACGGGCAACACGTTCATCCTCAAGTCGGCCTTCCGCCCTGCGGGCTTCAGCTCCGTCGACCCTCCCACCGACAGCCTGACCTTCCGGCACAACACCGTCATCTCGACGACGAACTCGGCATTCTCGACCTACGGTCAGGGCCTCACGCGCTCGACCCTCCGCAGCAACATCTTCTACGCGACGGGTGCCAACGCCGCCGGCACGGTGGAGATCTCGAACGAGTCGACCTACGCCAACTCCAGCGACAGCAATCTGGTCTATGCCACGGGGCAGACGGAGGCCGGCGCGTTCGGAGTCCGCCCCTCGGGGACCACGTCCGCCCCGGGCCCTGGCCACGTCCTCTGCGATACCTACGGCAAGGATTGCCACTCGCTGTGGGGCGATCCGCAGCTCACCAACGTCTCCTGGGCCACCGCCGATCCCACGCCGCGCGCGGGGTCCATCGCGCTCTCGAGTGGTCTCTGGACCGACGGCTACGTCGGCGCGATCAATCCCGGGACCTCGGTCGGGGATCTCATCCCGCCCGCCGCGGTCGGCGATCTCGTGCTGGCGCTGATCTCGGACCACACCATCGTGATGCGCTGGACGGCGACTGGCGACGACGGGACGACGGGGCAGGCGAGCGCGTACGACCTGCGCTGGTCGAACCAGCCCATCACGGCGGCGAACTTCGCCGCGGCGACGCCGGTCGCGATCCAGCCGGTGCCCGATGTCGCGGGCACGCCGCAGAGCTACGTGCTGACGGACCTGACCCTGTCGACCAACTATTACTTCGCCCTGCGGGTCGTGGACCGGAGCGGCAACTGGTCCAGCCTGAGCAACGTGCTCGCGGCGACCACGAAGGCGACCGACACCGTTCCGCCGGCGCCCACCACCCTCGGACCTTGATCCGGGGGATCCAGGCTCCCCGGCCGTGACCCCCGCGCCCGACCACTCAGGGGACACGCCGCGCGGACGGGCGCGTTTCGTCGACGGCAGGCTCCTGTTGCTTGCGGCCGGCGGGGCGTTGTTGCTCCTGCGCCTGGCGGCGCTGGTGGGCTCGGTGTCGAACCGTGTGCCGCTGGCGGGCGACGAGCCGGTCTACGACGCCGTGGCCCACAACCTCCTGGGCGGTCTCGGCTACACCTACCGCGGCGAGCCGTGGCTCTTCAAGCCCCCGGGCTGGCCGGCCACGCTGGCGGGCATCTACGCCGTCTTCGGCGAGGGGCGCCGGACCGTCGTCCTCTTCCAGGGACTCTTCGACGCGGGCACGATCGTGCTCGCGGCCTGGCTGGCGTGGCGCATCTTCCGCAGCCGGGCGGCGGCGGTGGCGGCCTTCCTGCTCGTGGCCTGCTGGCCTCCCTTCTTCCGCGAGAGCCGTCTCGAACAGACCGAGCCGCTCCACATGTTCAGCCTGACGGTCATGCTGGCCGTCTTCGTGCGATTCGCGCAGCGTCCGACCTGGCGCGTGGCCTTCGTCATGGGGGTCTGCGCCGGGCTCGCCGCGCTGGTGCGCCCGACCGGGCTCGTGTCCGCGTTCGCCCTGGCGGTGGGGTGGCTGCTCCTCGACCATGAGGGCGCCAGGCCCCACGCCCGCAAGCTCCTGGCGGCGGCGCTGGGTGTCGCCCTCGTGCTCGCGCCCTGGACCCTTCGCAACGCCGCGGTCTTCCACGCCTTCGTCCCGCTCTCGACCGGCGCGGGGGAACAGTTCTACACGGGCAGCATCCTCGAGACGGATGGCTTCTGGGTCCACGCGCACTTCGAGCAGTCGCGTGCCGCGGTGATGGAGCGGGAAGAGCAGCGGCTGGGCCGTCCGCCCGACCCGCTGGAGGCCGACCGGGCGCTGCTCCGCGCGGGCATCGAGAACTGGCGGAGCGCGCCGGTCCGCAGCCTGACCATCAGCCTGAAGCGCTTCTGGCGACTCTGCTTCGTCTCGTTCGAGCGCTCCGATCGGATCTGGCTGCGGTGGAGCTTCCTCGCCTCGCTCGTCGCGCTCTACGCGCTGGCCCTGCCGGCCGGGATCGCGGGGATGCGCAGGCGCGGGCGGGGCTGGCCGCTCGCGGGCGTGCTGCTCATCGTCGTGGTGTGGAACGTCGCGACCACCACGGTGCTGTACACGAACTCGCGCTACTTCGAGCCGATTCGCCCGCTGCTGCTGATCCTGGCGGCGGACCCGCTGGCCCGTCTCCTCACGCGCCGCCCGGGAGCGCCCGGCGCGGGCTGAGCCGATGCGCGGGCGCCGGGCGGCTCCTCGCGGGGCCCGGCTCTGCGGCCGGCCGGGCGGGATGCCGGCCACGATCGCGCCGGCGCCGGGAAGCAGGCCCGCAGCATGACGGAGCGGGGACCGCATGTTATCCTGCCGTCCCTTTCTGACCCGCATGCGGCCCGCCGCGAGAGGAGCCGGGCATGGTGACCCGACCGCCGAAACGCAGATTCTTCGTGCTCTTCATGGGTTTCTGGCTGCCGGTGCTGGCCTACGTCAGCGTCATCTTCGCGCTCAGTTCGCAGCCCAACCTGCAGTCGCCGCTCCGCTTCGCGAACGGGGACAAGGTCGCGCACCTCGGTGAGTACCTGGTGCTGGGGCTCCTGCTGGTGCGGGCCGTGCGCGCGAACCTGCGGGTGAGCCGGCCGCTCTTCGCGGCCCTGATCGCGATCGGCATCGTGGTGATGGTGGGCTTGTCGGACGAGTTCCTCCAGTCCTTCATCCCGGGGCGGCAGAGCGACCTCTTCGACGTGCTGGCCGATGTGCTGGGCGGGGCGATCGCCCAGCTCGTCTACGTGACGTTCGCGAGGAGATGACCCATGACGCCCAGGTTCCAGGCTCCCCGTGGCACCCGCGACCTGCTGCCCGGGGATCTCGGCCGCTGGCAGTGGGCCGAGGCGCAGGCCCGCGGCGTGCTCGAGCGCTACGGCTACGGCGAGATCCGCACCCCGCTGTTCGAGGACTTCGAGCTCTTCGCCCGCACCTCGGGTGAGTCGAGCGACGTCGTGCAGAAGGAGATGTACCGCTTCAAGGACCTCGGGGACCGTGACCTGGCGCTCCGGCCCGAGTTTACCGCGGGCGTGATGCGCGCCTACCTCGAGCGCGGTCTCGGCGGACGCACGCGCATCCACCGGTTGTGGAGCGCGGGGCCGGTGTTCCGCTACGGGCGGCCGCAGAAGGGCCGCTACCGGCAGTTCTCGCAGATCAACTGCGAACTGGTGGGCTCGCCCGCGCCCGGCGCGGACGTGGAGATGATCACGCTCTTCGTGGACCTCTACGAGGCCTGGGGCTTCCGGGACCTGACCGTGGTGCTGAACAGCGTCGGGCAGCCGGCCTCGCGCCGCGCCTACGGCGAGCGACTGCGCGCGTGGCTCGCGCCGGCGCACGAGCGGCTCAGCGCCGACTCGCAGCAGCGCCTCGTCGTGAACCCGCTGCGGGTGCTCGACACCAAGGACCCGGGCGACCTGGCGCTGTTCCACGAGCTGGGCGACGTGCCGCGCATGCTGGATGCCATCGACGAGGCCGACCGCGCCCACTGGGAGGCGGTGCTCGCCGGGCTCGACGCGGTGGGCATCCGCTACGAGGTGGATCACGGCCTGGTGCGCGGGCTCGACTACTACACCCGGACGGCCTTCGAGGTGCACGATCGCTCGCTGGGCGCCCAGAGCGCGCTGGGTGGCGGCGGGCGCTACGACGGGCTCATCGCCGAGCTGGGCGGCCCGCCCACGCCGGGCGTGGGCTTCGCCATCGGGCTCGACCGCGCCATGCTGGTGCTCGAGGAGCGCGGTACTGCGGCCCCGGTCCCGCCCGCGGGCATCTACCTCGCGGCGATGGAGGCCACGCACGCCGCGGCCCTCGCGCTGGCGCGGGAGCTGCGGCGCCAACTCGTGGTGGAGCTCGACGTGGAGGCGCGCGGCTTCGGCGCCCAGATGAAGGCGGCCGGCAAGAGCGGCGCGCGGCTGCTGGTCATCCTCGGTGAAGAGGAGTGGAAGCGCGGCGAGGTGGTCGTGAAGGACCTCGCGAGCGGCACGCAGGAGACACTCGCCCGGCCGGGCCTCGCGGAGGTCCTCGGCGCACGGCTGGCGCAGGCGCCACCGCCCACCGGCGGCGGCGCGAAGGGGACGGAGAAGCCATGACGGAGCCTCAAGG
>JANXPZ010000001.1 GCA_025357055.1 Candidatus Eiseniibacteriota bacterium | reverse complement strand
GGCGCCGCGCCCGCGAACTCGAACTACGCGGGCTGCCGGTCGCACTCGAGCAGGTCCTGGCAGAGATCGAGCGGCGCGACCAGCGTGACCGCACGCGCGTGGACAGCCCCTTGCGGCCGGCCGCTGGCGCGATCATCATCGAAAGCAGCGGCAGGGACGTGGAAGAGGTGGTCCAGGAGGTCCTGCGGGCGGTACGGTCCGGGCCGGGCTTTCCGCCCCTGACGCACGGGGCGCCGGACCCGGCCCCGGGGCCCCCGGCAGGGCCGGGAGACGGCCCCGTGCCCGACCGGGCCGATTAGGAGTTTTCTTGAGCTGGCATTATAGTCTCGCAAAAGTCGTGATCGGTGTCGCGCTGCGCGCGGCGACCAGGTGGGAAGTGACGGGGCGCGAGCAGATCCCGCGGGCTGGGGGTCTGGTCGTGGCGTCGAATCACGTCTCCTTCTGGGACCCTCCGCTGCTCGGGGCCGTTCTCCCCAGGGAAGTGCATTTCCTCGCCAAGGAAGAGTTGTTCTCGAATCCGGTGTTCGGCGCACTGATCCGGAGCTACAACGCGATCCCGATCCGCCGCGGCATGGTGGACCTGAGCGGGATGGCCAGGGCGGTCGAGACGCTGCGCCGGGGCGAGGCGATGATGATGTTCCCCGAGGGGACCCGGATGCGGGACGGCAGGCTTCACCCGGCGCGGCCCGGAGTCGGCATGATGGCGGTGAACGCCGACGTTCCGATCGTACCGTGTTACATCTCCGGCAGCGGCCAGCCGGGCCGGTGGCTGTTGCGGAAGTCCAGGGTCCGCATCTCTTTCGGACCCGCCTGGAAGTGGCAGGATCTGGCCGGACCCGAGGCGGATCTCACGCCGGGACGCGCGCTCTACCAGCAGTTGGGGGACGCGGTCATGCGGGAGATCGCTCGTCTGAAGGACGACCAGGAACTCATGGCATCACGTGGAGCGGTGTGAACCGCTCCCTATCTTGATGGTTCAAGGAGGTTCTCATTCTCATGCAGGACACGACCGACACGACCCTCAACCCCATTGCGGACTCACCGCAGCGGGCTCCGTCACCCCCACCCATCCCGTTCAACGCCGATGACGAAGACGACCTGGACCTCGATCAGCGCGCCGAGATGTTCGGCCAGTACGAGGAGTCGCTTCGCTCCATCAGCGAGGGCGAGATCGTTCGCGGCACGGTGCTCGGCATCGACGAGAAGGAAGTCCTGGTGGACGTCGGCTTCAAGAGCGAGGGAGTCATCTCGCTCGCCGAGTTCGCCGACCCGTCCAGCATCAAGGTGGGCGACATCCTCGAGGTCTTCCTCGAGAAGATGGAGAACCAGGACGGACTCGTCGTACTTTCCAAGCAGCGCGCGGACTTCGTGCGCGTCTGGGACCGCGTCAAGGAGGCCCACGACACCGGGCAGGTGGTGGAAGGAAAGCTGGTCCGCAAGATCAAGGGCGGAGTCGTCGTGGATCTCTACGGGGTCGAGGCCTTCCTGCCCGGCTCGCAGATCGCGCTGCGCCAGGTGCAGAACGTGGATGCGCTGCTGGGCCAGAACGTGCAGGTCAAGATCATCAAGCTGAACAAGCGGCGCCGGAACATCGTGGTGTCGCGCCGGGCCGTGCTCGAGGAGGAGCGCGACCGGATGAAGTCCACCATCCTCAAGGACCTCGCGAAGGACCAGATCCGCGAGGGCGTGGTCAAGAACATCACGGACTTCGGCGCCTTCGTGGACCTCGGCGGGATCGACGGGCTGCTCCACATCACCGACATGTCCTGGGGCCGCGTCTCGCATCCGTCGGAGATCTCGAAGATCGGCGACAAGGTGCGGGTCAAGGTGCTCAACTTCGACCCCGAGAAGGAGCGCATCTCGCTCGGCCTCAAGCAGCTCGAGCCCTACCCCTGGGAGGGTGTCGAGGACAAGTACAAGGTCGGCGACCGCATCAACGGCAAGGTGGTCTCGATCACCGACTACGGCGCCTTCATCGAACTGGAGAAGGGCGTCGAGGGCCTCATCCACGTCTCCGAGATGTCCTGGACGCGGCACGTACGCCACCCGTCCAAGGTCGTCAACATCGGTGACATCATCGAGGCCGTGGTGCTGAAGGTGGACAAGGCCAACGAGAAGATCTCGCTCGGCCTCAAGCAGGTCGAGCCGGATCCCTGGCTGACCCTGGACGAGAAGTACCCGGCCGGGATGCGCGTGCGCGGGAAGGTCCGCAACCTGACCAACTTCGGCGCGTTCGTCGAGCTCGAAGAGGGCATCGACGGGCTGGTGCACGTCTCGGACATGTCCTGGACCAAGCGGGTCGCGCATCCGAATGAAGTGCTCAAGAAGGGCGACACGGTGGAGGTGGTGATCCTGTCCATCGACAAGGAGCACCGCCGCATCAGCCTCGGCCTGAAGCAGGTCAGCGAGGATCCGTGGCCTTATCTGGCGGAGCGGTTCCCCTCGGGCATGGAGCTCGTGGGGGCGGTCAACCGCCTGTTCGACCGCGGTGCGATCGTCGACGTCGGCGAGGGCATCGAGGGCTTCGTGCCGATCTCACAGCTCGGCCTCGAGGACCTCAAGCGCCCCAACGACGCCTTCGAGGTGGGCGAGGAGCTCACCATGAAGGTGACGCGCGTGGATGTCGCCAACCACCGGCTGATCCTCAGCGTGAAGACCTGGCTCTCCGAGCAGGACGACATCGCCCTGGCCGAGTGGACCTCCAAGCGGAACTCCGTCCGCGCCAAGATCGCGGCGAATCCGCCGGAGGAGGGCCCGGTGGACCCGAAGGTCAAGGAGGCGGACCAGGTCGCGCTGGAGGGCGAGGAATAGCGCAGGGACGCGGCTGACGCGCGACCCGACGTGATACGAGCCGGGCGGGGACCAGGTCCCCGCCCGGTTTACTTCCTGCGGCCCGGCGTCCTATCCTCTGCTCCCATGCCGGCTCTGCACGTGTTCCTCTTCGTCCTCCTGGCGGCCGTGCCGCCGCCCTCGACCGTCCGACAGGTGCTCGAGTCCTACCCCGCGGACAGCCTCTTTTCGCCACTGGCGCGGCTCGAGGCCGCCCGTCGCGGCAGCGACGCTGCGGAGACGGCGCTCACGCTCGGCCAGTTGCACTACGCGCGGGGCGAGTATCGCCAGGCCGCCGCGGACTTCGCCCGCGCCACCCCGCGCTCCGACCCGGCCCATCGGGGCGAGGCGCGGTACTGGACGGGCCTGGCGTGGCTGGGCGCGGGGGAGGTGGGCCAGGCGCGGGCGGCTTTCGAGGAGGCGGCGCGGAGCGGTTCCCCGTGCCGGCCGGAGGCCCAGCTCGGGGTCGCGCTCTGCTGGGAGTTGGCGCGGCGGCCCGAGCGCGCGCTCGAGACGTTCCAGACCCTGCTCGCCGGCGATCCGGGTGAGGCTGGCCCGGCCGCGCTGGAGCGCGTCGCGACGCTCGCCACCCGCCTCGAGCGGCCGGAACTCGCCCGCCGCGCGCGCGAGCGGCTCGCGAAGGACTACCCGCGCAGCATCGAAGCGGTGCGGGCCGGGCGCGTCCCGGCCACCGGGGCCACGCGCGTCCCGCGTCCCACCTCCCGACCGCCGGCTCCCGCAGCCGCGCGGCTCGCACCCCCGCCGCTTGCGGCACAGGTGCCGCTGGCGGTCCAGATCGGCGTCTTCCGTGAGGAGGCCCGTGCGCGCGAGCTCGCCGAGCGTGCCCGCCGCGGGGGGTTCGGGCCCGCGCGCGTCGCGGCCCTGACGGACGCGGGCGGCAGGCTCTTCGCGGTGCGCGTGGGCGTCTATGCCACCGCCGGGGATGCCCGCGGCGCCGGCGTCCGGCTGGGGAGCGCGCTGGGCGTCTCGTGGCGGGTGGTGCCCGTCCCGTGAGCCCTCCGAAGAACGTGGGCCGCACCCCGCTCATGGAGCAGTACCTGCGGGTCAAACGCGAGCACCCCGACGCATTCCTCTTCTTCCGGCTCGGTGACTTCTACGAGATGTTCTTCGAGGATGCCACCCGCGGTGCCGCGCTGCTCGGTCTCACGCTCACGTCACGCAACAAGCAGGATCCCGAGCCCGTCCCCATGTGCGGCATCCCGTGGCACCAGCGCGACGCCTACCTCGCGCGCCTGCTGCGGCTGGGCCACAAGGTCGCCGTCTGCGACCAGCTCGAGGACGCGGCGCTGGCGAAGGGACTGGTCCAGCGCGGGGTCACCGAGGTGTTGACGCCGGGTTCGGTCACCGGTGACGCCTTCCTCGAAGCGTCGGCGAACAACTTCCTGGCCGCGCTCTGGCCGGGGGCGGAGGTCCTGGGCGTGTGCCTGGCGGACGCCTCGACCGGCGAGGTGAAGCTGGCGGAGGCCACGTGGGGGGACGCGGCGGGCTTCCTCTCCCGGCTGCGCGTCGCCGAATGGCTCACGCCGCAGGAGCGCGACCTCGGGGAGGCCGGGGGCGCGCAGCTCGAAGCCGCGCTGCGCGGGGTCCCGGGCACGCGCAGCGCCGCGACCCCACAGCGCTTCCTCGATCCCGGGCTGCCTCGCGCGCGCTGGGACGCGGCCGGTGCGGCCCTGCTCGACGCGCTGCCGGTCGCCGCGCTGGCTGCCGTGGCCGCGCTCGATTACCTCGACCGCGTACAGGGCGGCGCTGCGCTCCAGCTCACGCGGGTCGAACGCTGGAGCGAGGAGGCCGTGCTGCGCTACGACGGCGCCACCGCGCGCCACCTCGAGCTGTTCCAGGCGCAGCCCGGAGGCGACCCCTCGCACACCCTGTGGCGCCACCTGAACCTGTGCGTGAGCCCGCTCGGGACGCGCCTGCTGCGCGCCTGGCTCGAACGCCCTCTCACGGACCTGGCGGAGGTCACCGCCCGTCACGATGCGGTCGCGGCCTGGCTCGCGGCGGGCATGGCGCGGAGCGCGTTCCGCGAGCGGCTCAAGGGGCTCGCGGACCTCGAGCGTCTGGCGGCGCGGCTCGCTTGTGCCCGGGCCACGCCGCGCGACCTGGGAGCCCTGCGCGACGCTCTCGGCCGCCTCCCCGCGCTGGCGGCGGCGCTGGAGGACCTCCCCCGACGTGCGGTCGCCCGCGCATCGCTCGAGGTCGATCCGGCCCTCGGGCACCTGCTCGGGAACGCACTGGTGGACGACCCGCCGCCGCTCTCGCGCGAGGGCGGCATCATCCGCTCCGGCCACGACGAGCGACGCGACGAATTGGACGCCCTGGCCCATTCGGGCAAGCGCTGGATCGCCGAGCTCGAGACCTCGGAACGCGCGCGCACCGGGATCGGCAGCCTCAAGGTGGGATTCAACCGGGTCTTCGGCTACTACCTCGAGGTCACCCGGTCGCACCTCGAGAAGGTGCCGCCGGACTACGAACGACGGCAGACCCTGACGACGGCCGAGCGCTTCGTGACGCCGGCGCTCAAGGCGCGCGAGTCGGAGGTCCTGGGAGCGGAGGAGAAGCTCAAGGCGCTCGAGCACGAGTTGTTCACCGCGCTGCGCGAGCGGGCGGCCGCCTACGTGGCCGATGTCCAGCGCACGGCCGCCACGCTCGCGCGCCTGGACGCGGAGGCCGCGCTGGCGGAGGCGGCGGCCCGCTACGGCTGGGTCAGGCCCGCCATGGACGACTCGGACCGCATCCAGCTGGTCGCGGCGCGCCACCCGGTCGTCGAGCGCCTGCTGGCGCGCGGCGAGTTCGTGCCGAACGACTGCGTGCTGGACGGCTCGACGCGGCAGATCCTCCTGCTCACCGGCCCCAACATGGGCGGCAAGAGCACGTACCTGCGCCAGGTCGCGCTCATCGTGCTGCTCGCCCAGAGCGGCTCGTTCGTGCCGGCCGCGAGTGCGGCGATCGGCCGCGTGGACCGGCTCTTCACCCGCGTGGGCGCTGCGGACCGGCTGGGCGCGGGGCAGAGCACGTTCATGGTCGAGATGAGCGAGACCGCCGACATCCTGCGGTTCGCCACGCCGCGCTCACTCGTGCTGCTGGACGAGATCGGGCGGGGCACGGCGACCTACGATGGGCTGGCCCTGGCCTGGGCGGTGACGGAGCACCTGCACGCCAGCGATGGTCCGCGGCCGCGCACGATCTTCGCGACCCACTATCACGAGCTCACCCAGCTCGCCGGAAGCCTGCCGCGGCTCGCGAACATCCAGGTGACCGTGCAGGACTCGGGCGGGAGCGTGGTGTTCCTGCACGGCATCGCCGAGGGCGCGGCTGACCGCTCCTACGGCATCCACGTCGCACAACTGGCCGGGCTCCCGGAGACGGTGCTGTCCCGGGCGCGCGAGGTGCTCGTCGAACTCGAGAGCGAGCGGACGGTCGAGCGGCTGGAACCTCCCGGGCGCCGCCGTCCGCGCGAGCCCCGGCCACCCACGAACCAGCTGGCCCTGTTCGGCGCGGAGCCCCACCCGGTGCTGGAGGAGTTGAAGCGGCTGGAGCTCGAGAGACTCTCGCCGCTCGAGGCGCTCAACCGGATCGCGGAGTGGAAGCGGACACTCGGGACGGGATGACGGCGGTGCGCCGCCGGCGCGCGCTGCTCGCGGCCGCGCCGCGCGCCCTGCGCCACGCCTGGAGGCGCGCCCAGTGGCCGGGCCGCTGGGCCTGGATCCAGTCCTCGAATTCCGCGGGGGTGTCGAACCAGGCGCGGATGTCCGCCAGCGGCAGCCAGCGCTCGCAGGAGCGCGGGTCGTACTCCCGGCACATCACCGGATGGCGTCCGTGGATGGCGCAGCGATCGTCCGGCCCAAGTTCGGCGCAGCGGGTCTCGAAGTGCAGCGACCAGCGCTCCGGTCGCTCGACGTAGAGCTGCACGCCACGATGGTGCAGGGCCCAGATCCACTGGTCGTACTCCCAGGGCGTGCGCGGCGCGTCGATCTCGACGGTGATGTACGTGCAGCACTTGACGCAACCCCGGCAGAGCGCCGCGGTCTCGGCGCGGCGCAGCGCGAGGGAGGGTCGCGGATCCGCTGGCGGAGCGGCGGCG
>JANXPZ010000205.1 GCA_025357055.1 Candidatus Eiseniibacteriota bacterium | reverse complement strand
CCTTGATCCCAAAGAAGGTACGTAGGTACTCGATGATGCTCTTGGTGAGCATGCCCTCGTCGCGATAGCCCCGTACTTCAAGGTTGCGGATGTCGAACCCGAGTTCCGTGACCGCTCGCCCCGTCACACGGAGAATGTTCTTGTTCTCTGTGAGTGCGATGCCCAATTCAACGTGCACGTTCGGGTTGTTATGCGTGAGGTCGGCCACGACGACATCCGCCTGACGGATCTGCTGCACGAACTGGCCAACAAGGTCTCGGTTCTGCGCCTTGAAAGAGGCGATACGCGAGTACCTGGGGGATGGTCCGACCTCTTGTGTCCCAATGACCGTGGTCACGGTGGGGAACCGCTTCCGGACTGCCTCCGTCACGCGTCCGTACATTGCCCTAGTGGCGGAGTCGAACGGGAGGGCGAAGAAGATGCGATGTTCTCGTTTCATGCTTGTACTAGAACACTGCTCAGGGGGCTTGTCCAGAGTGGAGTCGTCTTGGTCGGTTGACAGCTGCACGGGAGGTTGAGGAGGGCGTGCCTCCTCATCGTCAAGCCGCCGTGGGCTTGCCCCGATTCCGTAGACGGTTAGCTTGCGTCGCCTGAGTCGCTCGCGCCTTCTCGAATGCGGTCGGGCTGACCTGGCCGATCGGCGGTGCAGGGACGATGGACAGGGGTCGAATGGCCCGGCCTGCACCTACGACTGCGGAGCTTGGGGTTCCTCGGGAGGGATCGAAGTCTCGTTGCCATTCGCATCGATGAAGCCGAGCCCGGCGTGGCCGTCGCCACGGAGGACCAACGCCAAGCGGGGCGTCGCAGTGGGGCCAGCAATCATCAGCCCGACGGAACGATCTTCGTGCACCCCGATCGCCAGTGCGCCGGCATTGATGGCGTCCTCGAACAGCGCCTCCGCCGCGCCCTTCCCGCCACGCAACGTCACCTGCCGGCGGCTCGCTTCGTCAGCGAGCGTGAGGAAAGGCCCATCCTGCGGGACAGTGAGCACGAGGCGCGCCTTCGCCCCGTCATAGAGAGCGATCGAGGGTATGTCCTGCTCGTCGACATTGACGAGTGCACGGGTGTTGCCGGCCGAGTCGGAGAGTTCGACGCGCGGAAGCCCTTCCGCGGTGACGGAAATGTCGGCTCGTCCCTGGCCCCGCGCGTCGAAGAGCGCGAGCATGGCCTCCCCTTGATCGTTTACTCCAAGGACCGCCCGGGCCACTCCCTTCGAATCCTGAAGCAGGAAACGCTGCGCCACCACAGTGTTGGGAATGCCCATGCGGTCACCTCCTCAGCGGCTGAGAATCGTCAGAGCCCAACGCCACCACCGTGCCCTGCGCGACCAAGTGCACGAAGCATCCGGCGGCGCGCTTGCCGGTCGCCTGCGCGATCGCCTTGGCGTAGGCGCCGAGTTGCCCCGCGTAGCCGGCGGCCTCCGTCTGCGCCTCCTCGCGCGTCCCGCCCAGGCACTTGTGGTCCACCAGCACGAAGTCATCGCCGTCGACAAGCACCAGGTCGGCGTAGCCGGCGAGTTCCGTGCCTCCCTCCTGGCGCAATCTCACGGGCCACTCGCAGTGCCAGGTTGCGGTGGACCAGCGCCGGGCGATCCATGCGCGCAGCACATCGGCCGCGGCGAGCAGCGCATCGACGCGCAGTGTCCCCTGCACACTCCAGCGCTCGAGCGCGGCAGCCGCAAGCGCGAGGCGCTCGCTGTTCTCCAGCCCGGCGCGGTCGGCGGCGAGGAAGGCGTGCACGGCGCTGCCGAGCGCGGTCCATTCCGCGGGAGACTGGATGAAGGGCGCGGGGCCGAGCACTTCGACCTCGCCGAGCGATTCGGTGCCCGAGAGTCGCGAGACGTCGGCTCTCGCCGGCGGGAACTCCCGCGGGCCTCTGGAGTTGTAGCCAAGTCCTGCCTCGGGCTTCTGGCCCTCCCTCACCGCCGGCACGGTCGAGCGGATCTGCACCGCCACGGGACGTCCGGCCCAGGTACACGCGGGCTGGGGCTCGCCGATCAACGGGTTCCCGCCGCGGTCGCACAAGAGGCTCAGGGCCTCGCCGATTAGCTTACCGGGACGCGCGGCCAGCACAAGCCGGTCGCGCGCCCGAGTCCAGCCGACGTAGAGCAGGCGCAGGTTCTCGCGCGTCTCGCGCAACGCGACGGCGGCGTGCTCGGGTCCCGCGCGCACGGCCTCGTGCAGGGCGGTGTTGCCCTTGTACGAGGGCATGCGTTGGAACGGCGCGTAGGGATCGGGCCAGTAGCGGATCCAGCGTCCGCCGAGCGGGTCGGAGAAGTCGAACCGCTCTCGGTCGCTGACGAGGTGCACGCCAAATGCGGTCGGCTTCCAGACGGAGTCGATCTCGTAGAGCACGGTGACGGGCCACTCGAGGCCCTTGGCGCCGTGCAGCGTGCTGACGGTGACGGCGTTCACGCCGCTCAGCGTCGCTTGATCGTCCTGCTCGTCGCTCGCGAGGGTCCCGAGGTGGCTGACCAGCCCGGCCACGGTCGACGCCGCGCCTTCGAGCTCACAGGTGGCGACGTAGCGATGCGCGAGCGCGCGCAGGGTGTCCAGGTTGGCGAGACGCTGGGCTGCGCCTCCCCAGCGCAGGCAGACCTCGCGGATGCCGGCCGCGTCGAGCGCGGCGTCGAAGGCCACCAGCGGCCCGGCCAGCGGCAGCTGCGAGACCGCCTCCTCGATTCGCACGACCTCCGGCAGCGTGGCGTAGGCCTGGCCGGGTGCATCGAGCACGGCGCCCAGCCAGGCGTCTGCGTCGTCCGGGTGCGCGAGCAGGCGGCCCAGCTCCGCGGCGGCCAGCGGCTGGTGGGGATCCACCCAGAGCCGGAGCGCCGCCAGGGCGATGCGCGCCTCGGGCGTGCTCATGAGTCCCTTACGCGGGCGGATGGCAGGAATCCCCGCCGCTTCCAGCGCGCTCGTGACGCGACCGCAGTTCGTGCCGCTGCGACAAAGGATCGCGACGTCCTGCGGCTGCACTCGGCGCGCCTCGTTCGTGAGCACGTCGCGCACCAGCGCCCGCGGATCGTCGAGAACCTCGCGCACCGCAACCGCCAGCGCCGCGGCATCCTCGACCTTCACCTTCCCGTTCAGCTGCCAGCCCTCGACCACCGGGCCGAGCGTGGCGGAGTCATCGGTGATCCCAGGCGCGGGCTCGAGCCGAACGCGCTCGGCGGGGATGTCGTGGACCTCGAATGCCGGCGCGAACACGTCCGAGGTGAGGCGCACCAGCTCGGCCCGGCTGCGGTACGAGTGCTGGAGCGTCTCGCGCGCCTGCTCGCCGGCGCGCTCCGCGATCGCCGCCAGCGCGGCGTCCATGAGGCCGGGATCCGTGCCGCGGAACCCGTAGATGGCCTGCTTCTGGTCGCCGACCCAGACGCTGCGCGGCGCCAGGCGCGAAAGCGCGAGGAAGATGTCGAGCTGCAGCGGGCTCGTGTCCTGGAACTCATCCACCAGCACCAGGTCCACCTGCTCGCGCAGCATCTCCTGTACCCCGGGCCGGCGCAGCAGCTCCAGCGCCAGCACTTCCTGGTCCACGAAGTCCATCAGGCCCGATTCGCGCTTGTGACGCTCGTAGGCTTCGAGCGCCTGGGCTGCGAGCTCGAACACCAGCTCGATGCAGCGGCGAATGTCCTCGCGCAGCGCGGGGTGGCGCTCGTGCTCGCCCGCGGCCTTGCGCACGGGCTCGCAGGCGGGGCGCGACTTGGCGCCAGACTTGAGGGCGGCGAGCTTCGACCAGTCCCACCACGAGAGCGATCCCCGGGCCCGCAGCCAGGCCAGCGCCCGGCCGACGAGTTCCACCGCGGCCTCGGTGTCCTGGGTCGTGTCGTTGGGCGTCGGGCGAAAGTCCTCCAGTGCTCGCTCCAACGCCCGGTCGAGTGCCTCTCCGTCCGGGGCGGCCGGGCCGAGGTAGCCGAGCAGCGCCTCGGCGCTGCGCTGCGCGCAGGCCCGCAGCGCATCGGGAGTGAGCGCGTTCTCCCGTGCCCGCGCCGCGATCGTCTGCACGTCCTTGAGCCATTCCTCGCCTTGAAGGCTGGGCCAGCGCTCGCTCAGCTCCGTGAGCGCTGCGCCGGGGCCGCTGACCGTGGCGACCGTCCGCCCGTCCGCCTCGCTCGACACCGACACGAGGCTGGAGAGCGCATGCTGGAAGGCCTGCTCGGCCCCAGCCTCGTCGAGCCCCTGGGTCTCGGGAGAGCGACCGAGGTCGAAGGCGAAATCGGTGACCAGCTGCGCGCAGATCGAGTTTACGGTGCCAATGCGCGCGGCGCCCAGCCGCTGCGCCTCCTCGACGTGCCCCTTCTCGAGCAGTCGGGAGCGCACGCGCTCGCGCAACTCGGCCGCCGCCTTGACCGTGAACGTGGTGGCAATGATGGCTTCGGGCCGGACCGGGTCGCGCTCGCGCGTGATCGCCTGCTCCAGCTCATTCACCAGCCGGTGTGTCTTGCCGCTGCCCGCGCTCGCCGAGATGAGGTGAATGGGCCCCGGCTCACCGCCATTCGTGGCTGGCCGCACGACGTCGCGCTCCGGGCTCACTTGCCCTCCGCGAAGGCCTGCCCGCAGAGCCCGTCGTAGTCGCACCACTCGCAGGCGGGCGGGACCAGCGGGCCGCCGTCCTCGTCACGGGACTCGGCCGGAGATGCCTCTTCCGTCGGCTCGATGCCGCGGGCGGCGAGCAAGCCCTGGGCGACGGCCCGCCATTCGCGCGCATGCGTCTCTTCCGCCAGCCGCCAGGTCTCCTCCGGCGACGGCCCCGCCACCGCCTCGGCGCCTTGGAAGGCATCGGGCTGCGTGGTAAGCAGGCGCTGGGCGTCCATCACGAAGTAACCGACCGGCGGGAATGGCCCCTGGCCCTGGCGCTCGAGGAATGCGTAGGCGGCCAACTGCAACGCCGTGCCCTCCTTCAGTGCCCGCCGCTTGCTCCCCGCTCCACTCCATTTGAGATCGAGGATGCGCGCCGGCTCGCCCAGCACCAGGTCCACGCGACCCCCGAAGGCTGTACCGAACGCCTGGCCGGTGCGCTCCTGCTCGGTCGCGAGCACTCGCAGCCCGGCCGTGGCCATCAGGCCGTAGAGCGCGGATGCGGTGCGCACCGCTACGCGGCGGACGTGCTC
>JANXPZ010000198.1 GCA_025357055.1 Candidatus Eiseniibacteriota bacterium | reverse complement strand
AATCAACGACGGTGCTGTCCACCAACCCGTAGGCTCGCAACTTGGCGCATGTCCCTGGAGCCACGTCGATAACGTAAGCTGCTGGGGCTGTCGTTAGGGCATCTGCCGCACGACAGAAGGTCACAGTCGACATATGTCCCGTCGCTTCGAACACATCGCGGCTGCCCCACACGCCGCAGGGCTCCAGCACCCGCGCCACAGTGCTCTGCACGAACTGAATGGGGGATGAGCTCTGCGACGTGGCTACCCACACCAAGCGCCACTCCGGCGGCAACTGTTCTTCTGAGGTTGGGTGCACCAATAGGGTACAACGAGTCGCTTCGACAACGCCCAGACTGATGTCGCTGGCACCTCCAGCCCACGTGATCTCAATGGCATTGCTCCGGCCGGCCACGAGAGTCATGCTTACAATGCACAGGACGACGAAGCGCGGCATTCTTCGTGCCTCCTTCTGGGTGGTTGTTGGTCCGGGATGAATACCCGGACGGGGCTCGACCAATCCTCCAAAGCTTTCATGCCCGACATGGGCCAACGGGAGTCCACGCAAGGGGCGAGAGGTCGTCGCGCGGCCCTGGATCGGACGATTCGGACGCTTGGGGGCCATGGGGGGCGACTGTGGTCTCGTGCGTGACCCCCTGCTCTAGGGCTTCCTGAGAACCTACTAGAGAGCATAGGCCTCGTTAAGACCATGTCAAGGAGAATTTCGGAATGCAGGACGGGGCCGTCGAGAATCCGACAGCCCCGCGAGTGTATCAGTTGAGGGACAACTCCCTCCGAAAGAGCGATGAGAGCCGCAGGCTGCCCTCCATCTGCTGTCTCGGCCCTGCCCCCTTCTGCACCTCGGTGAACGCGTTGAAGAGCGACCAGGCCGTGCGTGGCTCGAACTCCTCGTGCTTCGGCTCCTCCCACGCCTCGATCACCTTCGGCAGTCGCGAGGCGGGTAGGACGTTCGCCTGGATCGCCTCGACCATCAGGTGATGCGCGGTAGCTGGCTGCAACTCCTGGACCTTCATTGCCGCGATCTCGCCGTCGGTCCTCTCCCGCATGGACGAGACCTGGAAGAGCATGCGGTAGATCAGGTCCGGTAGGTCGCGGAAGACGTTGACCGTGTGCTTGCGGTGCATGGTCACCTCGCCGCTGAAGGCGAGATTGTCGCACACGAAAGTGCGTGAACCCGAGCACATCGAAACGGCCAGAGAGCGATCGTAGGACGAGCGCAACCCGATGGCGAGGGCATAATCGGCGGCGGGTTTGCCATTCACGCAGGTCAGAACCCCGAACATCTGGGATCCCTCCCGGGCCAACGCGAACGCCGAGGATTGAACGGTGAGGCCGAAACGCGGGATGTGCAGTTCGACCTCCTCGACAAACCGGCCGTACGGCACCGGGTGGTAGCTCCCTGTGGACTCGGGAACGGGGACTGCGGCCAGGTCGGCCATGGTGGCCTCCCAGCCGCCGCGGTGGACGACAAGCGTTGCAGACATCGGACTTCCTTCTTGGGGGCGGATTCAGAGCAGTTGCCGCGCGCGGAGCGAAACGACACCCCGGCCAGCAACAATGACGTGATCGAGAACCGAGATGCCGAGGAGTTCACCGGCCTCGACGAGCCGTTTGGTGATGGCGAGGTCTTCCTCGCTCGGCTCGGGATCGCCGGAAGGGTGGTTGTGAACGAGCACGACTGCGGCGGCCGAGGCCAGCACGGCAGCCTTGAACACTTCGCGCGGATGGACGATCGAGGCGTTGAGGCTCCCGACGGACACCGTCTCCTTGGCCACGACTTCGTGACGAGCGTTGAGCAGCAACACGAGGAAGTGCTCCCGCTGTTCCTTGCGAAGTTTCGGACCGACGAACGCGGCGACATCGTCAGGCCCGCGGATCTCCTTCAACTTCTTGCCGCGGTACTTCCTCTTGGTCAGCTCGCAGACGTACATGCGGACCACTCCCTGCAGGGGCGAGAAAGAAGAAGGGCCCCAGGCGTATTCCGCGTGGAGCCCCGATGGATGGAAGGAACGAGAGAGACGATGGAGGAAGGTGCGACGAGCCGCAGGACGCGCAGGTCTCAGCTGCCGCCCGTGGCCCCCGATAGCACGCAACGACCCCTGAGGGTCCTACGCGCCCACGGACTCGCCGACACCTTCCCCGTCGCCAACAGAGATGAGCTGCTCGCTCGGCCAGGTACCTCGCCACTGCTGGCAGTGGGCGAAGTACTCGCACTCGGTGCAGCGCCAGCTCGGGTCGGGGAAGAAGTGCTCGGTCTCGATCGCCAGGGACACCTCGCGGATGAGCCGGGCGGTCCAGCCGAGTTCCTCGATGCTTCGCGTCGTGGAATGCCGTTCGAGCCGTGGCTTGACGGTCTTGAGGAGCATGTCCAGGCGGAGCTTTGGGATGGAACCGTGGAGGAGGAAGAAGGCGAGCGCGTACGTGGAGAGCTGCAGGTGCCGCTCGAGTCCTCCAGATTCGAGTGTCCGGCCGGCGGTCTTGAGGTCCACGAGGACGTCACCTTCCTCGACGAGGTCGATAATCCCGCGGAGTCGCACGTCCAGGACTTCGCCGGTTTCGGGGTCCGCGAGATCGAGTTCGAACGGCTGCTCCACCGCGAGCGGCTTCACGCCATTGGCCGATTCGACGTAGAGGTGGAGCATCGCGCGGCCCTTCTCGGCCAGTGAGTCCTTCGACTCCCGTTCCGGGAAGACGAGGGGCTCCACGTTCTGCGCGTACCAGTCGGCATCGAAGACCCGAATGACGGCCTCGATCTCCGGCGTGCGACCGGCGAGCCGTTCCTTGTGGAACCACTCGACGGCGGCGTGGGCCGACGTGCCGAAGGCCATGGCGGCGACCCGCCATGGGCGCGGGATCTTGTCCACGTACTGGAAGCGGTACTTGAGCGGACAGCCGAGGTAGGCGTTGACCTGGCTAACGGAGAGGACGCGCGTCGGCGCCATTCCCGCCACCCCTTTCAGGGGCGGGGTTCAGGAGCTCGTCGATCATCTTCGTCGCAGCCACCTTCGTGATCTCGGAGAGAGCCGAGACCTCGAAGAGGTCCTTCAGGCGTTCCTCGGCGGCCTCGCGCTGGTAGCCCTGCCCCGCCATGAGGCGGAACAGGTACCGGCGCTGCGCTTCGGACATGAGTTCCGAACCGTTGCCGGCCACCGGGGCGGCCTTGGACTGGCCGTTTCCGTTCCCACGCGGGCGCGCGGGAGCCGGAGCGGGCTTGGAGTGGCGCGGGGACCGCGACACCGGTCGGGCACCCGACCCGGGGCTTGAGTCCTGGTCCAGGCTGACGCCGTCCAGCTCCTCGAAGGAGACGACACCGACGTTGACGGCGTCACGGAGGGCGCGGGCCTTGGCCCGGGTCTCGGCCACGCGGATCAGGTGCGGGGAGAGGAAGTCGTCGACGTTCTCGGGACAAGCGTCGCCGATGGCCTCGAAGAGCCCCTTCGACGTCTCCACCTCGGCCTTGATGATGGCGAGGCGGCCGTTCTCCTCCGTGGGGATCTGGAGGATCGAGGTGCGGACCCGAGCGAGCCCATCCTCGTGGGCCTGACTGAGCAGGCCGGCGTATAGGACCACTTCCTTGGTGCCGACGACGTTGCCCGTTCGGTCATGAGTCTCGACCGTGCGGAAGAACTGCTGATCGGCCTTCATGGGAAGGCCTCCTTGTCAGGGGGCAGGGATCACAGCAATGCGAGAGGACGCAGGTTGCAACCTGACTCTAGACCGGTCATGGGGAAGCGCGTAGGAGGGCGAATGCGCATCAAGTTCGCGGCAGGTGGACAACTACGTGCTACTTGGCGTACTCGATGGCGGCGCGGCGCCACTGGCGGATCCAACTGCCGTCGTTGCGCATTTCTTCGAGGAGGACGCCGACCTCATCGAGCCGTTTCCAGTGTTCTTCAACTTCCTTAAGGAACACACGCACGTCTGTCTGGTTCGTTCGCAACCGTTCCTCGAAGTCAGCGAACCAGTACATGAACTGCCTCCAGCCAAGCGCGATCCACGGTGCTCCCGGCTCATTCACCAACTTGTCGAGGATCAGTTGGCCGAATGGATTGGCCAGGCTCGCGCCGCTGAGCAACTGGTTGTCTCTCATGCGGATCACGTCCGATTCGCGCAGGAATCCAGCAAGTGATTCCTCAAACCAGTACGGAAGTTGCCCGCCTCCGGCAGACGGTTCTTCAAACCGCGACTTCGTGAATCGCCGCAAGTTGAAGAACTTCCCGGTAGCGCAATCGCTCGCGCCGGAGTACTTCCACAGCATCATTTCTGCGGAACAGAAACCAACGAGCACACGAAGCCCGCAACGCTCGAGTTCCATCACAAACCGCATTGCGCCCTTGAGTTCTTCAGGGTCCGATAGTTCGCGACGGGGCTCCGTGGTTCCCACGAAGACGAGATACACGCGCTGGGCAGATGTCCGCGAAATGATTGACGCGCAGGCCATCGCCCGATCCCGCGAAGCGATGTCGGAGAGCCCAAGGACAATCGTTTGGATGGCTTGAAGCGCCCCCCCACCTAAGGCGCGCTCGAGTCGGCCGGCTACATCTACCGCCCGAATCAGATAGCTGTCATCGTACGCGCGAGGAATCACTACCGGCGAGCAGATCGCTTGCACTCCCAGAGGAGAGCAACACTCGACGATCGCATCCACGAGTGAGGTCCACCACGCATCGGAAGAGAGATCAGCGGTGTCGATGTCTGCCGGGAAGTAGGGCCACTTTCGCAGGCATCCACGATCCGTGGACGGGTAGTAGAGCTGGGGATCGAAGATGAGTTCAAAGCCAGCCCTCTCGCTTGCCTCGGCCGCTTGCGCTCGGACGTCCGCCGGACGGTAGTTCAAGGGACTCAGAATCGCGCCGCCGAATCTCTCGAGGTGCTCATGATGCAAGAGATTCTCGGAGTCGTGCCCCATCTGATGGTAGACGGCCATACTAACGTCCCCACGCCGTTGCGAGATCGGCCGGCGTTCGGAATCGCTGCACCGGCCATGGCGCCACCATGCGGACGATCTGACCCATGTCGAATGTTCGAATCGCGCTCACGAAATCGCCGCTGGGGGCATTGCGAGTTGCCACTCTCTCGATCGTCTGTGCCGGAGTCTCGCCTTGAACTGAGTAGGGGTGGAATCCCAGAAGGCACAGTGCGAAAACGACACCGAGCGAGAACTGATCCGTTCGCCAATCAACTAGGTTCTTCTCGTTGTTCAACTGCTCCGGGGCAGAGAACCACGGGGTCCCAGGTCCGCTGGGTTGCCAGGTCGGCGTGAGGGATGTCCGGTTCAAGGTACGGACGAGCCCGAAGTCGACGATAACAGGTGTCGTGCCATCATCGCGTAGCATGATGTTGTCGGGCTTCAGGTCGCGATGCACGAGGCCATTTGAGGCGATATGGGCCAGCGCCGCGATCAGGGGTGCACCGAAGTGCTTCAGTTCGGATGGAGCCATCGCACCGCGATCGGCAAGCCGCCGGGTCAAGGTCCCGCCCGCGACAAACGGGACTGTAAGGAATTCTGTGTAAGCGGCCATGGGGTAGACTTCCTGCGGCAAGGAGGCGGACCATGGCCGAGACGAACGAAGTCGATCAACTGCTCGATCAGCTCTTGAAAGGCAAGTCCCCGGAGGAGATCCTCGGCCGGGACGGGGTGCTCAAGGGACTCACCAAGCGCCTGGTGGAACGGGCCCTGGAAGGCGAGCTCACCGCGCACCTGGGCTACGAGAAGCACGCCGTCGAGGGTCGGGGCAGCGGCAACTCGCGCAACGGGGCGACCGCGAAGAACGTCCTGACCGGCTCGGGCGAACTGGAGCTCGAGGTCCCGCGGGACCGCAACGGCGAGTTCGACCCGCAGTTGGTGAAGAAGGGGCAGCGCCGGCTGCCGGGCTTCGACGACAAGGTGATCGCGCTCTACGCCCGCGGGCTGACGACCCGGGAGATCCAGGGGCACCTGCTCGACCTGTACGACGTCGAGGTCTCGCCGACCTTGATCTCGAACGTCACCGACGCGGTGCTGGAGGACGTGCGGGCCTGGCAGAGCCGGCCGCTCGATGCGGTCTACCCGATCCTCTACCTGGACGCGATCCATCTGAAGCTGCGCTCGAGCGGGGCGGTGCAGAACCAGGCGGTCTACGTCGCCCTGGGCATCAACCTGGAGGGCCAGAAGGACCTGCTGGGGCTGTGGGTGGGCGAAACGGAAGGGGCCAAGTTCTGGCTCAACGTGCTGACCGAGTTGCGCAACCGCGGGGTGCGCGACATCCTGATCGCCTGCGTGGATGGGCTGAAGGGCTTTCCCGAGGCGATTGAGAACCTCTACCCGCAGACCCAGGTGCAGTTGTGCATCGTGCACCTGGTGCGCAACTCCCTGCGCTACGTGAGTTGGAAGGAGCGCAAGATCATCGCGGCCGACCTGCGGGCGATCTACGCGGCGCCGACCGCCGAGGCGGCCGAGCAGGCCCTGGAGGTGTTCGCGCGCAAGTGGGACGGGCGCTTCCCGTCGATCAGCAAGTTGTGGCAGGCCAACTGGCAGCGGGTGATCCCGTTCTTTGCCTACCCGCCGGAGATCCGCAAGGTGATCTACACGACCAACGCGATCGAGTCGGTCAACGCCTCGCTGCGCAAGGTGACGCGGAAGCGGGGCGCGTTCCCGAACACGGACTCGGTGCGGAAGGTGCTGTACCTGGCGATCCAGAAGGCGTCGGCACGCTGGGCCCGGCCGATCAAGGACTGGGTGGCGGCGCTGAACCACTTCACGATGGTGTTCGAAGGGCGAGTCCCGAACCGATGATGCGGCCGCTTACACAGAAAAGCTGACAGTCCCC
>JANXPZ010000177.1 GCA_025357055.1 Candidatus Eiseniibacteriota bacterium | reverse complement strand
ATGGCCGAGCGGCCACCCCGAAGGGTGGCCGCCAGGAGAACCAACGATGACTCAGGGCGTTCCCTGCTAGCGGATGACGATGAGCTTCCGCGAGTGGGCCTCGGCGCCCAGCGAGAGACGTGCGAAGTAGACGCCGGCATGCGCCGGCGCCCCGGACGCGTCCCGCAGATCCCAGGACGCGGAGTGGCGCCCCGGCTCGGCCCGGCCGCTCTGCAGGGTGCGCACGCGGCGCCCGGAGAGGTCGTAGATCGCCAGCTCGAGCACGCCTCCCGCGCGGTCGGCCGGGACCCCGTACCAGAGCCGCGTCCCGCCCCGCGCCGGGTTCGGCGCCGGCGGCGCCAGCTCGAGCGCGCGCGGCAGGGCCTGGGTCTCCTGCTCCGTTCCCACCAGCATCGGGGTCCCGGCGTAGCCCGTCCGCGCGGCGTCGTGGTGGAACTGCGGCCACGGCGGGACCTGCCCGGGCGAGAACGGGAAATCGTAGTCCCACAGGTAGACGTTCATGTCCCAGCCGGCGAGCGCGATCTCGGTCTTCCCATCGCCGTCACAGTCGCACAGCGCGGGGGGACCCTTCACCTCGGCCGCGAGCTGGATGGGGAACCCGGGCAGCATGCTGGCGTCGGCCCCCGAGAACGCGGTCAGATGGCCGTTCTCGTCCCCCATCACGATGTCCGGATGACCGTCACCGTTGATGTCGGCCACCACCGGGCTGCACTCCGATGACCAGCTCGTCAGCGTGCTGTAGCGGACGTTGTTCCAGGGCGGGACGATGGCCCCGTTGCGGTCCCACACGTAGAGACCGCCGTCGGTGCCGGCCTGGACGATGTCCAGGTAGCCGTCGCCGTTCATGTCGGCCAGCGCAGGCGAGGGGTGCTTGCCGTAGGTCGAGCCCAGCGGGCAGCGGACCGGGAATCCGGGACGGCGCGATCCGTCTGCGCCGAACACGTAAAGGGAGTCGCACATCGCCGGCAACGCGATGCTGAGCGGGCCGGCGGGCCCGTCGAGACTGCCCACCGCCGCCGAACTGCTCGCACCGGCTGCGAGGTGCACGGGGAAGCCGGGCAGGTTGGTGCCATCGTATCGCCAGGCGTAGAGGTGCGCGTCCGTCGCGCCGTAAACGATCGCGATCGTGCCGTCGTTCTGGAGCGGCGCCAGCGCCGGCGAGCCGTAGTTGTACATCCCCCCCGTCCGCTTGAACACGCCCAGGGTCGCCGGGTTGTCGTCGCCGTCCATCAGTTCGGTGCCGTTCGCGCGCAACGCATAGATGTTGTAGCCGTTCGAGCCCACCACGAGCTCCTTGAGCCCGTCGCCCTGCAGGTCGGCGACCGCCACGGCCGAATACATGGCGTCGCCGAGCGTGACCGGCCAGCCCGGCTTGCTCTGCCCCGCGAGGTCGAAGACGTAGATGCTGTGGGTGTCCCAGGTGGGGCCGATGATCTCCTTGGTGCCGCCGTCGAGGTCGGCCACACTGGGGCCGCCCCAGTAGCCCTTGTCATTGCCGGCGCCCAGGGTCGTGAAGTCCCCCGGAGTGCTGCCGGAGCCGTCAGCGTCCACCGGGGCGCTGCCGTCCGGATGCCACAGGTAGAGCACGTCGGAGCCGACCACGATATCCATCGGGTAGCCACCGTAGATGTGGTCCACCGCCAGCGGAGCCAGCGTCTGGCGGCGGGTCTGGATCGGGAACATGGAATGCATCGGCGGGTTCGTGCTCGAGGACACCACCGTCGAGAGCGCCGACTCGTTGCCGGACAGGTCCACCGACGATACCTTGTGGTAGTAACGGGTGAGCGGCCCGAGCCCGTCATCCAGGAAGTAGGCCGTGCGCTCGGTGGGCACCGGGGTCACCTTGACGAAGGGCCCGGTGGACGCGGTGGCACGGTAGACGTTGTAGCCCATCAGTCCCGGGTCCGCCACCTTCGCCCAGGTGAGCGTGATGCTGCTCGCCGCGCCGACGCCCTGCAACTCGGTCGGCGTGACCGGGTACACGAGGTCCAGCGTCTGTCGCAGCCGCTCCCCGTACTGGTCCGAGACCACCAGCAGGAGCGTGGCGGAGGTGCTCGCCGGGATGAACGTGAGCGCATCACCCGGGAGCTCTTCGCCGGGCTGGATGTCGCCCCACGATGCCATGCTGTCGGTCACCGTGGCGAGCCCGTCGAGACTGCGCAGCCGGGCCGACACGCTCCTGGCAACCCCGGTGCCGAGGTTCCGCAGCCGGATGGAGTAGCTGACCGTCTCGCCCACGTCGGGCCGTCCGTTCGCGTTGCCGTCGGTCACCCCGTGCGCGAAGTGCCGCAGCTCCGGGGCCCGCACCGTCACCTGGAAGCGCTCCACGTAGGTGCGCCCTGCGCCGTCGGCTAGGCGCAGCTCGAAGGGGACCTCACGCTGGTCGTCCGCCGTGAACGGCAGGCTGACGCGCAGGCCCGGGGACGGGCTCGCGCTGTCCCCCGCGGCGATCGTCCCGTAGCTCGCGGCGGGTTGCAGGATGGTGACCAGCCCGTCGGTCGTCAGCAGCGTGCCCGACAGCGAGGCTGCGCCCGCGCCGCCGTTGTTCCGGAGCATCGGGTACAGGGCCACCGTCTCGCCCGCGTCCCAGATCCCGTTCCCGTTGCCGGAGGTGCCGCCCGATCCGTTGTCGACGATGCGGACGGCGCGTTGCGCCAGCGCAGGGTACGCGCCGGCCACGAGGGAGACGGAGGACCGGTAGGGCCGGCAGTTGAACCCGGTCACCGTCAGGCTCATGGCACCGAGGGTGTCGGGCCGGACCGCCAGCGTGACGTTCCCGGCCTCGTCGGTGAGGGCGCTCGCGTACTCGTGGTCCGCCCGGTAGAGCGTCACCCGCGCGCTGTCGAGCGGCACGCCGCCCACCGCCACGTTCACGGCCAGGGTGGAGTCGCTGACCGGCATCGAGGCCGGATGGGCGACGCTGAGCGTGCGTGGCGTCGCCGTGAAGACGTGCAGTTCCGGGTCACCCAGCAGGATCAGCGCCATCTGCGTCCAGCGGTGCACGCCGTCGTAGTTCGACAGGCCCGCGAACGGCAGCTTCTGGCGCGCCTGCGTCTCGCCGATGGCCGTGACGCCCTGCTGGTAGAGGAGCTTGAAGTATTCCTTCTTGTACTGGCGCCCGTAGGTCGGGAAGTCGTACCGCGTGGAGCCGATGACCGTGACTGCACCGCCGCCGGGGGCCTTCATGAACGCCTCCGCGATGCACGGGAAGTCGATCGCCGCGGAGTTGCAGTTGATGGCGTACAGGTTCGTCAGGCGGTCGCCGTTCGTGAGCGCCGCCGCGTCGCCGTTGGTCAGGTTGTTGTCCCCCACGCTCATGACGTTGCGATAGCCGTGCCCGACGTGAAGTGCGATGTTGTAGCCCCGGTTCAGCGAATCGATCACGTTGGCCCGCGTCTCGCTGAGCGAGCCCGCGCGCCAACGCGCGTCGGGGTAGTTCTCGTACAGCCGCACGGAGTGGACCCAGGGCACGGTGTCCAGGATGGGCAGCAGGTCGAAGTCGATGAGTTCGGCCCCGTCGAGCTGGGTCGGCTGGCCCGCCGCCCAGGGATTCGGGAAGAGCACCTCGGCGAAGGACAGGACGTTGTTCATGTAGTCGGCCACGGGCTCCCGCTGG
Source organism: Candidatus Eiseniibacteriota bacterium (assembly GCA_025357055.1). Taxonomy (GTDB): domain Bacteria; phylum Eisenbacteria; class RBG-16-71-46; order RBG-16-71-46; family RBG-16-71-46; genus JANXPZ01. The sequence goes on along the minus strand of JANXPZ010000177.1, from coordinate 11,464 downwards.
TACTTCAGGGCCTTGTTCACGAGCAGTTGGGCCTCGGCGAGCGTGCTGGCCGGGGCGCGTCCCACGTAGAGCTCGGGAAACAGGTCCGCGGAGTCACCCAGGGTCGGCGGATAACTGAGGGCGCCCTCGCCGTAGGCGCTGTCCCCATCGGCGTTCCAGTTCCCATCCAGGCACGAGAAGTAGAGGTCCGTGGAGATGATCTCGCCACCGTAGTAGGTGGTGTGGGCGAAACGCGTGGGAACCACGTCGGTGTCGCCCCCCAGCAGGACCCACTTCGTGCCCCAGCGCGAGTAGGCGTCGCGCAGGAAGAAGCGCACGCGTTCGGCATCGTCGGCGCCGAGCGGGTATTGCTGCTTGATGAACGAGAGGGTGCGCACCACCGCAGGCACGCCGCTCTGCGTCTTCCAGTCCGCGAGCTGCTGGAAGGCCGGAGCCATCGCGTCGTTCGTGACGATGACGTAGGCGACCGGGCTGCCCAGCAGCGAGGGCAGCTGCGTGGCCTTGAAGGGCTCCGCCCGGCGCAGGCCCCCGGCCAGGGCGTTCGGCTGGGCCGCGCGCGCTCCGGGGAGCGCGGTGCCCACACCCCCATCCTCCCACTCGGGCACCACGCGTTCACGCTCCAGCGGCCGCTCGGCGGTGGCCTCGAGCACCAGCCGCAGGCGCACCCGCTCGACCCGCTCGAGTTCGCCGGTCGCCGGATTCCAGCGCACCGGCGCCACCACGACGTAGGCCACACCCTGACCGCGCTCGAACCCCTGCGCACCGACCTGCGCCAATCGCTCGGGGACGAAGCCCGCACGTCCGAAGACCACGGGGTCCGGCGCTGAGCGTTCCACGCTGTCCACGCCGGGGCGCATGAGCATCGCGCTCGGCAGCCGCACGTCCTGCGCCAGCGGGGCCGTCTCGAGCCCGATGATCTCCACCGCGGCGAGCCGCGATCCCGGAGGCAGCTCCACACGCTCACCCACCAGCGGCAGGTCCGGCTGGCCAACGGTGTATTCCCGCGTGGCCGAACTCATTCCCACCTGGGTCGTGCCGTCGGGATTCCGGGTCAGCTCGAACCGGTCCGCGCCATAGCGGAACTCGCGCTCGATCGTGGTCGAGGCCGACGCGGCGCCGGGCGCCATGGCCATCCAGAGGGTCAGACCCATCCAGCTGGAAAGGACCAGGCAGACACACTTCTTCATGGATTCTCCCGGGGAGTTTGGCAGGGCATGTGAAGGGGCTCGGCGGTCGCAGGACCGGCCGGGACGACACGCGGAATGGGGACGGGCATGGATGAGATCACCTGGGGTGCTCGAGCGGGCCCGGAAAGCTTCGCAATGAGGCGCGTCAGGTCTGGAATGATAACCCGGCGACCGGATCCCGCCTAGCGCCCCGTGGGGGGGGGTGGCCCGCCGCGAGCCCCCGCCACGACCGACCCGGCCGGGGCGGACCACCCGATCCCGCTGCAACCCGGCCCGAAACGCGGGTGGAAGGCCAGGGCCGTGCCGCCCTCCCGCGCCAGCCAGACCCACGGCAACCGCGCCAGCGGGAGCACGACCAGGTCCTCGCGCAGGCGGGCCTGCGCCGCATCCGGGCCGGGCGACGTCGACCCGCGCGCCGGACTGATCAGGCCGTCGAACTCCCGCGTCCGCCAGCCCGTGCGGAAAGCGCCCACGGCCGGCCCGCGCAGGGGCATGACCAGAGAGGCCAGCGTGCCCGCGGGGTCGTCCGTCCAGGGTTGCTCCTCGACCAGGGCGAGATGCGAGAAACCGACGAGCAGCTCGCGCGCCAGTTTCGACCCGCGCAGCGGGCGCAGCTCCGCGTAGATGCCCAACCTCGACCACTCTTCCTGCAAGGCCCTTGCCACCGTGGCGCCGGCGCCGTCGGCGTCATAGCCCATCACCACGTGGAAGGCCTGCCCCAGCTTCCCGCGCCCCATCCACTCCCGGGCCTGGCCTTCGTCCAGCGCGGGGAAGTCGTAGGGGCCCGCTCCCGGCAGCCAGCTCCCGAGCCGCGTCGCGCGCGCACCCAGCAACTCCAGCACCCGGTCCCGGTTCACGCTGTGCGCCAGCGCATAGCGCGTCGCCGGGCGCGAGGTGGGCGGCAGATCGGCGCGCATGACCAGCAGCAGCGTGCGCCGGGGTGTGGCCGCGCGCACCCCGAGCCCGAAGCCCGCCGGCGCGGCCGCCGCATCCAGCGCGGCGGGCAGCGGCCAGACCAGGTCGGCGGCGTTCGCCCGCAGGAAGGTCAGCACCCGCGCGGCCAGCGGCTGGAAGCGCACCAGGATCGTGTCCGGGCCCGCCGCGCCCGCACGCCGGACCAGGGTGAGCGCGCGCCCGGGCTCCTCCCCCAGCACCCGGTACGGCCCGAGCCCCGCGGCGGCGCGCCACCCGCCGGACGCCGCGGCCGACCACGGCGCGCTCAGACCGGGGAGCGCGAGCTTCGCGGGCAGGAGCGGATCGCGGCGCGCCAGGCGGAGCACGAGCGTGCGGGAGTCGGGCGTCTCGATGCCGAGCGGCGGCAGCGGTCTGCCCGCGCGCACGCGCTCGACGCCGGAGAGCGCGCTCAGCAGCCAGGCTCGCGAGCCGTGGTCCTCACGCCCGAGCCCGGTGACCAGGGCGCGCCGGAAGTCCGCGCTCCCGCAGGCGGAGCTGTCAGCGAACACCAGCCCCGGCCTCAGGTGGAACGTGAGCGCGAGACTGTCGGCGGACCACTCCCAGCGCTCCGCGGCTCCGGGCACGAGTGCCCCGCTGGAGTCCTCCTCGACGAGGCCCCGCGCGAGCAGCCGCTCGAGGGACCAGCGCAGCGGGTCGGGCGGCCCGCCGGGGTCGAAGGCAGGCTGCAGACGCCCCGCGATCCAGACGAACGACGTTCCCCGCGCGGACGGGCGGCCCGCGCAGCCGAGCGCGGCGAGCACGAGCAGGACAGCGGGCAAGGCCGCCAGGGCGGGAGTCAGGCGAGGTCTCATGGGCGGCGGCAGTCTAGACGGCTTCGGGGTCGCGCGGAAGCCGCGCTGCAGGCGGGCCTTTGCCGGCGCGTTCGCGGCCATGCTAGCGTCCAGCCGTGCCTCCCTCCCCTCCTTCCGGCCAGCTCGAATCGTGAACGCGGGCGTCGTTCCGCCTGCCGCCGCGGCACCAGGGGTCGAGCGCATCCTCGAGGGCCTCAACCCGGAGCAACGGGAGGCAGTCACCCACGGGGAAGGCCCGCTCCTGATCGTGGCGGGCGCGGGCACGGGCAAGACCCAGGTCGTCACGCGCCGCATCGCCTGGCTCATCGCCACCAAGCGCGCGCGTCCCGAGGAGATCCTCGGCCTCACGTTCACCGACAAGGCCGCCGCCGAGATGGAGGCGCGCGTGGACGTGCTGGTGCCCTACGGGTTCGTGGGCGCGACGCTCTCCACCTTCCACGCCTTCTGCGACCGGCTGGTGCGCGAGCACGCCGTGGAGCTCGGGCTCACCTCGCAACTGCGCGTGGAGACGCCGGCCGAGATCCTGGTGTTCCTGCGGGAGCGGCTCTTCGAACTGGGGCTGGAGCGCTTCCTGCCGCTGGGCAACCCGGACGAGCACCTGAAGGCACTGGTCGCCTGCTTCGACCGCGCACGCGACGAGGACGTCACGCCGGACGAATACGCCGCCTTCGCCGCACGGCTCGCAGCGGACACCGGCGACGACCCCGCCCTGCGCGACCGCGCCGCCGCGGAGCTCGAGAAGGCGCGGGCCTACGGCGCCTACCAGCGTCTGCTGCTCGAGAGCGGGCGCGTGGACTTCGGCTCGCAGATCAGCCTTGCGCTGCGTCTGCTGCGGGAGCGCGCCTACCTGCGGCGCGAGTTCCAGGAGCGCTTCCGCTTCGTGCTGGTGGACGAGTTCCAGGACACCAACCACGTCCAGTTCGAACTGGTGAAGCTGCTGGCCGGCGGCTCGCCGGGGCCATCCGGGGGCACCATCTGGAACGGGCCCTGCAACCTCACCGCCGTGGGCGACGACGACCAGAGCATCTACCGTTTCCGCGGGGCCAAGGTCGAGAACCTGCTGGGCTTCCTGGACGACTTCCCCGGCGCGCAGGTGCTGCTGTTGCGGCAGAACTACCGCTCGGGCCAGCGCATCCTGGATCTCGCCCATCGGCTCATCAAGGCCAACGACCCCGACCGGCTCGAGGCCCGGCTCGGCTACGACAAGAGCCTGCTCGCGCAGCGCGCGGTGGAGGCCGTGGTCGAACATCGTTCCTTCGCCAGCGCCAGCGACGAGACGGAGACCGTGGCCGCCGGGATCGCCGCCGCGATCGCGGCCGGCGAGCGGCGCGCGCAGGACTTCGCCGTGCTGGCGCGCGCGCACTCCAGCCTCGATGGGTTCGCGCTCGCACTCAAGTCCGCCGGCGTGCGCTTCCGCCGCGTCGGGTTGCGCGGGCTCTACGCGCGGCCCGAGGTGCACCTGTGCCTCAACGCGCTGCGCACGCTCGCCGACCCGGACGACGGCGCGGCCGCGCACCTGGCGCTGGGCGACCCCGTGTTCGGGGCCGACCCGGTGGACCTGGCGCGCCTCGGGGCGGCGGCCCGGCGCAGCCACCGCGGCCTGCTCGCGCTCGCCGCCGAAGCCGCCGTCGGCGATCCCGCGCTCGCGGAGCCCACCCGCGAAGCCATCCGCCGTTTCGCCGACCTGCACCGCCGGCTCTCCGCGAGCGCTCTGCGCCGGCCGACCTCGGAGGTGCTCTACGAGTTCGTCACCGAGAGCGGCCTGCTCGGCCAACTCGCCGCCGACGACAGCGCCGAGTCCGCCGAGCGCGTGCTGAACCTCAACCGGCTCTTCTCGATCGTGACCCGGGTCGGGCCGCTGCTGAAGCAGGACCGGGTCGCGCAGTTCATGGGGCACCTCGACCTGCTCATCCAGATGGGCGACGACCCGGCCGCCGCCTCGATCGAGAGCGAGGAGGACGCGGTGCACCTGCTGACGGTCCACAACGCCAAGGGCCTCGAGTTCCCGGTGGTCTACCTGGTGCACCTGGTCGAGGGTCGCTTCCCGGGCCACCGCAAGGCCGAGGCCCTGCCGTTCCCGCCCGAACTGCGCAAGGTCCGGGGGCCCGGCCCCGCCGCCCGCTCCGGCGAAGAGCGCCAGGAGGAGCGTCGCGACCCCGGCGAGCTCGCCCGCGAGGAGCACTACCGCGAGGAGCGCCGGCTCTTCTACGTCGGGATGACCCGCGCGCGCGACCGGCTCGTGCTCACCCACGCCGCGGACTACGGCGGCAAGCGCGCGCACAAGCCGAGCCGCTTCGTGATCGAGGCGCTCGATCTGCCGAGCCCGCCCAAGGGCGGCACCGCCGTCTCGGCGCTCGAGTCCATCGCGCGCTACGCGCCGGCCCCCGAGGACGCGCCGCCGCAGATCGCACCCGTGCCCCCGGAGCAGCCGCTGCGCATCTCGTACGGCCAGGTGGACGACTACCTCACCTGCCCGCTCAAGTATCGCTACGCGCACGTCGCGCAGGTGCCGCTCGGCTCGAACCCGGCCGCGATGTACGGGATCGCCATCCACCACGCCATCAAGGTCTATCATCAGCATCGCATGAAGGGGCTGCCCATCACCGCGGACGAGGTGGTCTCGGCCCTCGAGGACGCGTGGTCGAGCGAGGGCTTCTACTCGCGCGAACACGAGGAGCGCCGGCTCGAGGAGGGCCGCGAGACCCTGAGACGCTTCGTGGCGCGCGAGGAGACGAGCCGGCAGGCGCCACTCGCCATCGAGCGCGACTTCCGCTTCAAGCTCGGCAACGACCTGGTGGTGGGCCGCTGGGACCGGATCGACGAACGCCCGGAGGGCATCGTGCTGGTGGACTACAAGACTTCGGAGGTCGGGGATCCCGGGAAGGCCGCGGAGCGCGCGAAGAACGACCTCAAGGACGGCCAGCTCGGGCTCTACGCACTGGCCTACCGCGAGACCACCGGCGTGCTGCCCGCGCGCACCGAGCTGCACTTCGTCGGACCGGGCACGGTGGGCTCGGGCGAGGTGACGCCCGAACACCTCGAGCGCGCCCGCGAGCGCGTGGCGAAGGCCGCGGCCGGCATCCGCAGCGCCCAGTTCCCGCCGAAGCCCGACCAGCGCAACTGCGGCTACTGCCCCTACTCGCGCTTCTGCATCCACAGCGCCGCGCGGGGACCGGCGTGAGCGCGGCCGATCCGCGCGAGTTGCGCGACGCCGCCGTGGAACTGGCCACCGCCGCCGGAGCCATCCTGCGGGAGGGCTACGGCCGCGCGCACGTCCCCGAGCGCAAGGGCCGCATCGACCTGGTCACCGAGTACGACCGCCGCTCGGAGCGCCTGGTGATCGAGGGCATCCGGCGGCGCTACCCCGGCCACGCCATCCTGGCCGAGGAGTCGGGTGCGCACGCCGGCGGAGCGGCGGACGCGGCGGGTGCGGTGCGCTGGGTGGTGGACCCGCTCGACGGCACCACCAACTTCACCCACAACTACCCCTTCTTCTGCGTCTCCATCGCGGCGGAATCCGGGGGCCGCCTGGCCGCGGGCGCGGTCTACGACCCGGTGCGCGACGAGATGTTCGCGGCGGCCGCGGGACACGGCGCCACGCTCAACGGCCGCGCGGTCCACGTCTCGGACATCGCCCGCGTCGAGGATGCGCTGCTCGTGACCGGCTTCCCCTACGACGTGCGGGAGCACCCCGGGCGCTCGCTGCCCCTGTTCGAGGCCTTCCTGGTGCGCGCGCAGGCCATCCGCCGCGACGGCTCGGCCGCGCTGAACCTCTGCTACCTGGCCTGCGGGCGCTTCGACGGCTTCTGGGAGCTGTCCCTCTCGCCCTGGGACATGGCGGCGGGCGTGTTGCTGGTGCGCGAGGCCGGCGGCCTCGTGACCGGCTATGACGGCGCCGACTTCCGGCTCGACGGCCGCCAGATCCTCGCCAGCAACGGGGGGATCCACGAGGAGATGAAGATGATCATCGCCGCGGGGCGCGGAGCAGCCGGGAGCCGGGGCCCACAGCCTGCGACGGGCCCCGTGCCGCCTACTTCGTCTTGACGAACTCCAGCTTCTTCACGACCGAGGTCCCGGCGACCAGGTCGCGGACCGTGATCTCGAGACGGTAGCGCCCGGGCACGAACGAAGCCACGGGCACGGAGATGAACTGCCGCCGCAGCGTGCCCAGGTTCGGTTCCTCGCGTGAGACCGACACGAGGGGCGGCGCCGCCGGCGAGAAGAACTTCGTCATCCAGTGCCGGGCGTCCGGCGCGACCGACCGCACGGCGTAGACGTACTCGAAGCGTGCGAGCCCGTCGCTTCCGGGCTGCAGGTGGTAGATCTCGAAATAGGCCGTGAGCGGACCGGCCCCCGGGACCCGCGCCCCCGGGTTGGGTTCGATCCGCACCGGGCCGGCACCGGCGCCCGAGGTACCGCAGGCGATGACCACGTCACTGAGGGCGAGGCTCGACCGCGCGGGCGCGAGCTCGACCGGCGCGCGCAGGATGCCGCGGCGGCCCGCACCGTCGCGCACGGTCACGCTGACGAGGTAGGGACCGGGGTCGAGGTCAGCCGCGAACTCACCGACGCGCCGGGTCTCGGCCGCGCACGCCGAGGGCCCGAGCAGGAGCGACGCCCGCGCCCGCACCACCCGCGCCGAGTCCAGCACGGCCCATTCGGCCCAGACGCTGTCGGCCGGTCCTCCGGGCACCTCGCACTGCACGAGCAGGCGCGGACCGGCGCCGCCCTCGAAGCGGGCCACGAGGCCCTCGAGCGGAAGCGGCTTCGTGCCGGGCGGAAGCAGGTGGAACACGCCGCGGCCGCCGCGCGTGCCGAGCGCGTCGGTGCGCCTCGCCAGGGAGTCGGGATCGGGGAGCGGATCCAGGTCCGACGTGAGCGACACCGGCAACATGTAGAACTCGGAGAGCAACCGGTCCTGCAGGACCACCCGCATGCCGAGTTCCGGATAGGTCCACACCATCAGGTTCGCCGGGAATTCCGGCCCGCTGTCGAAGGTCCAGCTCGCCCGGCCCTCCAACGGGTTGTAGTGCATCTCGGCGGGCGGCCCGTAGCGCACGAAGACCTCGCCACGCTCGTCCCAGCCCCCGCGCTTCGCGTCGAAGAACAGGAAGTAGGCATGCGTCACGCGTGCCCAGTACTCGAGGCGCGCCTCGTTCTCGGGGGTCGAGGGGTCGGGGTCGTTCTCGCGCCAGAAGCGCTCGATGAAGGCGGGCCGGCCGGCACGCGGCAGCTGGTGCAGGAGGATCGTGTCCTGCTCGGTGGCGACCGGGGCGATGTCCTCGTAGCGATCGCGCACCCTGCGGGGCAGGCGCGGGATGGTGGCGCTGAATACGCTGTCGGCCTCGTGCAGCATCCCGCTCCGGTACAGCGCGTGAGCCACGGCGAGATGGGCCTCCAGACGGCCGGGATCGGCGCGCAGCGCGCTGAAGGCGGCCTGCAGGGCACCCAGCGCATCTCCCTGCTCGACGAGGAGCGGCGCGAGCGCCAGCCAGGCGTCAGCATTCCCGGAGTCGAGCCGGGTCGCGGTCGCGAGTTGCTCCGTCGAGCGCACGAGCGAGCGGCGATCGAGGTACTTGAGCCAGTCCCGCCGCCAGACCAGTCCCAGGCCCTGGTGCCCGGCTGCGTCCCCGGGCTGGAGCTTCGCCACCCGCTCGAAGCGCTGGCGCGCACTCTTCAGGAACCCGCAGGTGTAGTACGCCCGGCCCAGGGCCAGCTCGTAGCCGGCGTTCCCGGGATCGAGGAGCGTGGCCTCCTCCAGCGCGCGCACCGCCTGCCGGCGCGCCTCCGTGGTATTGAGCGCGAGCCACCCCAGCGAGCGCTGGTAGAGCGCTCCGGCCCGCTCGCGGGCACGGCTCGACGAGGCCGGATCGGAGGCGGCGCCTGCGATCCCGGCGAGCAGCAGCGACAGCAGAATGATCGATGAGGTTCGTTTCAAGGGCGTGCTCACCGTCCCGGCCGCGCGCAGTATCCCCACGCGCGCCGGGGCGGTCAATGCCGAAGTAGAAGAGGGCGACGCGACCTGCCGGGCCACCTCCGCGCTTGCGGCCGCGGCCCCGGCATGCGATGTATGGCGCGATGGAGCCCATCGATCCGCAGACCGCGCGGTCGCGCGCAGGGACGCTCACCGTCCTGGATACCCGCGGGCCTGAGGCGTTCGCCCGCGGGCACCTCGCGGGGAGCGGCCACATCCCCCACGCCGAGCTCCGCGCGAGACGCACCGAGCTGCCCCCGCGCGACGCCGCGATGCTCGTGGTGGCGGAGGATGCGGCCGCGGCGGCGGCGGCGGCGGCCACGATCGAGGCGCTGGGCTACTCCGCGGTGTCGTGGCTCGAAGCGCCGCTCGGCGTGCTCGAGGACGGCCTCGCCGACCACGCCCCCGCCGCACGTCTTTGGCGCCCCGCGCCCTTTCTCGAAGAAGTGCTGCCCCTGATCTCCCCACCCCGGAGCAGCGAACCGGCCCCGGGCGCGCCCGCCGCGAAGCCGCCGCGCGCGCTCGACCTGGCCTGCGGCGCCGGCCGCGACGCGGTGTTCCTCGCCCAGCACGGCTTCGAGGTCGAGGGCTGGGACCACGCCCCCGAGGCGCTGGAGGGCGCGCGCGCGCTGGCGCGGCGTCATGGCGTCTCCCTGCGCACCGAGATCCGCGACCTCGAGCAGCCCGGCCTCGAGCCACCCGCGCGGCCGTTCGACCTGATCGTCTGCTTCCGCTTCCTCCATCGCCCGCTCTTCCCCTGGATGGAGCGCGCGCTCGCTCCCGGCGGCTGGCTGGTCTACGAGACCTATCGCGTGGGACAGGAGCGTTTCGGCAGACCGGTCCGCGCGCATTTCCTGCTCGCTCGCGACGAGCTGGCTCGCGCCTTCCCCACGCTCGAGACGATCCGCTACGAAGAGCGTGACCCCGAGGCGGGCCCGGTATCCGCACGTCTGCTGGCGAGGAAGCCGGACAGGGCCTGAAACGGTCCGGGCGCGCGTTTCCCGAATGTTGTTCGGCCCAACCCCCTCCATCCGCACCATTCGTCCAGCATTCTCTGCTGGACGCGCTCTGACTTTCTCGCGTACAGTCCCCGGCGCTTGGCCCGTGTGGCCAATGGAGCCCGTCCGCTGCAAGTCCGACCCCGAAGCCGGAGGATGACCGAGGTGAGCACGATGTCTTCGAAGGAGTACATCGCCAGCCTGATGGCCCAGGTAAAGGCCAAGAACCCCGCGGAGCCCGAGTTCCATCAGGCGGTCCAGGAGGTCCTCGAATCCCTGAGCCTGGTGCTGGAGCGCCACCCCGAGTACAAGGCGGCGAAGATCGTCGAGCGCATCGTCGAGCCCGAGCGCGTGCTCATGTTCCGCGTGCCGTGGTTCGACGACCAGGGCGGGGTCCAGGTCAACCGTGGATTCCGCATCGAGATGAACAGCGCGATCGGCCCCTACAAGGGCGGCCTGCGCTTCCACCCCTCGGTGAATCTCGGGATCCTCAAGTTCCTGGCCTTCGAGCAGGTCTTCAAGAACTCGCTCACCACGCTCCCGATGGGCGGCGGCAAGGGCGGGTCGGACTTCGACCCGAAGGGCAAGAGCGACAACGAAGTCATGCGCTTCTGCCAGAGCTTCATGACCGAGCTGCAGCGCCACATCGGCCCCGACACCGACGTGCCGGCCGGCGACATCGGCGTGGGCGGCCGGGAGATCGGCTTCATGTTCGGCCAGTACAAGCGCCTGCGCAATGAATTCACCGGCGTGCTCACGGGCAAGGGCCTGAACTGGGGCGGCTCGCTCATCCGGCCGGAGGCCACGGGCTACGGCAGCGTGTACTTCGCCGAGGAGATGCTCAAGACGCGCAAGCAGTCCTTCGACGGCAAGGTGTGCCTGGTCTCGGGCAGCGGCAACGTCTCCCAGTACACCATCCAGAAGCTGCTCGACCTGGGTGCGAAGCCGGTGACCCTGTCCGACTCGAACGGCGTCATCTACGATGCCGACGGCATCGACCGCGAGAAGCTCGCCTTCGTGATGGACCTCAAGAACGCGCGCCGCGGCCGCATCAAGGAGTACTCGGACAAGTTCAAGAGCGCGAAGTTCATCCCGACGGACGCCAAGCTCGACTTCAACCCGCTCTGGGACCTCAAGGCGGACTGCGCCTTCCCCAGCGCCACGCAGAACGAGATCAACGCCAAGGATGCCACCAACCTGCTCAAGAACGGCGTCTACGTGGTGTCCGAGGGCGCCAACATGCCCACCACGCTCGAGGGCGCGAAGCTCTTCCTCGACGCGAAGATCCTCTACGGACCGGCGAAGGCGGCGAACGCCGGCGGCGTGGCCACCTCCGGCCTCGAGATGTCGCAGAACAGCATCCGCCTCTCCTGGACTCGCGCGGAAGTGGACGAGCGGCTCCACAACATCATGATCGCCATCCACAAGAACTGCTTCGAGACCGCGGAGAAGTACGGCACGCCGGGGAATCTGGTGAACGGCGCCAACATCGGCGGCTTCCTCAAGGTCGCCAATGCGATGATGGACCAGGGTCTCGTC
>JANXPZ010000175.1 GCA_025357055.1 Candidatus Eiseniibacteriota bacterium | reverse complement strand
GAGCTTGTCGTTGGGGTCGCCCACCGAGTGCAGCAGCAGCAGTCCGCCCACCTGCGCCATGGCCTCGAGGATGAGCACCGCCGGCATGATGGGGTGCCCGGGGAAATGCCCCTGGAAGAACGGCTCGTTGATGGTGACGTTCTTCAACCCCTCGATGAAGCAGCCCTCCTCGAGCGCGGTGATCCGGTCCACCAGCAGGAACGGGTAGCGGTGCGGCAGGAGGTCGAGGATCGAGGTGATGTCCCACTCGGCGGCGGGGCTGCCGGCACGCCGTCCCGGCAGCGGCAGCGTCTCCTTGAGCAGCTTCACGAACGCGACGTGACCCTCGTGCCCCGAGCGCACCGCGCTGACGTGCCCGAGCACCGGGGCGCCCAGCAGGAACAGGTCGCCCAGCAGGTCGAGCAGCTTGTGGCGCACGAATTCATCCGGGAAGCGCAGCGGCTCGGGATTCAGGATCCGGTCCCTGCCCACCACCACCGCGCTCTCGATCCGGCCGCCCTTGATCCATCCGGCGCGACGCAGTTCCTCGAGGTCCCGTTCCAGCACGAAGGTGCGCGCCGGGGCGATCTCCCGCAGGAACGTCTGCGGATCGATGTCCAGGGTCAGGCTCTGCGTGCCCACCAGCGCGTGGTCGTAGACGATCGTGAAGCTCAGTCGGCAGCCGTTGAACGGCACGGCGGTCAACTCGACGTCGCCCTCCCTCCAGCGCACGGGCTTGGTGACCTTGATGTGCCGCCTGCGCCGGGTCTGGACCTCGAGCCCCGCGGAGAGCAGCGTCTGCGCGATGGGCAGGGCGCTGCCGTCGGCCGGTTCGGGGATCTCCATGTGGTCGGTCTCGATCACCACGTTGTCGAGGCCGAGTCCGACCACCGCCGCGAGCACGTGCTCCATGCTGTGGATCTGCACCCCGTCCTGCTGGAGGATGGTCCGGCGCCCCGCTCGCGGATCGAAGGTGGCGTTCTCGGGACGCACGTCCACCGCGGGCGAGCCCGGCAGGTCGGTGCGGACGAAGCGCACGCCCGAGTTCTCCGGCGCGGGACGGAACGTCATGCGGCCCGGTTCGCCGGTGTGCAGGCCGACCCCGGCCAGGCTGACGGGCCGGGCGAGCGTCTGCTGCAGGCGCTCGCTCATCGCACCACCTCGCGCGCGCGCTGGTGCTCCAGCGCCTCGACGCGCTGCTCGAGTTCCTTCGTCTTGTGGAAGAGCTGGGGCAGCTTCTGCAGCAGCACGCTCACGCGCTTCCACGCTCCGTGCGCGATGGCGGGGTAGCCCGAGACGACCTCCTTCGACTTCACGCTCCGGCTCACGCCGCTCTGCGCCGCCACGACCGCGCCCTTCTCGATCCGCAGGTGACCGGCGATCCCGGCCTGCCCGCCCAGCGTCACGTAGTCTTCGAGCTCCGTGCTGCCCGCGATGCCGACCTGCGCGACCACGATGCAGTGGCGTCCGATGCTCACGTTGTGGCCGATCTGCACGAGATTGTCGAGCTTGGTGCCGTCCCCGATGCGCGTGCTGTCGGTGGTCGCGCGGTCCACGCAGCTGTTGGCGCCGATCTCGACGTCGTCGCCGATCACCACGTTGCCGACCTGCGGGACCTTGTGGTAGCGCCCGGCGTCGAAGGCGAAGCCGAAACCGTCCGCGCCGATCACCACGCCGGGGTGGAGGATGCAGCGGGCGCCGACCACGCACTCCTCGCGGATCACGACCCGCGGGTAGAGGAAGCTCTCCTCGCCCACCTCCGCCCGCCCCCCGATGTACCCGCCGGCCATCACGACCACCCGCGCGCCGAGACGGGCACCCGACTCGACCACGCAGTACGGGCCGATCGAGACGCCCTCGCCGAGCACGGCGTCCGGCGCGACCACCGCGGTCGGGTGGAGCCCGGGGGCGGGCCGGTAGAGCTCCGGTCGGAAGACGCGCACCGCCTGCTGGAAGGCCAGGTAGGGATTGTCCACCTGGAGCAGCGGGATGGGGCATTCGCGGGGCTGCCGGTCACAGATCACCGCGGAGGCCCGCGTCTCCGCCAGGTGCGACTCGTAGCGCGCGTTGGCCAGGAAGGTCACGTCCCCGGGCAGGGCCTCCCGGATCCCCGCGACACCCCGGATCACGATCGCGCCATCCCCCACCACGGCACCACCCAACTCGGCGGCCAGTTCCTCCAGCGTCTTGCGGACCATGATCACGCCTCCCTACGGACCCGTCGCGCCCTGCGCCCCGGCCTTGAGTTCGGTCAGGACGTCCGCGGTCACGTCCAGCGTCTTGTCGGCGTAGATGATGACCCCGCTCGCCGCATCGAGGACCAGATTCAGGTTCTTCTCCCCCGCCACCTTCTCCACCGCCGAGCGGATCTGCCGCACCACGTCGCTCGTCGCGCGGTCGTTCTCCTGGGTCGCCCGGCCCTGCGGCCCCCAGACCTCCTGGATGAAGCGCTCGTAATCGCTGATGGCCTTCTGCAGCGCCTCCTCCTTCTCCCGGCGCTTCAGCGACGACAGGATGGGGGACTGATCGCGCACCTCGGCGCGCAGCTGGTTGACGACCTTCTCCTTCTCGGCGGCTTCGTCACGCCAGCCCTGCACCTGGCGGTCGAAGCGGGCCTGTGCCTCCTTGGCCGCGGTGAACTCGGTGAAGATGCGCCCGGAGTCGATGTAGCCGAAGCGGGTCTCGGCGCGCGACGGCGCGGCGGCCAGCGCCAGGAACGCCAGCGCGGCGGCCACGGCCACCCCGGCGGAGCGGAGCAGAACCCGGCAGGTCATGGCGTCCCCCGAACCTCCATCAGAAGTTCACGTTGCCGAGCAGGAAGTGCCCCTTCCCGCGCGGTCCGTCATCACGGTTGAAGCCGTAGCCATAGTCGAAGCCGATGTTGCCGAGCATGGGGATCTCCATGCGGAACCCGAGGCCGACGCTCATCTTGAGCTTGAAGGGCTGGATCTCTCCCCACTGGTCCCAGGTGTTGCCCGCATCGAAGAAGAGCACACCACGCAGCGGCACGACAATCGGAAACTGCTGCTCGAGGCTGAAGAGGGCCATGTAGCGGCCGCCCGGATAGCGGACCTTGCTGGTGTAGCTGCTGGAACTGAAGGTGGTGTCCGGCGCGGCGCCCGTCGTGTCGATCGACACGATGGTCCGGGTCGTGGTCGTGATGGTCCGGATGAACTTCTCCGGCACCACCATGTAGTCATCGTAACCCCGCAGCGGGTCGGCCACGGTGCCGCCGCCGAGCCGGAACCTCTCATAGGGCGGCACGGCAAGACTCTGCCCCGACCAGATCCCCAGCACCCCGACCCGCGCGCGCGCCATGGTGGTGAAACGCTTGGCGAACGAAGGCAGGTAGACCCGGCCCTCCACGCGGTTCTTGATGAAGTCCACGGCGCCCAGGAACGGCCCGCCGGCCAGCTCGCTGGTCCAGGTCAGCCGGGTGCCCCGCGTCGGGTAGAAGGCGTTGTCCGTGGAATTGCGGCTGAAGTCCAGCAGGACGCTGCTGGTGCGCACCGGCCTTCCGGTCGCGATGCCTCCGAGCACGATCGAGTCCTGTCCGGAGTACGTCGAGCCGAACTGGCTGATGGTCACGTCCTCGAGGCTGTAACCGATCGAGCCGCGCGCGTAGTCCGGCCAGGGCAGCGGCCGCCCGATCCGGGCCGAGCCCCCGCGGCGCTGCTCCTTGTAGAGGTCGAGCTCGGTGGACATGTTGAAGGCCGACATGCCCAGCAGGGTCGGAGTGTCGTGGAACCACGGCTCCGTGAAGCTCAGCGAGTAGTCGCTGCGCCGGCTTCCGCGCTCGAGGTGGAGCGCCAGGCTCTGGCCGTTGCCGAGCACGTTGTTGTGCCCGAGCTCGAGGAAACCGGTGATCCCGGTCGTGCCGGTATACCCCGCGCCCGCCGAGGCGGTCCCCACCTGCTTCTCCTTGACCTTGATGTTGATGTCCACGTCCGTGCTCTCCGCCGGCGCGAAGTCCGGCATCACCTCCTCGAAGAGCCCGAGCCGGGAGAGTTCACCCTGGGTGCGCATCAGCGCCGAGCGCTTGAAACGGTCCCCCTCGCGCAGTTCGAGCTCGCGCCGGATCACCTTCTCGCGCGTCATCTTGTTGCCGGAGATGTTCACGTAGCGGACCTTCGACGGCTGGCCCTCGCCGAGCGCGAAGGTGATGTCCACGAAGCCCGAGTCGCGCACCGTCTCCCGCGGTTCGACCCCCACGTACAGGTAGCCCTGCTCGGCGTACTCCGCGTACGTCAGGCCCTGCACCCGCTCGATCTTCGAGGCGTCGTAGCGCTCGCCGGGCTTCACCCTCCAGAGCGCCGCCAGCTGCGCCTCCGTCAGGACCACGTTGCCCGTCCAGCGCACCGTGCCCATCCGGTAGAAGCGCCCTTCGTCGACCGTGATCCGCAGCGTCAGCTTGCGCGGGTCCGCCGTCTCCTTCAGTTCGCGCGACACCATGCGCATGTCGCGGTGCCCGCGGTCGTGATAGAAGCGCTCGAGCTTCTCCTGGTCCTCGGCCGCGTCCTCCTCCTTGACGCTTCCGCCACCGAGGAACCACTTCGCGCGCGTCTTGAGCTGCTTGCGGAGCTTCTTCGCCGGGAAGGCCTGCGCGCCCACGAACTCGACGCTCGTGATGCGCACCTTCTCGCCCTCCTGGATGGTGAAACGCAGATCGAGGCCACCGTCCGCCGTGGTGTCGCTGGCCGCCTCGACCGTGACACGCGGGAAGCCCTCGTCCCGGTAGTACTTCAGCAGCGAGTCCGCCTGGCTCTGGACGGCCACCGGCGAATAGACCTCGCCCACGTGCAGGGTGAGCTTCTTCTCGAGGTCCTCGGACTTGCGCTTCTGGTTCCCGCGGAACTCGATCCTGCCGATGCGGGGCCGTTCCTTCACGAAGATGACCAGGTCCATCCGGTCCGCGGCGGGGACCTTGTCCACCGCGACATCGCTGAACAGACCCAGGGCGAAGAGCTTGCGGATGCCGCGCCGCACGGCTTCGTCGGCGTAGCGGGTGCCGGGCAGGACCTCGAAGGTGCGCACGATGCGCACGCTGTCGGTGTGCGCGTTCCCGCGGACGCGCACCGCGCCCACGCGGTATTCGACGCCCGGCGCCGGGGCCGCGGAGTCCACGACGGCCTCGGCCGGCGCGGCCACCTGCACCGGGTTCCCCGGCGGTTCAGCGTCTCCCTGTGCGAGGGCCGCGGCCGGGCTCAGGAGTGCGAGGAGAAACAGGAGGAGGAGGATGTCAGCCTCCCGGGCTCGCCGGCGCCGGAGCGTCCGCGGGGGGTGCGCCGGGCACCGGCTCTTCGGTCCGGGTGGCGAAGTCGAGTCCGTCGTCGAGCCGTTCGACCCGCACCGTGCCGCCACCCTTGACCCTGCCACGCAGGATGTGTTCGGCGAGCGGGTCCTCGAGCCACCGCTGGATGGCCCGCTTGAGGGGGCGGGCCCCGAGGGAGGGGTCGAATCCGCGCTCGACCAGGAACTCGATCGCGGCGGGATCGATGTCGAGAGTGACGTCCTGTGAGCGGAGCCGGTCACGCACCTGCTGGAGCAGGATGAGGACGATGGCCTGCATGTTCTCGCGCGTGAGCGCGTGGAAGACGACGGTGTCGTCGATTCGATTGAGGAACTCCGGGTTGAAGGTGCGCTTCAGCTCGTCCTGGACGGTGCTCTTGATGGCGGCGAACTGCGCCTCGCCGCCCTCGGCCTGCTTGAAGCCGAGGTGCTTGCCGCCGGCGATGATCTGCCGGCCGCCCAGGTTCGAGGTCATGATGATGAGCGTGTTCTTGAAGTCCACGCGGCGGCGCGAACTGTCGGTCAGGACGCCGTCGTCCAGGACCTGCAGCAGGACGTTGAACACGTCCGGGTGCGCCTTCTCGATCTCGTCCAGCAGCACCACCGAGTACGGCTTGCGGCGCACCTTCTCCGTGAGCTGCCCACCCTCCTCGTACCCCACGTACCCCGGAGGCGCCCCCATGAGCCGCGAGATCGAGAACTTCTCCATGTACTCCGACATGTCGATGCGGACCAGGGCCTCCTCGCTGTCGAAGAGGAACGCCGCCAGGGCCCGGGCCAGTTCGGTCTTCCCCACCCCGGTGGGGCCCAGGAAGATGAACGAGCCGATGGGCCGCTTGGGATCCCGCAGGCCCACGCGATTGCGGCGCACCGCGCGCGCCACCACGGACAGGGCCTCGTCCTGCCCCACCAGCCGCTTGCGGATCTCGTCCTCCATCCGCAGGAGCTTCTGCGTCTCCTCCTCCGCCAGCTTCACCACCGGGATGCCGGTCATGACCGAGAGCACCGAGGCGATCAGCTCCCCGGTGACCTCCACCTTCTCGTCGCGCTTGGACTCGGACCAGGTCTTCTTGAGCTCGTTGCGCCGCGCGCGCAGGTCCTTCTCCTTGTCGCGCAGCCGGGCGGCCTTCTCGTACTCCTGGCCGCAGATCGCGGACTCCTTCTCCTTGACGGCCTCCTCGAGCTTCTGGTCGAGCTCGTGGATCTCGGTCGGCACGGTGGTCACCGAGAGCCGGGCCCGCGCGCAGGTCTCGTCCACGACGTCGATCGCCTTGTCGGGGAAGTAGCGGCCGTTCATGTAGCGATCCGCGAGCTTCACCGCCTGCACGACGGCCTCGTCGGTGATCTTCACGCCGTGATGAGCCTCGTACTTGTCCCGCAGGCCCATCAGGATCGCGATGGTGTCCTCGACACTCGGCTGCTCCACCATGATGGGCTGGAAACGCCGCTCGAGCGCGCCGTCCTTCTCGATGTACTTGCGGTACTCGTCGAGCGTGGTCGCCCCGATGCACTGCAGTTCGCCCCTCGCCAGCGCGGGCTTGAGCATGTTCGAGGCGTCGATCGCGCCCTCCGCGCCGCCCGCGCCCACGATCGTGTGCAGCTCGTCGATGAAGATCAGGATGTCCTTCGACTCCCGGATCTCGTTCATCACGGTCTTCAGGCGCTCCTCGAACTGGCCGCGGTACTTCGTCCCGGCCACGACCGCCGCCAGGTCGAGCGTCACGATGCGCTTGTTCTTGAGGCTCTCGGGCACCTGCGCGGAGATGATGCGCTGCGCCAGACCCTCGGCGATGGCGGTCTTGCCCACGCCCGGCTCGCCGATCAGCACGGGGTTGTTCTTCTTGCGGCGCGACAGGACCTGGATGACGCGCTCGATCTCCTTCTCGCGCCCGATCACCGGATCGAGCTTGCCCTCGCGCGCCAGTTGCGTGAGGTCGCGGCCGAACTGATTCAGGGCCGGGGTCTCGGGCCGCTCCTCGCGCTCCTGCGTGCCGGGGCCCGAAGGCGTGCCGCCCAGGAGCTTCAGCGTCTCCTCGCGCACCCGCTTGCGGTCCACGCCCAGCTCGAGCAGCACCTTCGCCGCCACGCCCTCGCCCTCGCGGATCAGGCCCAGCAGCAGGTGCTCGGTGCCGACGTAGTTGTGCCCGAGGGTGCGGGCCTCCTCGACCGCCAGTTCCAGCACGCGCTTGGCGCGCGGCGTGAAGGGGATCTCGCCGATGGTCATCGTGCCGCCCGAGGGGCTCACCATCTTCTCGACCTCCTGACGGATGCGGTCGAGATCCAGCCCCAGGTTGTTGAGCACCGTCGCGGCGATGCCTTCGCCCTCGCGGATGACGCCGAGCAGCAGGTGCTCCGTGCCGATGTAGTCGTGCTGCAGCCGGGCCGCCTCCTCACGGGCGAGGTAGATGACCTTCCGGACTCGTTCGGTGAACTTGTCGTGCATGGTCGGGAGGCTCCCCTTCTCGGCTAGGCGGACGGCCCGGGCCCGGGCTCGGCGGCGACCAGCCGCTCGCGCACGAGCTGGGCGCGGTAGACGTTGCGTTCGGCGGGGCTCAACTCGCCCCCGTAGGCGCGCTGCAGGTGCGCCGGCTGAGTCAGCACCAGGAGTTCGTTGATCACGTTCAGCGGGCAGAGCCCGGACAGCTGGAGCGCCACGCCCAGCCGCACCGCCGAGCAGAGGTTGATGACCTCGCGCGAGTGGATGGTCCGGCAGTGACGCAGCGTCCCGTACGCCCTCCACACCTTGTCCTCGATCTGCACGCGCGCATCGCGCATCATCCGCTCGCGCGCCTGCTCCTCGGTCTCGATGATCTGCCGGGTCACCCGGTCCAGGATCTCGATCGAGTCCCGCTCGCTGCGGCCCAGCGTGGTCTGGTTCGAGATCTGGAAGAGGTTGCCCATCACGTCGCTGTGCTCACCGTAGAGCCCCCGCACGTTGAGACCGACCTGCGTGATGCTCTTGAGCACCCGCTGGATCTCGTCGAGCAGCACCAGGGCCGGCAGATGGATGAGCACCGAGGCCCGCAGGCCGGTCCCGGCGTTCGTCGGGCAGGCGGTCAGGTAGCCGATCTCCTCGGAGAAGGCGAAGTCGAGCGACTGATCCAGCTCGTCGTCGGCCGCGTCGGCTGCGGCCCACGCCTCGGTCAGCTGGAAGCCCGGCGCGATGGCCTGCAGCCGCAGGTGATCCTCCTCGTTGATCATGAGCGAGAGCCGTTCCTCGGGCGAGACCACGATGCCGCGGGGACGGGTCCCGTCCCCCAGTTCGTGGCTGACCAGGTGCCGCTCGACGAGCACCTGCCGATCGAGCGGCGAGAGCTCCGCCATCCGGAGCAGCAGGCTGCCGGCGAAGCCCTGACCGCGCTGCGCCGCGCCCGACACGCTCATCAGCACGCCCTGCAGCTGCTCCTCGTGGGCGCGGTGCGTGAAGGGGACGTTGCGCAGGTTCCGGGCGAGCCGGATCCGGCTCGACAGCACCAGGTCGGCGTGCGGGCCCTCGGCCGAGAGCCAGCGCGCCGGGCGCGCCACGAGCTCGTCGAAATCCGCGGGCGGGCGGACGGGGCCGTTCATGGCTTGGCCTCCCCACCCGCGCGCGTCTCTTCCTCCAGCTGCCGGATCTCGTCCCGCAGGACCGCTGCGCGCTCGAACTCCTCGCGCTCGACCACACGCTGCAGCTCGTCGTGCAGGCGCTGGATCTGGCGGAAGCGCGTCGCCCCCTCGCCCTCGCCCACCGGGCGCTTGCCCCGGTGGCGCGTGTCGCCATGGATGCGCCGCAGCAGCGGGCGCAGCTGGAACTGGAAGGCGGTGTAGCACTCCGCGCAACCCAGCCGCCCGGTCTCGCTGAAACCGGAGTACAGCAGGCCGCAGCGCGGGCACTGCACGTGCCCGACGCGCTCCTCCTCGGTGCCGCTGGAATCGTCCACCATCTTCACCAGCAGGTCCGCGATGTCGAACTGCTGCTTCTTCGAGGTCGCGTGCAGCCCCTTCTCCTCGGCGCAGCGCTCGCAGACGTGGATCTCCGACATCTTGTTGTCGTGGATCTCGGTGAAGTGCACCGAGGCTGGGTTCTTGCCGCAGATCTGGCAGAGCATCCGTGTCCCTCTGTGAGCCCGGGCTAGGTACCTGTGAGCCGTCCGCCTTCGAGCGTCAGCACCCGGTCGGCGATCGCGGCGAGCCTATCATTGTGGGTCACTACGATAAACGTCTGCCGCCGCTCGCGGGCCAGCGACGCGATGAGTTCGTGCAGCTGCGCCGCCGAGCGCTGATCGAGGTTGCCCGAGGGCTCGTCCGCCAGCACCAACTCCGGACCGGCCACCAGCGCCCGCGCAACGGCCACGCGCTGGGCCTCGCCGCCCGAAAGCTGCGCGGGGCGGTGGTCCCAGCGCTCGGCCAGGCCGACGTCGGCCAGAGCCGCCTGGGCCCGCTCACGGGCAGCTCCGGGGCCCTCCCCGGCGATGAGCAGCGGCATCATCACGTTCTCCTCCGCGCTGAACTCGGGCAGCAGATGATGGAACTGGAAGACGAAGCCCAGCCGCCGCGCCCGGAAGGTCGCGAGCTCATCGTCCCGCAGCGGGTCCACCCGCCAGCCACGGATCTCCACCATGCCAGCATCCGCCCGGTCCAGTGTCCCGAGGATGTTCAGCAAGGTACTCTTTCCGGAGCCGGAGGCACCAAGGATCGCCACGATGCTGCCGGCCATCACGTCAAGGTCCACCCCCTTCAGGACTTCCAGCTTGCCCCGCAGGGTCGCATAAGCCTTCTCGATGCCGCGTGCGACCAGCACGGGGGAAGCGCTCTCAACGCCTGCGATCCCACGCTCCTGGCCCGCTTCGCTCATGTGTTCCCTCAACTCTGCTTGCGGATGGCTTCGACGGGATCCAGCAGCGAGGCGCGCCAGGCCGGGTACAGCGCCGCGGCCAGGCACAGCAGGAACGCCGACAGGATGACGAACGCGAAGTCCCCCGCCTCGGGACGGACCGGGAGCCGTTCGATGAAATAGACGTCCCCGGGGAGTCGCACGAACGGGTAGCGCTTGAGCACGGCGATGAGCGCCGAGCCCAGCAGCACACCCAGTCCCGTCCCCAGGCCGCCGATCAGGAGACCCTCCAGCAGGAACACGTGCAGCACCGTGCCGCGCCGTGCGCCGAGCGACCGCAGCACCCCGATGTCGCGGCGCTTCTCCATGACCACCATGAAGAGCGTGCTGACGATGTTGAACGCCGCCACCAGCACGATCAGGGCGAGGATCAGGAACATCACGGTCTTCTCGAGCTTCATCCAGGTGAAGAGGTTCCGGTTCAGCTCGATCCAGTTGTTGGCGCGCAGCCCCGGCCGCCGGACCGCCTGCAACAGTTCGCCGGCCACCCGGGGGGCGGCGAACATGTCGGTGATCCGCACCTCGATGCCCGTCACGGCATCCCCCAGCTGGAAGAACGCCTGCGAGGCCGGGATGGACGTGAAACCCAGGCTGGAGTCGTAGGTGTACAGGCCCGAGGTGAACACTCCCACGACCCTGAACTCCTTGAGCCGCGGCGTGAAGCCGAGCGGCGAGGCTGCGCCGTCGCTCAGCATCGCCAGCACGACGCGGTCGCCGACCCGCGCGGCGATGCGGCCCGCCAGCTCGTTGCCGAGCACGATGCCCGGGAACCCGCCCGCGGTGACGCCCGGGATCGAGTCGAGGGCCGGCTGGATGTTGCGCCCCACGCTCGTCACCCCGCGTTCCGCCCGCAGATCAACGCCCTTGACGATGAGCCCCTCGGTAAGGCCCTCGTGGAAGATCATGGCCTTGGCGTAGGTGAAAGGCGCCACGCCCTCCACGCCCGGCTGCCGCGCCACCTCGGCTGCGAGCGAGTCGGCGCCCACCACGCCCGCCGCCGTCTCCCCCAGCAGCACGACGTGCGCGTCGGTGCCGGCGATGCGGGTCTGCACCTCGTTCTCGAAGCCGTTCATCACGGCGAGCACGGTGAGCAGCGCCGTCACGCCCACGGCCACCCCGCCCACCGAGATGCCGGTGAGCAGGGTGATGAACCCGCTCTGCCGCCGGGTGCGCAGGTAGCGCACGGCGATCCACAGCGGGAGTCTCACCTCGGCCCGGCCGCTTCGGGGGCGCCTTCCGGCGCAGCGGGCTCCTCGTCATCGTCGCCCGCCTGGCCCAGCCCCTCCTCCGGCCCGAGCTGCGGGAACAGGATGACGTCACGGATCGACCGCGAGTCGGTGACCAGCATCGCGAGGCGGTCCACTCCGATCCCGACGCCGCCGGTGGGCGGCATGCCGTACTCGAGCGCCCGGACGTAGTCGTGGTCCATGACCTGCGCCTCGTCGTCGCCCGCCGCCCGGCGGCTCATCTGCGCCTCGAAGGCGGCCCGCTGGGCGGCCGGGTCGTTCTGCTCGGAGAACGCGTTCGCCAGCTCCATGCCGCCGACGTAGACCTCGAAGCGCTCGACCACGCCCGGGCGCACCCGGCTCACGCGCGCCAGCGGCGAAGTCTCGATCGGGAAGTCCACCACGAAGCAGGGGCGCACCAGGCCCGGCTGCACGAGCTCGCTGAAGAGCGCATCCAGCAGCCCGCCCGCGCCCGTGCCGGGGCGGGTCCCGATGCCGCGCGCCGCGGCCAGGCGCCCGAGCTGCGCCGCGTCCAGCGCGGAGACGTCCTCGCCCACGACTCGCCCCACCTCGTCCAGCATCGAGACGCGCGGCCAGGGCGCGGTGAAATCGAGGCGCTGGCCCTGCCAGACGACCTCGAGCCCGCCGGTGGCAGCCTGAACGGCGTGCCCGACGAGCCGCTCGGTGAGGCTCATCATGTCGTGCACGTCGGCGAAGGCCTGGTAGTACTCGAGCAGCGTGAACTCGGGATTGTGCGAACGGTCCATCCCCTCGTTGCGGAAGTCGCGCGAGAACTCGTAGACCCGCTCGAATCCGCCCACGATCAGGCGCTTCAGGTACAGCTCGTCCGAGATGCGCAGGTAGAGCGGCATCCCGAGCGCGTTGTGCTCGGTCACGAAGGGGCGCGCGAAGGCCCCGCCGTAGAGCGGCTGGAGCACCGGGGTCTCGACCTCGAGGTACTCCTGCGCGTCGAGGAACGTGCGGATCGCCGAGACCAGGCGCGCGCGGCGGCGGAAGACCTCGCGCACCTCCAGGTTCGTGAAGAGGTCCGCGTAGCGCTGCCGGAAGCGGGTCTCCGGGTCCGTGAGCCCGTGCCATTTCTCGGGCAGCGGCCGCATGGACTTCGCCAGCAGGTCCACGGCCTGGACCTTCACCGTGATCTCGCCGGTCCGGGTGCGGAAGACCGCTCCCTCCGCGCCGATCCAGTCCCCCACGTCCAGCAGCTCGTAGCGCCGGAAGCTCTCCCCCAGCTCGTCGGCCCGGAAGTAGAGCTGGAGCCGCCCGCTGCCGTCGAGCAGGTGGGCGAATCCCGCCTTGCCGTGCCCGCGCAGGGCCACGATCCGGCCCGCCACGCGCACCCGCTGCCCGGGCTCCTGGGTGACGGCCTCGCCCCAGGCCAGGACCTCCGCCGCATGGTGCGTGGGCTCGTAGCGGTAGGCGTACGGGTCGACCCCCAGCGCCCGCCACTGCGCGAGCTTCTCCTCGCGCTGGCGCATCAGTTCGTGCAGGGACATGCGAGTCTCCGGGGCCATTCCGGGCCGCTCAGGCGTGGACGGGGAAGCCGGGCGACTCTAGGGAGCCGCCGCCGGGGCGTCAAGGAAGCCGGGGGGTCGGCCGGGCGGCGGCGGTGCGGCGGAGGACCGGGCGGTGGCGGCGTGCCCAGGGGGGGCGCGCGCTGAACCTACGCAGACCAACGCCGCGTGCGCCCGGGGTGATGGTGGGCGAGCGCACG